>JAOTWS010000005.1 GCA_029862745.1 Nitrosopumilus sp. | reverse complement strand
CCATCCGGTCCATCCCCCATGTGGGGTTAAAATAAGACGCACTTTATTATAACATCTATTGGAGATCACACTTGAAAAGATAAACGCAAGAGGAGAGCCATGTTTGTTGAACTAGAACATTCCATACATGATTGGTTTAAAGTCGATACCAAATACAAAATATTTGATGTTTCACTATATCATGGTCATTACACAACTATACTTGATAAAAATAATTCACATCAATTAATCACACAAATATCAAATCTTATTCAGTTAACTGACAATGCATGGATTCAATTTGTCTTTGTATCTCATAATTTTACATCCTTTCTTAAATCACATATTAATTGGCTAGATCAGAAATTACAATTCGTTACAAACAAAAACTATAGAACATGGATTGATGATATTACAAACAAGAAATCATATGAGAACCCAGAAAATGGCAAAGACTTTACAAACCATTACAAGGAATTATACCATCAATCATCTCAAAAGTTACAAAACCCTCAAGTAATAATGAGCGTAAGAGGATATCATCCAATAAGGAAAGATATCTTAGACTAATCCCGTATAGTGTGATGTTGTGATTTAGTATATTTAAAATTCTAATCAAGCGATGATGTATTTACAGCTAATTTACAACTTATTTAAGCAAATTTGTTTTTAACGTGAAGAATCTCCAGAGTTTATATTTTCACATGCATCTCCAATCTTATTGCCATTAGAATCTGCTTGATCAGGATTATACACATCTGGACAATTATCAACGATATCTGGTATTTTGTCTCCATCACTGTCCCAAAGGGAAACAGCAATTGCAACACCCCCAACTGCTATCAATATGACAACATATCCTGCAATTCGGTTTGTCTCCATCGTTACTCTTAGACAACTGACTTATGATTTATTAATATTTCTTAGAATCGGTTTTTACAAACAAGATTTCTATCAATGAATTGAAAATTATTTAACACTTTATAGTCTAGTTCTATTCCAAACAAACCAGTAGTTTATCTAATTGTCCATTCTGTTGTATTCCATTCATCTGAAAAGGTCTGGTTTATTTTTCTTAAAATTTTTTTAGAACTCTCTGAGACATAATCAGGATACACATACCATCCAAATGACTCGTCATTGTTATCTGACTTTAAACTAGAAAGAAACACCATCCCATCCACCTGGATGTCTTTTTCAAGAAAAACGGTCCAAAAAGTTGGATACACATTTGATACATACTTTATACTGTATGAATTTGGCTTTTTCTTTATCATATTTTTTACATATCTTTGAAAATCTGAGATCCTAGTATCTGAATAAAATCTCCCATCCTCAATCTTTTCAATCGAGGTATTTTCTGACCTCAAAAATTGCATCTCAGCTTCTCTATATCCTGATATCTTGATCAAGCTGGAAACTAATCAAACCAAAATCCCAATACAATGATTTCTGGTTTTATTAGTTATTGTTATAATGTACTATCAAATTGATAGTTCAAAGGGATTTTCTTTAAGGAAATCTAAATTTTGGATTAGAGTGAAAATTTCTATAATTAATCTAATATATTGATGTAGTAAAATAAATTCAATAATAACAAAATAAAAATTCCTAGCTTAGGAATGTCTCTTTTATTCTCAACAGAATAGTTTCTCGACTAATATCGTCTTCTTGTTCTTTTTGTATCAGTTTTTATTTCATATCAATTAGATCATGTCATCATTACTAATAAGCCACATTCGTTCTATGTTGAACTTATCACTAGAATACCAGGTTTATTTTGATTATTCATCTTGAAATAATTAATTACTTTTCTTTAATTTTAAAAATACAGTAGAACCAAATGAGATGTTCATAGCAATAGTAAGATAGAATCAAGTAGACTTTTTTTTTTGTGAAATCTAGAAAATTCTAACTCGCAAACCACCGATTTACGTTTTATATATAATCATGAAGAGTGTTACAGATCACTTGTTCGTAACTTTTATCAGTAAAGCCTCATTGGCAGATTAATGAATACAAAGATAAAGTATGTACTTCCAGCATTTGCAGCAGTATTTGCATTAATGTTTGTAGCAGCAACACCATATGTTATAGCAGAACCTGGCCAAGAAAAACAATGGGCAGATGGTAGTAGTAAGAGTGATGCCACCTATGATCATAGTGTAAAGAAAGATATCAAACAAGACATGGCAGAAAAGATAAACAGATACTGCAAAATGTCTGCGGATGAGCAATCTTCACTGATTGCAGAGTATAACAAAACCGAAGAGATAATAGCAAAGATGAATGAGTACTGCTCACTTGATGAAGCAGGAAAACAAGCATTCATTGAAGAATACAGTAACGAATACAAAAAACATTCTGAAGACAAGATGAAATATGATTCTAAGAAACATCACATGACAATCAAAGTTAAAGGATTTACAGGTGCAATACCAATCCCTGAAATGACTAAAGAAACAGACATGAAGGCAGTTCATGAGGACTTAAAATCGAAAGTAACTGTAAAGTTCAGTGAGGCAGCATCCTTGGCAGAAGATGCAGGACTTGATGTCATGAAAGGCAGTATCGGTATAGCAGTCAATGAAAATGGCGACAAATTCGTCGTATGGACGCTAGTTGAGATTAACATGGAATCCAAATCAGAAACAATGAGTACAACAGTATTTGTAGTTGATGCAGCAGATGCCACAAACACCACACAGGTAACAAAAGAGTTTGATCACTCTATGATGATGGCAGAAGGCAGAGACAACAGATACTCTCATGACAAACAACAAGAAGGAGGAAACTATGAAAAGACATTATCTGATCCTGCGCAAATCGAAAACAAGATTGCAAAAATAGAGAAAAAACTTTCTGATCAAGGAACCGGAAACGTAGCAAAAGATAATCTAAAATCACAGTTTCTTGAGATTCTAAAACAACTCCAGAATGCTATCGCTGATGGTGATGACGTACAGGCAGACTCGCTTCGAGAACAGCTAAATGATCTTCGCAGTCAAATGACTGAAATAAAATGGCATAACTAGCCAAAACTTATCTTTTCTTTTTTTATTGGTATTACTAACATAAAAACTGAAAGTTCATATCAAAAAAACAATTCAAAGCAACCAAGTATTAATTAATATATTGAATTTTTTGATTGAGGTGATTAGTGTTTTCATCAGCAGCAATAATAAAAGATAACTATGTTTTACATTACAAGTATCAGAACACCGTACATTCAAAATTTATTTAGTTATGATAGGAAGAGACTTTAGAGGAGATAGAGTAGAAAAATAAAATCTAAAATTTTCCTTTTCTTTGTTTTTCTAGAATTACCAACACTTGTACCAGTTGCTTTTGCTACAAGAATTGGTGAATCAAGTACATCACAAGCACTTTCATTTGTATTGCCTTTGTTTGGAGAAATCACCTTGTATGCTTCGAAGTTTATTTTTCTACTAGTTTTTCCGACTTCAGTAATTTTTCCTGTGACTTCAATAAAATCTCCGCTGTATATTGGAGCTAAAAACTCAACTTTATCATAAGCTTGAAGAAGGCCCTCATCCCCATCATATTGAATTGTTAATTCAGTAGTTAAATCTCCAAAAAGATTAAGAATTTGTGCACCATCAACAAGATTCCCATCGTAATGTGCATCATGAGAGCTCATACGTATCCGTAATTTAGTTTCTGGAAAAGAATTGCCCACAATAATACTCTCAAAAAAATCTAATGAAAGTTTTTTGATTGTAATTTATCATATTGATAAAACTCTAGGGGTAGAAATTATGTAGATATCTAACGAAAATTGACTAATCTCGTCAGTGGCTCAAATCAAAAAAAAGAATTGAGAATCTAACGTTTAGAGCCAATCATAAATAATACTGCGTCCATTTTTTACCCCTGTGAGGGTGATTTCTGGATTTATGTTGTTGTAAGATTATTTTAATTACCAAATTTTATTCCACATTTTGGACATACGTTGTATTTATTTGGAAAATTTAGATTACAACTATAACAAAATTTATCATTTCTAGGTTGTTTTTTACGTTCTTCAAGATAATGTCGAAGTAAGACAACTCCAATAGTAGTGATTGCACCTATGATTGCATATAGTATAACCATGTAAATAACTAATCTTATTCGGATTCATAAATACTATGAACCTTTCGCTCTTGCAATTAATAATGAATAATGGAGATCCCAATAAATTTAGAATGATAATTTTTCTGAAGTAATGTTTTTGCAAGTAATTGAGAAACACGTATAGGTTCTGGAACAGAACCATATAATGTCAATCCATTTAGCAGATACTCTACATCGATCAGATTACAACCTTCTTTTCTGATAAAAATATCATGAGATGTATTTAATGTAATTTTTTCTCTTTTTCCTAATTTTTGATATAAAGAAATTTTTGATTCGAATGAATCTGGGAAATGATACTTTAGAGCACTCTCAATACCCAGCGAATCATTATAAGATATTCCAATTATCGGAATTTTCAAAGAATGATATAATTTTTTGATGTCAATGATATTAAACATTGAAACTATCAATCCTGAAATCAAGACATAACCAACATCTGGTCTTTGGAGTTCATCATACATCTTCAAGACAACATGGTAGCATCATCACCTTCTATGGAGGCAGTTCCAAAAACGAATCCATCAATTACAAAATCTCGTCTCATTACAACACCAGAAAAAATAGAGTTTGCAGTATGTTGTCTAAAGCTTTCAGATATTGCCAACCTCGTAATCCTTTTTTTTCAAGATGAAGAGTTCTCATGGTTTCTTTTAGGTTAGCAACTATTTTTCGTTTCTCTTGAAATTCTGTTCATGAAAAACATAGTATTTTTGAATTATTGTAATAATTCAAGTAAGGTATGACAAAAAAAGGAATGATTTATGAAATTTTCAGCAAAGCGCGTTTTGGAAATGAGGTAGACACTTACAAAATTTTCTACAGAGATTTTGAAAAAATCATCGAGACAACATTACTTGAATTTATCAGAATATCTGAAAACTTTGAAACCATTCCAGTTGGTAGAATTGAAAAGATTACAAAAAATAACAAAATTTTATTTGAAAAGAATAGTAAGAAAGAGACTACATAGGCAGCAATTAGCATTGAATCCATAGTTAAAAAAACTCTTGATGGGCATAAAACAATCCCACATCACATAGACCGAAGTAGAGTAGTAAGTTGACTCCAGAAAAGTTCCAAACGATGGAGTTGTCAAGAAAGAGAAAATTAACTGCAGGAAAAAAACCAGATACAGTTGCATTCACCATACTCTACTGACAAGCATCAAAACAATCTTGAATTTGTACCAACAAAAGATCTCAAATGTTTCTGCAATATCAGGAGTTACTATTCATAATTGCTATAAATAATACGTAAAACATGTTGAATTGATTTAATTCTTTACAACCTCATGTATTCCATAAAAACATTCAGCACAAAGTTTGTTTTGATCAAAAACTGAATTTAGACAATAGTATTTTTGGCACTTACAATTGAATTGTTTTAATTTAAACATAGAATAATAGATAATGAGAAATTATGTAAAGATATTTTGGCTTTAACATGAGTAGTGTTTAAGCACTGAACACATTTTAAACGGATAATTTCTGTATCATAGTCAACTTTACCAATACTTGTTTACAAATTGTACATGAAATTGATCTTGTATCATATATGTTCAATTTGAAATTAGTATGGTTACATACTCAATAAAGTAGAGCAGGATGACAATGAAAATTTATCAGATTATATAATATTAAATTAAACAAGTTTTTCATTTTGATACCATCATGTTTATTGTTAATTTTATATTAAATATTCCATGACAGAAGTTGGATTGGTAGCGACGTTCACTTGTTTACAAATCCTTTTGAACATGTACAAAAAACACATGAGATAGATTAATCAGTGATCTATTTTATAATGTGCTCTCTATGTTGTGTCAGATGAATAAGCCATGTGGTTTTTCTGCTGTACTTCATGTAAAACAATGTACAAAGAAAAATTCAAGGGAAAAATTGAGTCCATCACCAGAAATCTAATGGAGTAATGTGACTTTACAAATGTAAATGGTTTTATTTAATATGCCAGGATTAGTATTATCGTATAGATATGACTAATCAGATGACATGGATTGCAATTGTAGTTGGTGTTTTCATTGCAGGTATTGGAATAGGATATGCCGCATTACAGAGTAACAGCATGCCAGATTCGATGAACCTTGATGCAATGTCACCGCAACAGATGCAACAAGCAATGCAGGATCCTAATTCCAGACAGCAGATGATGAATCAGTTTTTGGAGAGTCAGGAGGGCAGGAATCAAGTGATATCCCACATGAGGCAAAACCCTGAACAGATGAAGGAATGGATGTCAAGTGCAGAGCATGCAGGGCAGATGGCCCAGATTATGAGGAGCAATCATGATTTTACGATGGAGATGTTATCCGTTATGATGAATGATGATCAAATGAGACTGCAAATGATGGGTCACATGACAGAAAATGCCGAAATGATGGAACATATGAGAAATTTGATGGGTTCAGAAAACAGTCAAGGTATGATGGGCAAAGAAATGATGAACGATAGTATGATAACGCAAATGGCAGAAGATCCACAGACCAGAGACAAGATGATTGAATTAATGATTGAACATACAAAGCAATTCCAAGAACTTCGATCACAGAAACTAGATGAAACACAATTCAATCAAAAAATGATGGAACTAATCAAACAACACATAAAAAAAATGCAGGATTTGATGAAAGGTAATAGTACACATCAAATGATGCATCCATGATACTCAAGATTAGAAAATTTCATTCATGTAGAATAAAAGAAAAATCACTATTTACAATTATAATATTATCCATTTGTTTTGTATTGTTCTCACTGCCTGAATCCCTTGCCGAGGAACATGAACCGTCCGAATCATGGAACAATATGTCTGAACTTCCAGAACGCAGAACATCTAGTGCTGCAGTAACTCTCAATGATAGGGTCTATGTCATTGCAGGTCTGGACAACAACGATAAGGATACAAGTACAGTTTTTGTTTATGACACTATAACTGATTCATGGACGAATGCATCTCCAATCCCATTGACACTCCATCACATGGATGCAGTATCGCATGAAGGAAAAATCTATGTCATAGGAGGATACACAGGTAACTGGATTGCATCAAGTGTATTACTGATTTATGATTCAGATACAGACACATGGGATTTTGGAGAGAATATGCCTACTGCAAGAGGTGCGTTGTCTGCAGAATTTATTTCAGACAAACTTTATGCTGTTGGGGGATTTGGAAGTGATGAAACATACAGTATAGTTGAACAGTATGATCCGAATACAGATTCTTGGGAAACAAAAGCCAGTATGCCTACTGCAAGAGAACATTTTGCAACTTCTGTGATTGATGAAAAGATGTATGTCATAGGAGGTTTTGCAAAAGGGATCGGAAATCTAGATGTCAATGAGGTTTATGATCCTCAAAGTGACTCTTGGGAAACCTTGACACCAATGCCTACTGCAAGAAACGGTATTACTGCATCTGAACTTAATGGGGTGATCTTTGTATTTGGAGGAGAGGACACGGTCAAAACATTTGATGAAAACGAGGCATATATCCCAGAAGAGGACACATGGTATACGTTGCAGCCACTGCCTGTACCAAGACAAGGATTGTTCTCATCTACAGTAGGTGATACAATCTATGTTATGGGAGGGGGATTTGTACCAGGTGCAAGTTACAGCAATCTGAATCATGCATATCAAAACAATACAATTCCAGAGTTTGGTACAGTTGTAGTTTTGATTTTAATATTGTCAATATTTATCGCAATCTTTGCATCAAGACAATTTGGAAAGAGACAATCAATTCTGCAGGAAAATAATTCAATATTTAGACAGGAATGATTACAGAAAAGATTTTGATAGTCATTCCAGTTATCGGGATTTACAGTTTGGGAGGTAATCCAAAACCGATTAGGTATTGTTTCCATATTGGATCGAATTTCTGTATTCCGTATGCGATGAAGATGACTCCAACTGAGACCTTTATCCCCTAGTAGGTGATGTCTTGCATTGTGTTTGATTTGTGTATTTGTTTTAGATACATTCTATTTCATCATAGTATAGACAATCAGATACATCAATAGTAGATTTTACAATTGTAAAATCGACATATCTTGGATATAAGATGTGACCTTATATCATAAATCTATGATTTGCTTATCGAATATCCAATGGTAAGTTTGCAAGATTACATGTGGAATAAAATACAAATATCATCTTAATCTCCTGAGACTGTCTGTAAAACATGATCTCAAGAAAATTATTTGCCGGCATTGCATTGATTGTTATTGTTACAATTGTTTTAATTGGTTCGTCTCAAATTTCAGATACTCCAAATACCAGTAAGGTTGAATCAGATGATCTCAGAATAATTGACTGGCGTCATGTTCATGGTGTGGGGTTGGATCCTTCAGATCATTCTATTTTATATATTGCAACACATGGCGATTTTTACCAAAGCATTAACAGCGGACCTCCAATTAAAGTGGACAAGGTAAGATCTGACTATATGGCATTTAGCGCACCGCCAATTCCAGGAATTCCTTTGTATGCAAGTGGCCATCCATCTACTGGAGGAAACACAGGATTGATAAAAAGCAGTGATGGCGGTATTACTTGGGAATCTGTTTCCAATGTAATCGAGCCACCAGTTGACTTTCACGCCATGGCAATAAGTAAACAAAATCCTGAGATCATAATTGGTTTTGATAGCGGTGCAAGAGGACTATTCAAGACTACTAATGCTGGAAAAACTTGGGAACACCTAGAATATCCAGAATATATTTTATCTTTGGCAATTTCTCCTGATAATTCTAAACTAATCTATGCAGGTACTGGTAACGGTATTTTCAAGTCGGATGACAGTGGCCAAACATGGACTCAACTTGACACATATCAAGGAATGACAGTTTTTGCATTAACATTTGATGATAATGGTAGATTGTTTGCATCAGTCAAAACATTTGGGATTGTATACTCTGATGATCATGGCAAATCATGGGAGAACAGGCAAAACATAGATCTTACTGTCTCAAGTATTGCAGCTGACTCTGAAAATAGTCTTCTCTATGTTGGAGGTTATTCTTCTGGAGGATTTCAAGAAGTATATAAAATTCCATACGATGTAGAATCTTATGAGATGATTGGAACCAACAAGGGGTTAAGATAAAATGATGGCCATAATTGCTCTTTATTTTACAACAGAATTTTCATTAGAGTATAAACCAGCTCACTCATTATTTTGAGCAATTATTGGAATGGCTATAGTAGGGTTTTAACAAAAAAATCAATTAATTATTCATAAAAGAAATATACAAGAAGATAAGAAAGAGTAAGATTTTAGAATCATAAGGAATCAGGAGTGCAAAATCCCAATGGAAAAATGCAATTTTTTTGAATTATTCTTTATATCTTTAAATTCCATAAATTATAATAGAAATAGATACAATGAGTATAACTTGGAGAGAAAGGTTAAGCCAAAGAAGACGGGAAATTGGGATTGAGGGTTCAGAGTATGACTACATACAAAGATATATTGAATCCTATTGCTCTGAGGCTGATCGCCTATGTAAAAAAATTGATATGAATAAAACAGTTGATGAGGTAATAGATTCTATGAAAGATGAAAAATTTGACAAGTTTACCAAAGGAGTAATTGACTCAATTCACAAAAAGAGAGGCTATGATCCTGATGATCAAAGTAAAAAAGAAATTACTACTTTATCTTAAACACAATATTAGAAAGAAAGCACACTTTATTTAATTTCAATTAATCAAAATAATCATCGTAGTCCAAACTATTTTTTTTCTAAAATATTTTTTTAATTGTAATTTATTTTATTTTTTTTATAAATTTTAATGAAAAAACTTTGAAGTATTTTTTCTAAAATTAACGATTGTAGATATATTGCTGATTAGGAAAAAAAGAAAATTAATCACACTAGTTTTTTAGTGTGAATGGGGTTATCCATGACTGGATTATATTTTTATTTAATTCAACAAATGCATTTATGTTATTATTGTATGTCATAATGTTCTGTACAGTTGCATCAATTGTTGTTTTTACAAATTGATTGTTTACTATACTTGCCTGAACAATTTGCTTGCTAGCATCTGTAATTGCAGTTGTTGTAGTACTAGGAATATCAGTTGTGATCCCAATTTTTTTTGTAAACTCTTGTTGTACAGATATTGAAGCGTTGATTGTTTTTTCGCATGTTTTCATGCATTCGTTTTGCAAATCTGTTATGGATTTAAAATACTGAGGAGATATTTTTGAAAAATTTTCAAAGTATTTTTGAACATTTTGCTTGGACGTTGAATATACATCGCTTGTTTGAGTTTGTGTGCTCATATCATGTAACTCTAACACGGGTATATATATTAATGGTAATGAATGGTAATGAATGGTAAGCAATACCAATCTATATAATAGAGAATTTGGCATGCTTTTCATGGTCTCGTACAGAACAAGCATGCAAATTGTAGGGGACATTCTTACTGCAACTGAAGAGTCAGGACAGAAAGGAATCAAAACAACCACACTAATTTCTAAGGCCAACTTATCACATTCTAGGTTATCGAAATTACTGTCAAATTTGATTGGAAGTGACTTGGTCAATAGAATTGAATATGATGGGAAAAATACATTTGTGATTACCCAAAAAGGGAGGCAGTACTTGGAATCATATCAGAAATTTTCTACAATTGCAGAATCATTTGGACTTGAGATCTAGTCTAGTCAAAAAGAAAAACAATGATTTAAGAGATCGTTTAAGTTGGATCTCATAAAATTTGATATGTTAAAGATGATGATAATTTAAAAATCGCACTTGTATTAGAACATGGTCTTGGTACTCTGCAATAGTGGTCATACATCGTATTTGAAGATCCAAAAAAAGTGGGTTAAATCTGCTAGATAATAGAGTGGCACCTATTATGAAAATGAAAAAATTTATGAGAAGATGTAACATCAAATTGCAAGATAATTAGAACATTTCAGAAAAATTTATGTAACAAAATTACTATGAACTTTATTTATTTATAATTGGGACTTTTTTTGAGACAAGTTCTAACCCTCGTTTAGTCAGATATGAACTAACGAACCTAAAATATGCTCATTTTAGTAAGTGAATTCCATCCGAGTTATTTTTAGTACTAATTAATTATCACTACCAAATCTTGGCTATTTTAAGCAAAAATGGGACTAGTTAAATTAGGTTAGAAACATACAACAATCATGAAAGCCCGATTCAATGGAAAATGTATAGAGTGCGGAGAGGCAATTAAAACAGGTAAAGAGATACTAAAAAACTCAAAAGATCAGTGGGTTCATAAATCATGCTCAGATATTGAAGAAGAACTACCATAGATATATTGGAATAAATTAATGATAAATTTTTTAAGTAACTACAAAATAATGTAATCAAAATGAGTACCAAATTAAGTATTTTGTTAATTGTGTCAGTCATGACGGTATTTGGAGTGATGGTAGTTCCAGATACTTCTGCTCAATCAAATCATGTAACAGTTACTCCAATTAATGAAAAAATAAGTCTAGAGGAAACAATTACTACAATGTATGTTCCTGAAAACAACAAACTTCCTTGGGGATCAGTCAAGGGGGAAGCAGATGATATTGCTGAAAGATATCCAGTGATTATTCAATTTTACAAGGGAGAAGATCCAGTCCACTTTGCACAAGTTGATGTAAAAGGAGATGGCTCTTATGAATACAAATTTAGAGTAAGAAATGTGGATGCTACTACAGGGGAAGCAATAAACATCTTTGAAGGCAAATATATTGTTAAAATCTACAAAGTAATTCCAAACATAGACACCCTAGCATAATACATAAAATAATCTAATTCTTCTAACATATTATAATTCACAGAATTCATATACTGAGCAAGATGCCCAAGTACTAGAAAATGAGTAAGAGCATTTGGCATGATATTGAGCCAGGAACAGATATTCCAGAAATTATTAATGTGATCGTAGAGATTCCAAAGGGTTCCATGAACAAATATGAATATGATAAAAAATACAACATGATGAAATTAGACAGAGTTTTATTCTCCCCATTTCATTACCCAGGAGATTATGGGTTAATCCCTCAAACATTGTCCGACGACGAAGATCCGCTGGATGCATTGGTATTAGTAACAAACCAGACATATCCTGGAATTTTAATTGAAGCTAGACCAATAGGATTACTACAAATGAAAGATGATGGGAAATTAGATGACAAGATAATATGCGTTGCTACAAATGATCCTAGATATCTGCATACAGTAGACATCACAAATATGGAGGATCATTATCGTTCAGAAATAGCACATTTTTTCCAGGTTTACAAAGACTTGGAAGGCAAGAAAGTTGAAATCATCGGGTGGAAATCAGCAAAAGAGGCAAAAACCGTAATTATAGAATCAATAAAGAGATACAAAGATACTATAAAAAAATAGGAACATGTCAAAAAAATGTGAACATTTCTCACAGAAAAAAGAAGACGTGCAACAAAACACAAAAGGCTGTGAAGAGTGTGAAAAAGAACGTCTTCCAGTGGTAGCAATCAGGATGTGTCTAACATGTGGGCATGTTGGTTGTTGTGATTCATCAATTGGAAAACATGCAACAAAACACTTTGAGGAAACAGGTCATCCTGTAATGAAGGCAATTCCAGGAGACATTTGGAAGTGGTGCTATATTCATAAAGAATATTTTTGATTCTCAAACAAACAAGCCACACAAGATAAAATTATTTTCTGCCAACAAAGAATCGAAAGATTTGTCTCCGCTCATATAGAGCAGTGGTAGAAATTAGAATCATTAATCCTAAAACTAAACTAATCCATTCAAAAAAGAATGTCAGAAATTTCTCATTCCAACTACAATAATATTAATTTTAGAATTAGTGGGAAAAAGAAGAATTATTCATACCATAAAAAGATATTTTTTCAAATTAGATAATAATAAAAGAACTGAGAGAATAAGCAGATAGGTAATTATTAGTTATAAATGAAGATTATTTTATAATCATTACTGGTTTTTTTGATTTGTAAATTACAGTATAAGAAACACTTCCTAGCAGTACATCATTGGCAGGGCCATGTCCACGTGAACTCATTACAATCATCACAATACCATTTTTTTGTTTACTGCAAATGTAACAATGCCATTTCCAGGATTTCCAAACAAAATATTTTTTTGTAAATTCAACACTATTCTGCGCACATATTTTTTTGCATGATCTAAGATTTTTTCTCCGTGTTTTTTCAGTTTTGCTTTATACCTTACTTTATTCAATAACCCATCAGGATCAAATAAATTATCTATATGCAAAGGAGCAACATTACTAGGGATTACAAAAACCCCAATAATTTTCGAAACAGTAAATTTTGCCAAATTTATTGCATGATTAAGAACACGGATTGAAAATTTAAAACCATCAAAAATGGACCAGTCTTTTTTGAATTCTTTTCTTGTTGAGTTTAAAATTATTCTTTTTTGTCATAATCATTTTTAGTACAATCTTATTTGTTTTTACCAAATGTTCCATGATGATCGATCAAATAAAACGAACATCGTATTATGTAACATTCATCAGTTTTTTCATGATCATAAGAACTGCAATGACAGAACATATCATCACCCATTATATTCAATCATATGCTTGATAGTTAAAGCACATTAAAATTCTCACTTTTGAGATCATAGTATTTAAAATCAGTAAAAACACAATCTAATAGTTCTACGAAAAATTGAAAATCATGATTTTAGGCATGAAAATGACCGGATTTTCGTAAAAAAAGGCAAATAGTCCACTATTTATAGGAAACAAAATAATCAACATTGGTTATATTATTGGTTCTAGAGACTATCAATGCAGATGGCATCTGTGGACGCTGTGGAAAAAACAGTATGTTGACAGACAACGTCACAGGTGAAAGATTTTGCGGAAAATGTGGATTTGTTGTTTCTGAAACATTACAAGATTCCGGACCAGAATGGAGATCATTTTCAAAAGAAGGAGGAACAGATCCTACAAGAACAGGAGCTCCAACATCACTTACAATGCATGATAGAGGTTTAGCCACCATTATCAATCCAGTAAACAAAGATGCCTCAGGTAAACCACTTTCAACTTCAATGAAAAGTACTATTGAAAGACTAAGAACTTGGGATAGTAGAAGCAAAGTTAACGCATCATCAGACAGAAATCTTAGACAAGCACTAAGTGAATTGGCAACATTAAAGGACAAACTTTCTCTATCAGATCCTGTAATTGAAAAGGCAGCGTATGTGTATAGAAAAGCATTGGAGAAGGGATTGGTAAAGGGACGCTCAATTTCAGCTTTAATTGCATCAGCTCTTTATGCCGCATGTCGCGACACTGAGACTCCTAGAACATTAAAAGATGTTTCAGATGCAGGGAACATAAAGAGAAAAGATATTGCAAGGTGTTATAGAATTCTGCATAAAGAATTAGATCTAAAAATGCCAGTAGTAGATCCTGTGCAATGTGTTTCAAGAATTGCAAGTAAAGTACAAATTTCAGAAAGAACAAAACGCTACGCAGTAAAAGTTCTCAAAGATGCACAAGAACATGAAGAATCTGCAGGTAAGGATCCAATGGGTCTTGCAGCAGCAGCATTATACTTGGCATGTGTAAGAAACGGAGAGGATAGAACTCAAAGAGACATTGCAGAGGCTGCAAATGTGACTGAAGTGACAATAAGAAATAGATACAAGGGTTTAAGATTAGATCAAAATATAGATATGCAGGCAGGGAAGCAATAATAAAAAATGACGCAAACAAGACCAGTGATTGCAATTGTCAATGTAGTTGCTTCTGCAACAATTAATCAAAGACTAGATCTTGTAGACATTACAAAAAAATTCCCAGCAGTTGAATATCATCCAGAACAGTTTCCAGGTGCAGTATTCAGACTAAAGAGTCCAAAAACAGCTACATTGCTTTTCGGTTCAGGAAAGATGGTATGTACAGGTGCCAAATCACAAGAATTAGCTGAGACTGCAGTAAAAAAAGTAGTTGAACTATTAAGAAAAGGAAAAGTCAAAATAAAAAGCGAACCAATTGTAACAATTCAAAATATTGTATCATCAATTAACCTTGGAGGTAAAGTGAGTTTGGAACAAGCAGCAAGAACTTTGCCACGAAGTATGTATGAACCAGAACAATTTCCAGGTTTGATTCACAGAATGCTTGACCCAAAAACAGTAATTCTGATTTTCTCATCAGGAAAACTCGTATGTGTAGGAGCTAAATTAGAAAAAGATGTCCATCGTTCTGTTAATCAGATTCATAGTTTACTGGAAGAGAAAAATTTAATGGTCTACGATTGAAAATCAGATTACAATCTACATAAACAAAATAATATTTTACAAATAATAAATCAAATATAAAAAATTAATCTAATGAAACAACGTTTCCATGTGCATCAACAGTGTTGCCACAAGTCTGACATTCCCAATTTACATGAGAATTTGTTTTAGCATCTACAATCTTTGTAGTATTACAAACTTTACAGCGAATAGACATTTTATTTAGAATTATGAATCCATCAAAGTAAATGCTCACTTATTTTTTCCAAATGAGTTTTTTCATGTACGAGTACTTTATCAAAGGTATCAGAGTTTCCTTCCCAATGAAAGGTACAGTTTTGGCATCGATATTTCATGCTATTTAGTTACATCCTTTTCTTTCTTTTTTTCAGATTCTTTTAATTCATGTATATCATCATGTGCGATGGAGGTTTTGCAAACACCAAATTTCAGGTTTGTAATTATTTTTTTGAACATGTATTAGATAGCATTCTCTATGATATATACCGGCTTAATTTCCGAAATCTGCGCGTAATTCTCTATGTTTTATTATAATAAGATTAATTTCTACAAAAAATCTATAAATTTTAGTCATCAACATAAATTAAATAAAAAATCACATAGGTTTCAGAAAGGAGTCCATTATCAATTTCAACATTCAGAAGAAATCAAGATATCAAAGATGTTCTTACAAACAATGTAAAATACAGAATTAGATTCAATAGTTTAGAATCATTAATACTGTACAATCAAATTAGAAACAATGATGATTCATAAAATTAGATATTTTGAATCAAAGTATCTAGAACAAGGAGTTTACCTTCAAGATGTAGTTAACGCATTTTTAGCTGAAAAGGGTGAAAACATAATAGCAGTTTTACCAGTTACACAAGATTCACTTCTAGTTCACTATAAAGAATAACTTCTTTTTCATATATATCATATTTGCCAAATTAGTATCAAAGTGATGAATAATCAATGACTTATACTACTTGTGTTCCATATAACGCATGGCAATTTATTATGGAGACAATAACAAAAAACAAGTTCATGATCTCAATAATCAGACAGATGATTGTGAAATAGATGAAATTAAAATAGTACATAGAAGGTATTTTATTCCAGATACCTTCGGTCAGGCTAATTCAGAAGGATATGTTAGTTGTGTCTACTGTATTGGAGATTTACAAAAGTAGTTTCGATCATGGCAGGGTATCTAGGTAATAAATCAAAAATGATTGTACACCACTTAGCGGTAACTAAAGTAGAGTGCGACATCTACGAAGTAAAAAAAGACAGTAAACAGTATTTTATTCCAGACATGCTTGATCAAGCAAAAAAAGAAGGTTTTACTCCATGCAAACATTGTATTCAAAGTTAAGATTCATTTTTTAATAGTCAGAAAATAGAAAAAAGTGTGACAGAATACCAACTTGGGAGATGGGATTTATCGGAATTAACAAAGAATCCAAAAAGTCCTGAATTTCAAAAGCGGATTAGGGAGTTAGAAAAACAGGCAGAAAAATTTGAAAAAATAAAATCAAGGTTAGACCCTAAAATGTCATCAAAAAAGTTTTTGAGTATTTTACATGAAATAGAAGAAATATCTGAGAAAATGAGTAAAATTGGAGGTTATGCATCATTATCATATTCTTCAGATACACAATCAGATGAAGCAACATCATTGATGACAAGAATGTCAAAGTTAGGTTCTGAGATTTCAAACAAAATATTATTTTTCGATTTATGGTGGAAGATGCAAATTGACGAGAAAAATGCAAAAAGGCTCATGAAAGATGCAGGAGAAATTACAGAGTATTTATCACATAAAAGATTATTTGCAAAATATGCACTAAGTGAACCAGAAGAGCGAATCATCAATACGTTAGATGTAACTGGAATTTCAGCACTTGTAAAGTTGTATGATAAGATTACAAATGTGTTTGAATATAAGATGAAGATCGGAAATAAAACCAAATCAATGACAAGAGAAGAGATTACAAATTATGTAAGAAGTGCAAATCCAAAGATCAGAGAAACAGCTTATAAAATAATCCTTACAAAATATTCAGAAAACAAAGGAGTTGTAGGAGAGATATATCAAAACATTGTTCTTAATTGGAAAGATGAGGGCATGGATATTCGTGGATACAAAAGTCCAATTTCTATGAGAAATATTGGAAATAATGTTGACGATAAAACTATAGAGTCACTTCTTTTGGTGTGTAAAAAAAATGCCCCCGTCTTTCAGAAATTCTTTATTCAAAAAGCAAGAATGCTAAAGATGAAGAAATTGAGAAGATATGATTTGTATGCACCCGCAGCAATAAACATAAAAGAAAAAAATTATTCATATAACAAATCAGTAAAGTTAGTTTTTGAGTCATTTGGAAGATTCAGTGATAGATTAGAAGGATATGCAAAAAAAGTATTCAATGAAAACCATATTGATTCAGAAGTAAGACAAGGTAAGAGAGATGGTGCTTTTTGCAGCACGCTGACTCCAAAAATCACGCCATATGTACTCGTAAACTTTACTGGGAAATCAAGAGATGTTTTCACTCTTGCTCATGAATTAGGTCACGCCGTACACAGTCAAACAGCACAAGATAGATCAATTCTTGTTCAAGATGCACCGTTACCATTAGCAGAAACAGCATCTACATTTTCAGAATTATTACTGTATGATAATATCTCTGAGAAAATTTCAGATGATGAAAAGAAGATCATGTTATCAGAGAAGATAGATGACTTGTATGCAACAATTCTCAGACAATCATTTTTTACAATCTTTGAAGTAGATGCTCACAAGCAGATAGGAGATGGAACTACAGTTGATGAGATTTCAAAGACATATTTGCAAAACCTCAAAATGCAATTTGGAAATTCAGTTGGACTGTCTGAAGACTTTGCAATAGAGTGGAGTTGCATACCTCACTTTTACCACACGCCATTTTACTGCTACGCTTATTCTTTTGGAAACTTGCTTGCAGTATCGTTATTTCAAAGATATAAAAAAGAAGGAAAAGACTTTGTTCCATCATACATAGATATTCTTGCAGCAGGAGGGTCTAAAAAACCTGAGAAACTTCTTGCAGAACATGGGTTTGATATTAGGTCTCCAAAATTCTGGCAAGAAGGTTTTGATTACGTTAGAGATCAAGTTAAAGCATTATCAGTATTAAATTAAATTTTTTAATAAATGGGGCTGACAGTTCAACGCATGAACTGTCAGCTTGTTCCCCGAACGGTTTGAATTCGATGTCACTTCAAATTTAACTATAATCTGATTTAAATGTTTGAAATTATTTTAAGACTATTTTTTTGATCTAATTTTTCTGATAGTACCAACTAGAATACCTATAGTGATTCCTAGCTGATAAAGAAAATACAATAAAACCTCAAATGTGCTAGGTGTAAGATCGGTAAACCTACTAACAGCAGTCAGTATAAGTAATAGAGCGCTAAAAAAGAAAACAAAGAGTTTTGAAATTATATTCAGATGTATAAATTTCAAAACAACAAAGCTCATCACAGTTACAGAAATTGCTAACACAGTAAGAAAACCAGTATTCATACCAAAAATTAAAAATAATGTAGACACTAGTTCATCAAGATTACTTGCAGGTAAATTTGAAATAACAATTTTTTCAGGAGATGCAAAACGAGGTACACTAAGAATAGCATTTATCAAAAATAATACAAACAAAGTTACTGATACTTTCTTGAGATGATTTTGTAAACGTGGAAATCTAACAAGAATCGCTCGTCCCAAAATGATCCCTTGAAACAAACCAATTCCAGATGCACTCAAAACGGCAATTAATTGAACTATAGGATGCTGAAAAATATCAACAGACAATGGAATAAGGGCCAACTATCTAGATGACAACATAGATGTGAATATTAATTATAACACAAGATAGAGTTAT
Organism: Nitrosopumilus sp.; assembly: GCA_029862745.1. Classification (NCBI taxonomy): domain Archaea; kingdom Thermoproteati; phylum Nitrososphaerota; class Nitrososphaeria; order Nitrosopumilales; family Nitrosopumilaceae; genus Nitrosopumilus; species Candidatus Nitrosopumilus sp. The sequence goes on along the minus strand of JAOTWS010000005.1, from coordinate 164,292 downwards.
GAAAAGAAAACAAACAAGAAAAATTAAAAATAAATTTAATAATTTAGAATTGGAAAGCATTATGAAATCACCTGTTTTTTATTTTTATTAAATTAAATTAGAATTTGATTTTATTGAAAATTTTGATTTGAGATATAAACATCAGAAGGATTTATGAATAATCCAGGTTGTTATTAAATAGAAAATTAATCTGGAAATAAAAACAATAATTATGATCACATCTGTAATCTTTGCATCAGTATACTATAGATAACAGCTAAATCATCTTTACAGTAAGAATAGAACATAAAGAAATTAAGATAGCCAAACTATTTCTTTTTTATCAATCACGCGAGAGAGTAAATTTAGAGATTAACAGTGGATGTAACAATTGATCTTGAATATATCTCTCAAGCATACAATGGAATCATGAGTTTAAGAATATGTGTACATTGTAACAGGGAATATGAGTGCATTTAACAGAAGGGTATGTTCTGAAGAGCGTAACCGTTGAAAGTATCCTAGTCTTATTTTGGGAGTTAGTTGTAAATTATTTTATTTGTTTCCGAGATTCTTGTTCTGTGACGTGATCATTTTCTTCTTTTAGATGTTCCAATTCGATTTTACCTCTTCTTGGACTCTTACAATTGGGGCATGCTAAGAATATTTTGCCTGCTGTAAGTTTGGTGAATATAATTCCACATTCCTTACATACTCGTAAATGCTCAAAATATGCCATTATGTGATGTTAACATATTGGGATTTTTAAAGAATTGCATATATTGGAAAATCTTTTACTAAACAAAGTAAAAAGTAAATGAGGAAGAAAACATGACAAAAGTTAGATTATAGATTCAATATCAGGATAAAAAACTACATGATATTATGAGAAAGCAGCATAATTGCAAACTTTTTGATAAATCATGAAAATAATAAGGTCATACAATCAAGATTTGTATCAAATGTACTAATCATTATTACAGTATGCTGTACCAAAGAGGATGATGATCATAAACTCCTACACGACTGTTAATCAGTAAATTTAATATTTTCATCACAAAGTGTCAACTTATGTTAAAAATACTATTTACAATTATAATGATAACATTATTAGGAATTTCAGTAAATTATTCATATTCACAAGAGGTAGGACTTGCTACATTTCAAGAGATGGCACAGGTATTGATAGACAAAAGCATATCTCAAAATGTCACAGCATCAATAACATTGCAAAGCACAAGTATTCAGGAAATAAAAATTCCATCAGAATTAGAGAAAAGAATAAGAGAAAACGGGAACATATCAGCAGTAATAATAACAAATCAAAACCAATGTATTTTGGGAGTTGATAATCAATCATGTATTTTGATAAATGTAAAAAGAAATCAGGCAGATAAAAATTTCTTACAGATTCAAAATAGAACACTAATGGTATCAGAACAATTCATTAGTGAAATAAACGAGGTGTTTGACACAAAAGCCAAAAGGCATTCTACATTTATCCATAGTAATGATGAAACAAGTGTTGCACTAGATACATCAGGAGTGGTTTCAGGTAAAGGAACTATCTCAGCAGTATATACCATGCCTATGGAGGAAACATCCTCGATGTATGAAAAAATATCAGCTATTTTAATCCCAAAAATAATTAGAGATTCAGGTGGATTTTATGATGTTGCAAAAAATCTTTCAAAACAAGATAATGCAAAAATGACATTCTCAATAATTCCAAGTGAAGATATCTCATTACTTCAACTGAGAGTTTCAGCAAATTATCCACAAACAGCATCAAAAATTAATGAGGTAGATCTTTTAGAATTTTTGAAAACAGACAAATTAAAAAGATCAGATTACTTTTCAGCAGGGTTTTATCCATTGAATTCTCTAATCCAAGTAGTAGTATTATCACCCGAAAGCACAAATGTTTCAGACGTAAAAGGAAACATAATTCCAACACAGATCATAAATGATGAAAGAATACCCACAGATATTACAAAAAAAGGATGGGTTTTTGATCCTGAAGAAGGGAAACGAATTCAAGGAAAATATATTTTTGGTAAAGACACAACAGTAAGTAAAGACGAATTAATGTTTTCACTGGGCGGAACAGATCTTCAGACTGAAAAACCAGTATTTGATGAATCTACAATAGTAATAATCATCATCACAATAGTTGCAATTGCAGCTGCAGTGTTTTATCTTAAAGGATATAGAAAATAATTACAATAAAAGAACAGCTGCTGCAAACACAGTTGTCCATTTTCCATCCTTGTCACCTTTTGTTGATTGTGTAATGTTTTGAGTTTTATATATTTGCCCAGAAATTGACCACTGTTGTCTTTTTTCATCCCAGTCTTTGTCAGCATCAAATGGAATACCTAAAGAAGAAGCTAACATTTGAGCTGCAATATCTTCGGCATAATCACCTGCTTGAGTTTCATTTTGACCATAAGACTCGTATTCAGACAGATAACCATATCTACTTTTGTCTTTTGGTTGTGCAATTCCTACAGATGCAGCACACATTCTATGAGGTTCATTAGTTTGATTTTTTGAATAAATCGTAAACAGAATCTGACCAGGTGAAATTGCTTTAAGACCTTCATTTCTAGAAACCAGTTTAGCATATGGGGGGAAAATACTTGAGATCAGTACAAGATTAGTTCCTGCAATCCCTGCATCTCTTAAAGCATATTCAAAACTTGTTAATCTATCTTCATGCACACCTTTGCCTTTTGTAAGAAATAATTTTTTGGCAACTAAGTCTAGCATTTCTGAATTCATGAAAGGAAGTTCTTATTTATACTTTAATTGAAGAGATAAAAAATATTTTGTGATATAGATAATTTTTTCATTTTTATAACACAAAGTAAAACAGCATAAATTAAAAAAAGACACTTAATTGCCTTTGCGCTTTTTCTTTCTCTTATCAGGCTCTTTTTTAACCTGGGTCAAAAAGACAAACGTGAAGAAAGCCCCCAAGCTAAAATTAAGTACACCCATGAAAGTTATAATCATGACAGAGTTAGGAGGAGCAATAGTTAATCCAACTATCATACCAGTAACACCAGTTGCATAAAACATAATCATTATAATCTTAACTCGAATTGGTTCGATGTATTTCATAAAGGATATCAAAAATAGGCATTATTATAAACTGCCTATAATATGAATAATTTTCAATTAAAATGGTTCAGAGACTTACCACCGGTAACATTTTAAAGCTTCAAAAAGGCCATTTTAATTTGTGCCAATGTAGCTCAGCCTGGTTAGAGCGGCTGATTTGTAATCAGCAGGTCGTGGGTTCGGATCCCGTCATTGGCTCCACTTTTTGTGTTTAAAGTATATGTTTTATGCATGTGCACATTGGTATAAAATAGATTCAGAGGGAAAAGATGATGATAGTTCATGAAACTTTCTAATTTAATCTAGCCATTAGTTTTTAAATTTCTCAAAAAATAAATTACCATACAATACGAATAAGTATACATTACTTTTAAAAAAAGATAATGAGTTCGGACGATGTTGAATTAAATCAAAATAGACAGAACATGTCTGTGAAAAAAACTACGTTTAACGTGTTAATTATAATGTTAATAGCAGTTGTAGGGATTGCAGCATTTTTTGCAGGATCATATACAAGTTTGAGTTCTAACCAAATAGATCAAGAAGATCTTGATAGGGCAATTGCAAAAATAGAACTCAAAATATTAGAAAATCAATTACCTTCAAAACAACCCACAGCGGCAGTAAAAATTTCAATAGATGACGATCCAATAATAGGAAATACGGATGCGCCTATTACAATAATTGAATTTTCAGATTTTCAATGTCCTTTTTGTGCAAGATTTCATACACAGACACTCCCATTGATTCTTGAAGAATATATTCAAGAAGGAAAAGTAAAACTGGTTTTTAGAGACTTTCCAATCCAAAGCATTCATCCAAATGCACTTCCAGCTTCGATGGCAGCAGAATGTGCAAACGAACAGGGTAAATTCAGAGAAATGCACGACATGTTGTTTGAAAATCAAAACAAATGGGATAAACAAGATACTGGGAATGCGCTTGCTTTGTTCAGTCAATATGCTGCAGTGATGAAACTAGATCAGGGCGTATTTGATGCATGTTTAACTAGTGGAAAACACATCGAAGAGATTAGAAAAGATCTTGACGATGGAAGAGATTACGGGGTTTCAGGGACTCCAGGATTTTTTGTAGGAAATGATCAGATAGGGTATGTCGAATTAAAAGGAGCACAGCCATTTGAAAGTTTTAAAAAAATAATTGATGCGCAATTAGACACATGAAAAATAACAAGCGTTTATTAGACCTTTAACGACACATTAAATATCGGAATAATGACGAGTGGCAATGCGCTTTTTCGTCATTGCTTAAGGTAAGAAAATAAAATGACAAAATTTCAAGATTTAGGATTAAACGACAACATACTAAAAGGAATTAAAGAACAAGGATTTGAAGAGGCATTTGCTATTCAAGAAGCAGTAATTCCAGTATTACTTTCAGGAAGAGACGTTGTAGGACAGGCACATACAGGTTCTGGTAAAACTGCAGCATTTGCATTATCAATGCTACAGGGGATTCAACCAAAGAAAGGAATCCAAGGATTAGTAATGGCGCCTACAAGAGAATTAGCAATGCAGATTACTGAGGAGGTTAAAAAATTTGGGAAATACACAGGAATTAGAATAGCTACAATTTATGGTGGTCAAGGTATGGGGATACAATTAGATGCTCTTCATAGAGGAGTGGAGATTGTAGTTGCAACACCAGGTAGACTAATAGATCATCTCAAAAGAGGATCAATAGAGCTGAGAGACATAAGCCATATTGTTCTGGATGAAGCAGATACAATGTTAGACATGGGTTTCATTGATGATATTCAATTTATTTTAGATTTAGCACCAGAAGACAGAGTAATGTCATTGTTTTCAGCAACAATGCCAACTGAGATTCTAAGACTATCAGAAGATTATCTTAAAAATCCAAAACAGTTCCTCTTAGATGCAGATGATCTAAGTGGAGAGGGAATTGATCAATCATTCTTAGTGATAAAGGATCGCGATAAATTCAAGTACCTTTTAGATTTTATCAAACCAACAAAGGGTCAATGCATAGTGTTTTGTTCAACAAAATATAGAACAAGAGACGTTGCAAAGTATCTTCATCAGGAAAAATATGATGCAGTTGCAATAGAAGGGGACATGTCACAACATAGAAGAGAACAATCCATGGCAAGATTTAGAAATGGAAAAGCAGACATTCTAGTTGCAACAGACATTGCATCAAGAGGGATTGATGTTCCAAGAGTAGAATTAGTAGTGAATTATGACATTCCAAATCAAGAGATGGCGTACTTCCACAGAATTGGAAGAACCGCAAGGGCAGGGGCAAAAGGTAAAGCAGTCACATTTGTTTCATATTCGTCAGTAGGAGATTGGAATTTAATTAAACGTCAAATTAAAGTTCCTATTAGAGACTTGAATCAAGAGATGGGAATTCAAATTTCAATTCCAGATCCTCTAAAAAGACAAACACCATCAAGAAGATACGGAGGTCAATCAAGATCAAACTATTCTAGAGGTGGACGATCTGGAGGATATGGTAGCGGGTCTAGAGGAGGAAACCCAAGAGACGATAGAAATAGGAAGAGAAGAACAGATAGCGGGGAAAGTAGAAATAGTTACGGCGGACGTAGCAGATGGTAACACTGTAAAACTTAAAGACTTGAACTTTTTAAATTATATCAAGAGCAAATTATGCATAAAGGATTTATTTTATTAAATTGCGATCTAGGCTCCGAAGAATATATCGTTGACGAATTAAAACAAATGCAAAATGTCACTAACGCGTATCTTACCTTTGGGGCATATGATGTTATTGCCGAAATTCAAACACAAGATCAAGAAGGATTTGAAAAAGTAATTGCAACAATCAGGAAATTATCAAGAGTAGTAAGTACAATGACGCTAAATGTGGTTGACTCAGAATAATAGACATAACTAATGATCTAATTTATTAAGAAAATCAGACATTAGCACAGAATTTAAGGTGTTTAAGAATTTTTAATTATTTATTTTTCTGTGAGAATGGGAATTCAATTTGTGCATTACTAATTCATATCTAGAAATTATTTTGCATCAATCAAAATTTAATTGTAAATGCTTTTGGTAGTATTGAGTTAAAATTCGTACGTGGGTTTATTTTTTCCTTTAACATTACACACATCATTAATTAGATTTGATGTATCAGTAAGAGAAACATTGTACAATTCCATTATTTACCATATATGATAAAATTAGTATGTGTATGTCAATATCGCTAAATGGAATTTATTGTGTTTTAATCACAACAAAGAAGTAATGTATAATCAAGATAGTTAAATAAAAGAAATTAATTGTAATTCAAACCAACGGTTTGATCAGACAGGCTAAATAGATCAATCAATTACATCAAAAATTATCATTGCATTGAAAATATTATTCAGTTTGTGTACTTTTATACACTGTGGAGGATTAGAGAAAAATTTCTATAAAATCATCATGCCAACATTTCAAGACAATTGGAGTAAGCCATTAAAACCTGGATTTAATGAACAAATTCATGGCATGATAAAAAAAGAACCACCTCTAAAACCACGAATACAACAATCAGTTGGAAAACTTGGTCAAACAATTTCAAAGATTGATCATATGCACAAAAAACTACAAGAAAAAGATGCAAAAATATTTAGACGAATTGTAGAGGCTCAACAGCGACATGACAGAGTTGCAGGCAAAATTCTTGCAAATGAGCTTGTTGAATTAAGAAAAAATGAGAAACTAATAGGCAATCTCAAATTATCTCTTGATCAAGTTCAATTAAGATTGTCAACTATGAACGAGCTTGGAGATGCGATGGTTACAATAGGACCTGTAATTGGTTTAATGCGGTCAATAGGACCAGCAATAGGTAAATTCATTCCGCAAGCTGGAGCTGAATTTGAAACAATGTCGGAACTTTTAGGAGGAATGACAACAGAGTCATTTGGTGGAGGCTTTGAATTAGATAGTTCAACAAATGAAGAAACAGAGATTATTCTAAAAGAAGCAGCCGCTGTTGCAGGAAATAGGATAGGAGATAAATTTCCATCAACACCATCATCAATCAACAATGGTTTAGAATCAAAAATAAATGAATTCTAATTCCATTTTCTTTTTATTCATGGTTTCCATCTTGAAAGGATATCAATTAAAAATAACAGAATAATTGTTATATGAGTAAGAGTGAGATTTTTCAAATTGAAAAAAATTGATTATGAGGGAACAGTTTGGGTTTTAAATTACAATAATCCAGTACCGCTTTTGGATCATGCAATTCACATGTTAGAAAGACACGGAGTTAAGCGGGAAGATATGACTATTACAGAAACACCAATTGCTAAAGTAGGTTCCATAGTAGTTGAAATTTGGCCTTATGAACTAGTAATTGGAAGAGTCAGAACAATTAGAAATGAATCATTTATCAGCGGTACTGAATTTAAAATAGAATTAAAACTAGACGAAGATGGAAACTATATAGATTATCTTTGAAAAAAAACAAAATTCAGAACATCATCATCATATCTATCATGATAATCATCATATTATCTATCATAGGATATAATTATTCAGTAGATCAAACCAAGCAAAAAGGCTTTCAATTTGGAACAGAGTTAGCACAAATTCAAGATGATGTTACACAATTACAAGTAAGATTTTATTCTGAGAAAAATAAATGGGATGAAGGAGATATCACAAAAGATGACCTTCTAAAATATTATGAGAAACATGTCAAAGAGTTTAAAGAAATTATTTCTAGATATGATAAATTGACGCCACCAAAACTATTTGAAAGTTCAGTAGAGCTATTCAAATTATCATCTCAGACACAATTGGAAAGTGATGAAGAATATATCAAATGGATAGTAACAGGAGATGAATCAGCAAAGATAAGATCAGACACACAAATTCAAGAGGCATACGAATATGAGAATTTAGGATTATTAGAATTTCAGTCAGCTAAGAGTGGTGTAAAAACTTATGATGAATCAGAGAAATTTTCTCCTCCACAAGGAGGCTTGACACAAAAAGTGTTTCAGATATACGAAAATATGAAAAATGAGTGTAACTCACAATTTAAAAACGAATTAGGAGAATTTGATTCTAACCAAACTGAAATTGATTGGTTTAATTGTTTTAATGATGCTGAAAAATGGAAATTAGAACATCTTCCTTGAATAAATGGATTAATCCAAAAAACACCAGGCAATCACAAGAGTTCAAACTTTTGTAACAAATCCATAGTGGGAGAAAGTTCATCTTGAAGAGGTATTTTATCCAGAGGTGTAGGTTTTGAGAACTTGACAGCAAAGGTAATAGTCAACATGTCTTGATCAGTGTGAGATATTCGAACAGAGTGAAACGGAGGTTTTATTTCAGATAAGAACTCCTTCCATTTTTGTAAGTGAGTATTTACACGAACTACATTTTCTTCTATCTTAGATATGGACGTATCCAAATCAGTATCAAATAATCCAAATTTTACAAGTGGCACCATAATAACCCCACCTGAAATTAAATCATGGTTTTTCATCATGGATAAAGTTATTTCTTCATAATTCTCCTTTGGGAAAATATCGCCATAGTCAGGATCAAAATAGCCTGCAATCAATTTTTTGGAGTCGTATATACGAAAAAAATCTTCATCAGATTCTAACTTCCACAACACATAGAAAATAATTCATGAACAAATAAAGGATTAATCAAAGACAATTAAATAAACTAGAAAATGAAGAAAAAGTAATGACCATTTCAAAAGAAAACAGAGATTTTGTAGATAGTTTAATAGATTATTACATTAGTGAATCAGAGTCATATAAGCAAATTGCAGAGAATTTTGTACCAGAAATCGAATCAATTCCAGATACGGCATTTGGAATAATTACAGGATGTGTGTATTCTGGATTTTTACAAGCATACCAGAATCAGCATCAAACACCGGGATTGGAAGATATGCATGAATTCAACCAGATTATTAAAAAACGAGCCCCATTAATCAAAAAATCTATTCTTAGCCCCAAACTAGAAAATGTTAAAAAAGAATAGATCCAAAAATAGAGAATTTTTTTCAAAAAAAGGTTTAATTTAAAAGAGAGTTCATGCAAAAACCGGTTCTTGTTGGATGTCGTTTTTCACTATAGTCATGGGTATTAATACAAATGCACATATGATAACAAAAAGATGTGTTTTCCTATTAAAACACATCTAGAGATTATCAAAAAACATTTCAAAGAAAAATACATACAGTTTAATTCTGACCACGTAAATTTAGAGTCATGAACATAGATGGAAGTAAAATTATCTTTGCATTAGGAATATCATCAGCAGTAGTAACTGCAGTAATTGTATTGTATTTTTCAATACGCTAAAGATAAATCATCAAAAAATTGTAACAAAGCAATGACAGATACAAATGAATTTAGAATTACACAGATAGTAGATAATGGTCAAATAGCTCAACTAACATTAATTGAAAATGTATCAACTGAACCAATTTCACAAAAACAGATGATAATAGATAATGTCTCAAAAAAACTTGATGCTGAAACTAAAGAACAAGTTATGCCATTGTTAGAGGCAATATTACAAGCACAACCAACTGTCAATATCAAGTCATATCAACAAACACAGATTACAATAGCAATGCCAAAATCAAGGTATGACAATATGGGAAGACCTCAAGTTGGAAGCATGATTGAAGTAGATTTGAAAAAAATCTAAAGATTGGAATTTACTTCATCAATAGTATGTAACGGTAAAGAGCAAGTAAAGTCTTTACAGATAAAAACAGATGTCTTTTCTTCAAAAAATTTGCCTGTGAAAAAGGGAAATTCAGAAAGACCGTTTAATTGATCTGAATTTTGAATCATAACCATAATTGAATTAGGCAAATATTTCAATAAGAGGGATTCCTGGATTTCTGAATTTTCAGTGTTGATGATAGTAATCTCAACAGGTTTTTGAATAAAAAGGGAAATAGTATTTAACAAATAGCCAAAACCAAAGGGATTTTCTGCAGCTATTTGTGCCTGAGATTCCATTATTTTTGTAGCAATATCTAGGAATTTTTGTTGCTGTGAAAAATGGTACAATTTTAACAATACAAATGCAGAGACTGAATTTCCAGAAGGCAAAGACAAGTCATAATTGCTTTTTGGTCTGATGATTAGTTTTTCATGATTATCAGAAGTCATAAAGAAGCTACTGCTGCTTGGATCCCAAAAATGGTCTATTAAATAATTTGTCAGACTCAAAGAAAGTTTAAGATATTTGGGATTAGGTTCAATCTCAAAAACATCTAACAATGCATTAATAAAATAAGAATAATCTTCTAGGTAGCCATCTATTTTTGCAATATTATTTTTGTAAGTTCGTCGTAATTTATCATCTACAAGAAGATGCTGTTCAATAAACAATATACAATCTTTTGCTGCATTTAGGTATCTGAGATCATTTGTTACACGATAGCCTTTTGCAAATGCAGTTATCATCAAAGAATTCCACGAAACAAGTATCTTATCATCTAAACCAGGAGGGATTCTTGTGGAGCGAACTTTTAATAATTTTTCAGCACATGAATTTAAAATCTTGTGAATTTCTTGTTCTGATTTTCCAAAATTAAAAGCAACAGTTGAGATATTGAGATTGTTACACAAAATGTTATCTCCCTCCCAATTACCACCATCAGTCACATCATAGTATAAACAAAAAATATCCGCATCACTTCCAAGGATTGCTTTAATTTCACTCTTCTTCCAAACATAGAATTTTCCTTCTACACCATCAGAATCTGCATCATATGCAGAATAGAATCCACCTTCAGGAGAAGTCATCTCACGTAAAACAAAGTCCAAAGTTTTTTGTAATACTTCAAGATAGAAAGGATCTTTTGTTATTTGGTATGCTTCTACATAATTGACAGATATCAATGCATTGTCATAAAGCATTTTTTCAAAATGAGGAACCAACCATTTTGCATCAGTAGAATATCTATGAAAACCACCTCCAATTTGATCAAAGATTCCACCTTTTGCCATTTTGTTAAGAGTCTTGAGCGCAAATTCATTGAATTTAGAAAGACCTGTAAGGTTGGCATATCTAAACAAAAATGAAATATTTGCAGCATTAGGGAATTTCGGTGCAGAACCAAATCCACCATAGGTCACATCACCCAATTGGAATAAATTCATTGCAGCCTCATCAAGAATTATTTTTTCCAGTTTTGAGGGAGTATGAATTATTTCAGTTTTGTGTAAAGCGTTTAGAAAATTCTCTGCAGATTTTTCAATATCTTTTGGTTTTTCCTTCCATGCTTGAGAGAGTTGCCTACAAATACTTCCAAATCCAGGACGGCCATAAGAATCCAATACAGGAAAATAAGTTCCAACATAGAATGGTTTTTGATCAGGAGTAAGAAAAATACTCAGTGGCCAACCACCTTGACCAGTTGCTATCTGACAAACTTTTTGATAAATATCATCAACATCAGGTCTTTCTTCTCTATCTACTTTGATATTTACAAAGTTTTCATTCATAAATTTTGCAACCTCATCATTTTCAAAAGATTCATGTGCCATAACATGACACCAATGACATGAGCTATAACCGATACTGAGAAAAATCGGTTTGTTCTCATCTTTTGCTTTTTTTAAAGCCTCATCGTTCCAGGCATACCATTGTACAGGATTATGTGCATGTTGAAGTAAGTAAGGACTTGTTTCATGAATAAGGTTGTTTTCTACCACAACTGATCAAATTCGTTAGAATATTTGTACCTAATTGACAGACTAATCCCAGATTCCTCTACCTTCGGTTAATTCGTAAATTCTCACATTAATTTTTCTAAGTAATTTTACTTTAGATTTATGAGCTTTTTTATCATGACTGTAATCTTTTTTTTCAACCAATTCCTGTAATCTTTTTAATTGATCCAATGAAAGATTTTTGAATTCATTTTTAGAAGATGTAATCAAACGCAATAATTTGACTCTCTCACGATCCTCATCTGTAATTTCAGACATGTTATTACATTCAATAGGGTTCTTTATTTTTTTAATGAGTTTTGGTAATAAAGTGTAATCTCAAGTGGGTTAGAAAATATGATTTTATCTTCAATTAACAACATTCCAGATATCCAGCCTTGAAAACCTATGAGTTACAGAAGGATGTATTTTCAATCTAATCAGGTAGCCAAAAGTAGGGTGAGATTAGCGAATCTTAAAATCCCATGTGCTATTTGGAATAACATGGAAAAGATGCGTGCAATGGTACTTGAAAAATGCGCAGCGATTGAGACAAATCCGTTAAAATTAAAACACATTAAAAAGCATGAAATTAAAAGACCTAATGAGATTTTACTAAAAATAGAAGCGTGTGGAGTTTGTCATTCACAACTTCACGGAATAGAAGGAGACTGGCAAGATATTGGAATTCCGCCTTCACTTCCCACAGTTCCAGGTCATGAAATTGTAGGAAAAGTGATTCAAGTCGGAGACAATGTAACAAAATTTAGAGTAGGCGATAGAGCAGGAATCACACCACTCTTAGAAGCATGTAAGAAATGCCAATATTGCAATGAAGGAAAAGAGTATCTTTGCGAGTCATCAACAATCACAGGTGAATCATTCAAAGGAGGGTATACAGAATACATTACAGTGGTAGATGATTTTGCAACCAAAGTTCCAGAAAACATGAAACCAGAATATGCAGCACCGTTATTTTGTGCAGGTATCACGGCATATAAGGCAGTTAAAGCTGCAGAACCAAAATTACATAAAAAAATAGGAATCTTTGGAATTGGAGGAGTAGGTCATATGGCAGTTCAATTTGCAAAAGTTGAGAATTGTGATGTAATTGCATTTTCTAGATCAGAAAAACATCTTAAGATTGCAAAAAGATTAGGTGCAGTGGATACAATGATGTTTTTAAAAGACCAGAAAGAATTTTTAGACAAATTAGAAGAAAAACATGGTTTGTTAGATGCTGCAATAGTATTTGCACCAGCAGATATTGTTACAGACACAGCAATCAAATCAATAAAGAAAGGAGGACTAGTAGTAATTGCAACAGTGGGAGAAAGACCTGCATTTATGGCATTCGAGGAAAAGACAATTAGAGGTACACTGATAGGTTCAACTAAGGATATGGAGCAAGTTATCAAAATATGTGATGAAAAGAATATCGAAGTGGTTTATCAAATATTTGCATTAGAAGATGCAAATGAAGCTCTCAAAAAATTGAAAAATTCAGAGATTGAAGCTAGAGCAGTTTTAATTCCTTAACTTGCAGATTAAATAAAGGATAGAATGATTTTAGATATGAATTGCAGCCGATGTCATCATACAGATGAGGCACACATACCAAATAAACAGAGTAATTCAATCATCAAAGTAGGAAAATGCCAAATTCCAACATGTGTGTGTCAGCAATATCTAGATCCAATTCAAAAGATCGATGAAGAACTCTTGTAACGATTAATATATTAAAATTGTTTCAGGTAGTTTATGGATAAACATAAACCATCAAATGAAATGATAAAAGATCTCGATAATGTGTTATCCAAGTTGAATGCCATGGAAATTGTTGCCTCTGATGATCATCAAAAAAATTCAGTTAAAGTGATGAGAACATTAGTTGAAGGGCAAATACATGCAATTAACGAATTTCAACATCTGAAAAAAGCCATAGACTTGTTGACCTTACAATTGTTTGATGTTCAAAATAAGGTTAACAATTAAGCTTTGTATCACTTAACCCACAGTTTACACAACGAAAGATAGTAGATTTTTCAAGAATTTGTTCGGATTTCATATCAGAGCCACAGCAGGGACACACATATTTTGGTTCAGACTTTTCAGATTTTCTCACTAAATAATCCGGTTTGATTTGAGGAAGATCATCCAAATTACAAGGAGGTTTGTAATGAATCATTATTTTATTTAGGATATTTTTTCGGTGTATGTCACTAGAGTCAAACAATGGCAATATTGCCAAAAATAATGATTTTTCAGAGCCCGAATGTTTTACCCAGCATTTGAGATTAGGATGCTGAACAAAAAAAGACTTTTCGTCAGTCTTGGAGCAGTCACCAACATACAGAATATTGAATTTATCCTTATCTCTTGAAAGAATTAGATAGACTAATTTTTCCATGGGCGGCCCCCACTCATCAAGAGAAATGGGCCCAAGAAACTCATATTGAAGAATTTGTATACTCAATGAGATTAATTTGAAGACTTTTCTTTTTAGCTTTTCTCAAAAATCATGCTAGTATTACAGATTTGATCGCAAAATCTACACTTGAAAAGATTAAATTCAAGAGGGATTGATCTTCCATAAATGAAAGAGTCTCACAATTATGCACAGGTAGGTTATAGTATGATCGTAGTGTCTGCAAGCCTTGCTGCAATTGGAATTATCGCATTATTTATTGGCGCCGACGGTCTTCTAGCAGATAATATGCAAAGGGAGAATACATATCATTTTAACGAATGTAAAGAAAATGATTTCAAAACAGAAGGGTGTGAGAAGTACTGGGATCGAATAAACAACGAGATCTCTGGAGTTTATGTAGACCTAGAAGAATAATCTAAAAACCATTAGCAAAGTCTTCAAACATATTTTGATTCTTTGTAAGTCTATTCATTGCAAAGAATGCACCACCTACAATTCCGGCTTGATAAAATGTATACAAGAAAACACCTGAGGATGTTGGATCAGATTGTGTGAAACTTAACACAAGCATTGTAAAAAATACAAAAGTACCAACAAAAGTTACCACCCTATTTACAAATCCAGTATCCATACCAACAATTCTTTTTGTAGCCCCTGCCATTAAACCAATACTAGTAATTATTAGAAAAGTAGCTCCACCATTTGAAGTTATGAAATTATCTAACCAAGATAAAAGACCATCATCTAAAATAGACACCTGTGGCATTATACTACCTCCATTTAGGGCAAAATTTACAGAGCTAAACATCCCACCCATAACAAAAAAGAACAGAAATATCTTTACAATCGATCTTTTTATTGGACTTCGAATTTCTGATGGTTTCACAGCACGTTCAGTAATTCTCACGCCATAAAGAAAACCTACAGCTATAGCTGGAATAAACATGATATTTATCAGAATAGGAGACTCTTTGTTAATAGCCTCTATCTGAGGATAAAATATTAAAAATAGGATTATCGCAAGAGATGCTGCCGAAATAAACAGTATAAAACCTACATAGCTGTGACCATTTGATTCATAGATGTCATTCCAATTAGACATTTTATAGAGTCTAAATAAAATAATTAAAAACCAAATCAAGAAATGATTTGGTCAAATGATCAATTCTGTTTACCCTTTTTAATACAAAGAACGAATAGATATTTGTGAGAATAGGCAAGACAATAACAATAATAGGGATCACAATACTGATTTCCGGGACAACTTTTCATCTTCAAGGACAATCAATGATAGGTCCTGAGACATCTTTTATGTATTCAAATCCAGATTGGGTAACATATGGAATCCAAATTGTAATTATAGGGATAATCACAATGATAGCAGGAGTTATAGTCAACAAGAAAAATTAATCAAGTAAGAGTGGTGGTACTAAATTTTGGTTTTTCGATTTTAAAGATAATAATTTCAGTAATTGGTACAGATCGTCTACAACAAATTCAGATATAATATTACACCTACCATAAGTAATGAAATAACTTTTGATTTCAGGATTTTTTAATTGATGGTAAACATACTGATCTTAGATGATATTACAGATTATATCATGCATATGTTTTTAATCTAAATCAAATCTCCGTAAAAATATCTACTTAAAGACACCTAAAATATCCTTCCAGATGGATCAAAAACCAGCAGAGATTGGATCTTGAGGCTTCATAATTTCTCGCAACAAAATGGTTGCAAAGGAACCTCTTGACAATGAAAACTCTACAGTATTTTCATTTGCTGAATAATCAGAACAATGAATTGTAGCTTGCCGAAAACCACCTTCACTACTTACTTCTTGCATCTCTTTTATGAAAAAATCTTTGGGTGAAATTTCTTCTTGTTGCAATATTTTAGATATTTGATAGTCAAAACGTGTTTTTTTGTAATAAGAATAACCAACAAAAGGTAATGCCAAATTCTGGTCCAATCCTTTCACATATTTTCCAATTATCCCATTAAAATCAAAACAAACATCACCAGATTCTGCTTCAAAGAGATTTTCACCATCTAAAAAAACATAACTTAGAGACTGATTAAAAATAAAAGACTGGTAAGCTTGAATATAAAAACGCCTTAAAGATACAGGGATTTTTCTGATTGCACGAATTGGTTCACCATGATCAATCATCTCTTTTAGAACAATTCTTTCAATATCCATTTGTGGTGGAACTTGATCAAAATATTTTTTATAATTTTTAGAGTCAGATAGTTTTTCACGAATCTCAGTATTTTCTTTTGAATCATAAATAGATGTAAAACATAAAATTAATTCAATTGCTTTTTTAAAATTCCTTTTTAAAAGTGCCTTTCCAATTAGGTGAGTCACAGCTCTTTTTGAGCCAAAACGCTGATAACCATAGAAATTTAGAATTTTGTCATATTCAATAAAAGAAGACAATGAGTTTGAGCACTCAGAGATTTTAATTTTAAAATGATTTCCAATCATATCTTTTTTTGACAATGGTTTTTTTACATAACCGATCTTTTCAAGAACATATTTGTCAGTAGAAAAAATTTCAATTGCCCGTCCTTTATTATCAGAGCATACAAATTGTTCAGTAAGGGCAGAAGCGTCTTTCAATCCAAGAGATTTTAGACGTATTCCTTTTTTGGCAAAAATTTTAGATAGAGCATGATTAGTATCAATGTTTTTCTTTTTTAACTTGTAAACGGCATAACCATTCTGATCAATTATAGAATTTTCGACTTTTTTAGAAATTAATTCGCTTACTTGAAAATCATCAACAGACACTCTTATTTTTCCTCCAATTCCAGCAAAGGTTGTACTGTAAACTGAAATACCAATTTGGGAATCTAAGTCTGGTATCACTCTATTGTCACTGTGATAAATTTACTGATTGCAACATCAGATGTTTGTACACCAACAAGTATTTTGTATATTCCAGGTTCAGCATCATCTGATGCATGGATGATAGTAGTGATTGGATAAGGAGTATTAGAATCTAATTGAAATGATTCAGGTGTGTTATCTAACAGATCAATATTTAGAAAATCACGAGTAGATGACAGAATCAAGGAAATACCCAATAGATCTTTTTGTGATTTTGGAGATATAATAAACTCAAAATCTTTTGAATCTCCAGGAGAGAGGGTCAAGGTATTTGATCCTAATTGAATATCTAGAGGTAGTTCTATAGATGTATCAACAACACCAATGTTATTTTCAACCCATTCGGTAAACCATATTTTTGTACCATCTACAGTAAAATCAAAAATTTGAGCAATACCGCAATCTGCTAACATCATACCAGTTCCAGGATCACAATCGCCCCAGTAGGGGTTTTTTGAAGGAACATGGTATTCTACAAGTGATTGAGATTCAGGATCCATCACAGCAATATTGTTTGCAGTTTGGGTATTGAAAACAATTCGTCCTTGATCATCGGATTCAATCCAGTAAGGTCTAGAAATAGGGGTTTTGACAATTCCTGTTTGGTTGCCATATGTATCAAGTAAAGGATCTGATGTCACGTATTGAGTGAATTCTTTGGTTACAGGATCAAAATTAAAGAAATACGAGGAAGTTGTATCTGCAAGCCAGATGGTTCCATCATTTGCAACTACAGATCCATTAGGAGTGAGTAATTCTACAGGCAACTCAAAGATTTCAATAAAATCAAGTAAAGGAAGTAATTGTTCTTTAGAGTTTGAAACAGCATTAAAATATCCATTTTGATCAAATTTTACTAAAACTCCACCTTGCTGGAATAACCAATTTGTGAACCATACATTGTTACTTGCATCTAGTGCAAAATCGGCAGTTACTGAATCATCAACAGGAGATGGAATGCTAAGATAGTTAATCTCATCTCCAGACTGTGTTGGATCCAAGAATGTTAGTTTGTTTCCAGTAAAATCATTAATTATTATCTGAGACCCATAAACTTGGAGCTTTTGCGGCAGTGAATTTCCTTCTGATGGATATGATAGTCTTTCATATTTTTCATCAAGGGTTGAAAACTTCCATACAGAATCATATGTTTCATCAGTAAACCAAACAGAGCCATCTGGGGCATAATCAATTCCCCACATCATTGAACGGCCACCTTTTGGCCATAATGGATTATCATATTCAGTGAAAATCTGGGTATTAGGATCAAATTTTGCTACTTTGCCTGTATTGGTTTGAGTGAACCAAACATTTCCATCATAATCAGTTACAATAGCTAATGGATTGGTACATAACGTAGGAATAGAAAATTCTTGGACATAATCAGTTGATTTTGCAGTATTAGATCCGCAAAACTGTGCACGCTGTGCATCGGGAAAATTATCAGCAGGAGTTCCAGTAATTGTAATTTCAGAATTTTCAGATGATGTAGGAGTATTATTTAGAAGTACACCAGCAGTCAAGGAAGTCAACATAATTGTTGCAAAAAATATGGAAACAACCACACCAATTTTCTTCATAACTAAACAACCACACCAATTTTCTTCATAACTAAAAAATCACCAAACCTTGTTATATCTCATTCCCAATAATCTACAGTAACTTTAGATCACCAGTTATTTTATCAATTAAGTTCTCAGGAGCAGGACCAATAGAGATGCAAGTGATAGTCCCAGAATCGATCTGAGTATGCCCAGCATCAATAACTTCTGACCAAGGAAGATTCAAATCAATTGCGTGTCTTTTTACTTCGTGTAGATCTTTGAGACAGGAAACTTTGAGAACAACTTTCTCTTGTCCATTCCACCATTCATTGTACCATTCAGGATGAGACTTTCTTACATATTCAGCACCAAGAACACATGCATGACCTACTTGTGCTGCAATCTTTCCTTTACCCATATCAAGATCAGTTCTAACTATGATCACTTGTTTGATATTTCCCATAGGATAATCAAATACAGGCTTAATGAAAAACTTTTGAACTAAGACCTATGAAATTGTAGATATTCAAATATTTTAGCCAGCATCTTACTGTACATTACGGCTGAACCTCAAATTAATGGCCCATTCATTTCTTCTTGATGCACAAATTGCATATTACTGCACATTAAGCAAGATTATCCAGTACAAGAAAAATTTTATGAAAATCGGTCTAAGCATCATGCCAAACAAAATTCTTGCAAAAGAGGTGTATGCATAATGCGTTCTGGACGCCAACCGCATTCTTTCACGGTAAAGTCTTCAAAACCAAGATGGATTAGAGAACAAAGACCATCAGAAAAGGAATTATTAGAATCACTGTGTAGTGAAATTCAATCATTAAGACATCACTCCAAGTTATTTGAAACTCAGTACAGATCACTTCAAAGATACTACCATTCCTTGTCACGCCAGGTGATCCCATGGATATAAGTTCTCTTATCAATCTGTTCTAGAACATTTTTTTACTCAGTTCTATATGGAGCAAGGTTGATCCTCAAACAGGGAAATTCTAATAGTAGAATCAGAGCAGGTTAGAACTCCAGACGAAGAAGATGGTGGAGACAATAACCGAGATGAAGACTAGATAAACTATCTTTATCTTTTTTTATTTTTATTTTTTGAATAAAACATATTTTCACGTGGGTTTGGTAATAATTGCCATAACCATAACTTCATACATGCTGTATTCCCAATTAAATTCAAACGATAATAGATCATTATAGAAAAATAGAGTTAAACCAAGAAACGCGTGCAGCAAAATACCAATAGTTTTTGAGAGATAGATATGTGAGAAGAGTTATCAATCGAGAGAGAAACCATTCATATCTGCAATCTCTTATGTCACTTCATTTTCTTAATATTTACAAGAATATTGATTCTTGTTTTTTATATTGGTTTTTAAGTAATTTTGTATTTGGTTAGAAATCTATCAAACTGATCTTGGTAATGATTTCTGGTTGTCTTCGATTTTATTTATTCTTCAAAGATGAGCAGTGAGCGTTGTTTCACAGATAGGTATAGTATAAACTTGTAAATACATACGCTGTACGGTAACCTTTTGAATTAAATAATTGACAAAAAAACAAAATATGTGTATTTTGATGTAGTGGTTGCTGGAGGAAGTGTGGCGGGATTATTATGCGCTAGAGAGATCGTTTCAAATGGATTTTCAGTGGTTGTTATTGAGGAAGATTATGAGATTGGAACTCCAGAGCATTGTGGAGGATTAGTAAGCCTTGCAGGGTTAGAAGAATTACGAATAATTCCGTTTCGAAAAATTTTTGAACATATGATAGAGTCTGCAAAAATATCGGCCCCCAATGGAAGTAGTTTTACAATTAATTCAAAGAAACAAAGAGTGGTAGAGATTAGCAGGAGAGAATTGGATAAACAGATAGCCTTCCAAGCTCAGAAAAATGGAGCTGTGATAAAAGTTAGAACGAGTTTTCAAGAAATTACAGACACAGGAATTAGAACAAATCAAGAAAAAATTGATT
The DNA here is from genome assembly GCA_029862745.1 of Nitrosopumilus sp. Lineage (NCBI taxonomy): Archaea > Thermoproteati > Nitrososphaerota > Nitrososphaeria > Nitrosopumilales > Nitrosopumilaceae > Nitrosopumilus > Candidatus Nitrosopumilus sp. The sequence goes on along the minus strand of JAOTWS010000005.1, from coordinate 143,598 downwards.
GTGTGATTTTTGTTGATGCACGTGGAGTGTCATCCCTCATACACAAAGATAGAACAGGTATTTTATCGTCTGCACAATATGAAATCTATGCAGATTGGATAAAAAAAGGAAAAGTAGAAGTAATTTTTGATCAAGAAAAATATCCTGGATTCTTTGCATGGATCATACCATCAGACGAAGGTAAAGGTAAAGTTGGAGTTGCAGGGCATGGGATCAATGTTGCTGAAACAATAAATAATATTTTAGAGGAAAGAGGAAACTATTCAACAATTAGAAAAATTTTTGCTCCAATATGGATTAAAGGTCCTATCAAAAAATTTGTGGACGGTAAAACCGTAATTATTGGTGATGCTGCAGGACAAGCAAAACCTACAACAGCAGGTGGAATTTTTACTAGCGGTATGGGCGGTGTGTATGCAGGACAAGCAATATCAAAATTTTTGAAAACGAATAACAATGAGGATCTTGATGAATATCAAAAAAAATGGATGGAGAGATTCGGTGATGAAGTTGAAAGACAATTGTTGGCAAGAAAAATTTTGGAAAGAGTAGACAACAATACAATCAACAAATTATTTGAATCAATTACACCAGAAATAATAAATGAGATTTCAGAGAAAGATGATTTTGATTTTCATACTGGCTCAATTATAAAAATATTAGGGATTAAAAAGTCAATGAAAACAGCTCAAACTCTAATAAGCGGAGAACTCAAAAAATTACTAAGTTAAAACATGCTCAAATCCCAAGGAAAGTATAAATGATGTTTACAGAAAATTCTTGTATGTCATCATCTACTATATCATTACCAAAATGTAGCTGTTGCCACAGACATGTTATGCCTAATGATAAAAGTGTAAAATTCAATTGTCCTAATTGTGGAGAAGACCTAATTTGGCGATGTCAAAGTTGCAGGGAAGCAGTAAGAAACTATACTTGCTCTTCATGTAATTTCCAGGGACCTTAGAAAATGACTCAGTTACTATTAATTACAAAAATTCTCCCAGATGGAATAGATACAGACCTTGATAAATTAGCAGAATTGATTAAAGCATCACTAAAAGAAGGAATTACAATGAAAAGACACGCAAAAGAACCGCTGGCGTTTGGATTAGAATTTCTTAAAGCAGAATTTGTACTAGATGATAAAGAAGGACAAATGGATGCCTTGGAAGATTCAATAAGATCAATTGAAGGCGTAAGTGAGTTTGAAGTACTCAATATGAGTCGCATGTCAGTTGACATGAAATAGGTGATTTTTTGGCACGCAAAGAAGAACCTTTGCAAGTGAGAATAGGAGAAGCAAAGCAAAGAGATGTAGGTAAAAAACGTGCCAGAATAGGTCCCGAAGCAATGGATTTTCTCAAAGTAACACCAGGAGACATTATTGAAGTGATGGGATCAAGAACTAGTTGTGCAGTGGTGTGGCCAGTTGACGAAGATGAAAAGTTACTTGACATCATAAGAATTGACGGACAAACAAGAAAGAATGTTGGTGCATCACTAAATGATTTTGTGAAGATTAGAAAAGTTACATCAAAGTTTGCAAAAGCAATTTCATTAACACCAGTAAATGATTCAGTTACAGTGGACAAAGAATTTACAGATTTTGTCAAGAATAGATTAAAAGGATTACCAATTACTCATGGTGATGAAATTTCAGTAATGATTTTAGGAAATTCCATGGACTTTAAGATTACAAAGACATCTCCAAAAGGAGTAGTCAAGATAGACCGCAGCACAAGCCTCACCATCTCAACAGAAACTTCAATTGATAGGAAAGTCAGAGTAACATATGAAGAAGTTGGAGGATTAAGGGCAGAAGTCAAAGCAATGCGAGAAATAGTAGAATTACCACTAAAACATCCAGAGTTATTTATAAGATTGGGAATTGAACCCCATAGTGGAATTCTATTTTATGGACCGCCTGGATGTGGAAAAACCTTACTTGCAAAAGTCATGGCAAGTGAATCAGAAGCTAATATGTTTCCTATCAATGGTCCAGAAATAATGAACAAGTATTATGGAGAAACAGAGGCAAAGCTAAGAGAGATTTTCAAAGAGGCAAAAGATAATTCTCCAAGCATAATATTTATCGATGAAATCGACGCAATTGCACCAAAAAGAGAGGAAGTATATGGAGACGTTGAAAAGAGAGTTGTTGCACAATTACTAGCTCTGATGGATGGTCTTAATGACAGAGGTAATGTCATTGTGCTTGGTGCCACAAATAGGCCAGATAGTGTAGACCCAGCACTTAGAAGACCAGGTAGATTTGACAGAGAATTTGAGATATCAGTACCAAATGAGGAAGGAAGACTTGAGATTCTTGAAATCCATACAAGAGGAATGCCAATTAGTAATGATATTGATTTGAAGGATTTGTCAGCAGAATTACATGGATATACTGGTGCAGATATTAAATCTCTTTGCAGAGAAGCTGCATTAAAATCAATTAGAAGATATTTACCTGAGATAGATCTTGAAACTGAAAAAATTCCGTCAGAAGTATTACAAGCAATGCAGATCAAACTAATTGATTTTTACGATGCTATGCACGAGGTAGTCCCCACAGCAATGAGAGAGTTTTATGTTGAAAGATCAAAAGTGTGGTGGCACGATGTGGGAGGATTAGAAGACGTAAAAAAATCATTAACAGATAATTTAGTTATGGCAATAAAAGAGCCTAGTAAATTTACAAAGATGGGGATAAGACCGCCAAGAGGAGCTTTGCTTTATGGACCACCTGGATGTGGAAAGACTCTACTAGGAAGGGCACTTGCTACTGAAACTGGTGCAAATATGATTCTAGTTAGAGGTCCAGAAATACTTTCAAAGTGGTTAGGAGAATCAGAGAAAGCCGTCAGAGAAATTTTCAGAAAAGCAAAAACATCATCCCCCTGTGTAGTGATTTTTGATGAGTTAGACTCTCTTGCACGGTATAAGTCAGGTGATGGAGGAGTAAGTGAAACTATTCTAAGCCAACTACTAACTGAGATTGAAGGTGTCTCATCACGTGTGTCGATAGTAGGAATTACAAATAGACCAGATGTTTTAGATAACTCTCTATTAAGAACAGGAAGGTTAGATTTGGTTTTATATGTACCCCCACCAGATGAAAAAGGAAGATTAGAGATAATCAAAATTTTAACAAAGAAGATGCCATTGGCAAATGATGTAAAATTAGAAGAGATTGCAGTAGCTACACAGAGCTATTCTGGAGCAGATTTAGCAGCACTCTGTAGAGAAGCAGCAGTACATGCAATGCGAAATAAATTACCAAAAATTTCAAATCAAGATTTTGCAAATAGCTTAAAGCAAGTAAAACCATCTATTACTAAAGAAGTTGATCAATGGTACAACACAGTAAGGGAAAGTATATCTAATGTAGTACCCAAGTCAGGAGATAAAACATTTTACGGATAAAAATGACAATACCAATTAAGAATATAGTATTTGATAAAATTAAGGAAGTAGGTTCACTAACAGATGTTGAACTCTATAAAAGTTTGGCAAAAGATGAATATGCTCTTACAGAAGACAGATTCAACAAAACACTTCTAGATTTAGAAATTCTTGGTCTTATTAGAGTAGCATGGATTACAAAAGATGAACGCAGAATAGAAGTGATCGTTGTAGAAGAAGATGAGGGAGATGAAATAGAACAGCAAAACAAAGAAGCAATCGAAAGAGATTACGAAGCAAGCTTCCCAGGATTAGAAAAATAATTACTAAAATAAAGGATAATGGAATGCTGCATCTAATGCAACGGCAACAAAAATTATTGTAAGATAAGGAGCAGTTACTTTGTATGCTTTCCAAGCAAATTCAGATGTAGGATTCTTTGTCAGTTTGTAATGATAAACAAGCATTAATCCTCCAGAGACTACAGCAATTGCAGTGTAAACAACTCCCATTCCATCTGGAATAAATGAGAGTATTAAGGAATAAGGAATCAAAATAATTGTGTTTCCTAAAATGAATTTAGATGTTTTCTGCATCCCAATCACAACAGGTAACATTGGAACACTTGCTTGTGCATATTCATCTTTGATCTTCATTGCAAGACACCAAAAATGTGAAGGTGTCCACACAAAGACTAGAAATCCAACTAAGAATCCTAACAAGTCTATGTTACCAGTAGCTGCAGTCCATCCAGCCCAGGCTGCAGCACTTCCTGCAATTCCACCAATTACAATATTTGAAGTGTGTCGACGTTTCAGCCATACGGTGTAAATTATAACATAAGAGAAAATTCCAACTGCAATAAAGAAAGCAGAGACTACATTAAGTGCAAAAAAGCCATAGATTACAGAAACACAGCTAACAATCAAGCCATATAACAAAACATTGGATGGTTTCATTCGTCCTGACGGAATTGGTCTTTTACTTGTCCTCGCCATTTTTGGATCAATGTCTTTATCATAGTAATGATTAAGGGCACTAGATCCGGCAGATGCTAATGCTCCTGCAACAATAATGTGTAGGTAATCCAGGTACTCGAGTTCAGGCGTACCGTCAACTAGTTTGCTTGCAGCATACATAGAAGTTACTGCGGTAATCACTAAAAGAAGCACAATTCTGGGTTTAGATATCTCCAATATTTCATTAAATCCCAATCTCACTATATCCAATGACAAAGCCATTTAATTTCTTCGTATGCTAGATCCATTGGGTTGCAAAAGGAATAAGTATTCAGGATAATCAGCTATTTTAAATGAGTAACTGGGACCTCATGATGCCGGGAATGGGATTAACAGCTATAGGCTTGGCTGGGCTCACATTATCATATGCAGGTATTGCACATACATTCATTGATGGAATGCATGCTTTGACAGGCCTTACAATGTTTGTAGGATTGATTTTCTTATCAGCAGGTATCTTAGATGGAGGTATTTCTACCAGTAATAGAGCCAAGGCAACAACTTTGGTAATTCTGTCAATAGTATTAGGATTCGGAGTTTTTGCCTTAACCATGAACACATCAGACTATACAATTACTTTAGCAGGAATATTAATGGCAATTGCATTTCCATCAATCATAATTGCATATCTTGCAATGAAACATCCAACCATAGTAAAACCAGTTGGTTCCATTGTTGGAATGGCAGCAGCTACTGGAATCATCATGTGGGTGGCATTTGGATTTGTATCTCCTGACACATACATGATACCACAGCAAGTCGAAATCCCCGGAGAAGTGGTAGAGAGTATCCCAACAGGACCAATATTTGCAATTAAAATTCTCATAGATTCCTCTATTCAAGGAAATCCAGACTATGATCCTGATGTTGCAAGAGTTCCACAAGGACATATAGTTGAATGGACAAACGAAGATTCAGTTATACATACAGTAACCAGTTCAGAAGGGTTTGGAGAAATATTTGATTCAAGTATAATTGATGCAAATGGAGTATTTACATTAGATACTGCGGATTTAGAAATTGGTGAATATGAGTATGTATGCAGTTTACATCCAAACATGATTGCAACTCTAATCATCGAAGAACCAAAAGAGCCAACCAAAGTTATAATTCCAAATGGAGCAGCAATACAGGAAGATGGACAAATTTACTACGACCCAGAAATAATTGATGTGACCGTTGGCACAACAGTTGCATGGGAAAATATCGACAATACAATACACTCTGTAACTTCCGGAACTCCAGATGCGGGAGGCGATGGAAAGTTTGATTCAGAGATGATGAATGCTGAAGACATATACAAATTTACATTTAATGACGTAGGAAGTTACGATTATTTTTGTATATTCCATCCTTGGATGGTAGGAGTAGTTAACGTAGAATAGATTTGCAGAAAATCACATTAACAGAGTCAGATAAAAAAACACTATCAGAACATTCAGAAAATCAAAAACCTAACGAGGCATGTGCCATATTATTTGGAAAAGGTAACCTAGTTTCAGAGTTATTTTTAACAGAAAATATTGGAGCATCACCTGTAAATTTTACAATTTCAAATGATCAACTAATCGAGGCATATAAGACAGCAGAAGAAAAACATCTAGAAGTAATAGGTATTTTTCATTCACATCCTAATTCAGATGCATTCCCATCAAATACAGACATAGAATTCATGCAAAGTAATCCAGTAGTGTGGATAATTTATTCCGGAGTCAACAAAAATTTCAGGGCATTTATTCTTGAATCAAAAATTATAGAAATTTCAATTGATAAGAAATAATTCAAGATGCCAAGATAAAAGTTGCACGTTCACTATGAACATCATTTAGAATGGTTTTATCAGGTGAGATAATTTTCCCAATTACATTAACAGGCGATGCAGGAATTATTTCCCCAGGATTACCAATTGGAGTAGGGCCATAAAACAAGCAAATTGCTTTGCCAGTGGGCCAATATGCGACATCGTTAAGTTCAACAGCAGACTTTGCATTTTCTTCGGATTGAGATATAGGAGATTGTGACGTGTAGATTTCATCACCCCACACATTCAGATCAACTGTAAAAGGCAAATTTTTTAGAAAATTATTTACGGTGTTAGGCGAGTATGTATCATCAAGTTCTAAAGTTATAATTTTGAAGTTTGGTATTTTAATTTGGACTATGTGTTTCATGATTTATTACGATCTTTGAAATAGAAAACCATTGCGAATATGTGTTATTTGAGCTAATTTTAGATTCAAAAATAAATTTAAACGGATCCACCCATCAAAGAGGAGATAAAACAAATGTAAATATGAAAATAATTGATTTAGTATTTAATCAAACTATCATACCAAAAAGATCTACTCAATAATAGTTAACTCAAAAACACAGATATCATTTGAAGAATAACAACAATTCTGCTAGGCTTAGTTCCTAAACGATAAGCATTTTTAGGATTAATTTGATATGTACATCTTTTATTTAATAGAAATTCGGATTCATTTTAAAATAAATATCCCTTTTTTTAATTGATAGCATGGAAATTCACGTATACGACACATATGTCAAAGCAGCAGATGGTCATACTATGCACTTTGATGTAATAACAGGTGAGAAAGATCACGATAAAGCCATTGCATATGGTAAAGAGTGGTTGAAATCAATCGGTGAAGACCAAGCAGAGATGACTCAAAATGAATGTCAATTTTGCCACTCACAAGGAGCACCAGCACCGGTAGAACAGGCAATTAAGGAAAACGGCTACTTTATCCAGAAAATGGAAGGCTGTCCTTAAACATTTTTTCTCTTTTTTCTTTAAGTTTTTTTAGACCAACTGCTTTAGAAACAATATGTCAGTAAACAAATATTCAAAATGGACAGTTGAAGGAGACAAGAAGACCAAATGGGTTTGTGGATGTTTCCAAACAGCAGATAATTATTTCAAATTCTGTGATATACATAATGAGACTTTAAAAAAAGCAATTCAATCTCAGATTGATGAGTTGGACATGACATTAATTGTAGAAGACTAGATAACAGAGGTTTTGATTCTTTTTCGATAAGGAGCAAATGTTTTCCCTTTTAATCCCTGCCTTACCAACTTGTTGAATCTTTTTCCATGTGCAAGATATGGAAATCTCATATGGATTAATTCATGTACAAGTGTATTTTCCAGAGTCTTCTCATCTGGAATCTTACGTACATTAATGAAAACAAGATTATGCTGCAGATATGAAACTCCATAATATTTGTATGCAGAAGTACGTCGACCCTCAGTCATTTCTTTTGGAACATCAAGAACTTCTTTTGTAGATAACAGAATTTGGGGTTCTAAAATAGAAAAACGATTTGAGTATATACCAACTTTTTCCAATATTTGCAATCTTAATTCAGGATCAAGTTTCATAATTCTTTTTCAAACAATGTGTGTTTATGTTGAAATGTCAATAGTTGTAAGAAATTTGGTGTATTTTCATTCTTCAACTTATGAATTAATAGGGTCAGAAGTTATAGTAGAGTAATCACAAATCATACAGCCACCGTCTCATCATACCCCAATTATTTCATTGAATCAACTAATCTTTGCGCTTTATTTCTAATTTCTGGAGTAATCTGGACTATTACTAGCCCTTCATTTGGTTGGCCATACAATGCAACTGCATTTTCAGGAGCATGAATGCATGCAGGAAGTATCAAAAGATCCTCCTCACCGTCAACAAGTAATCTGATTGGAGGTTGTATTGTAAATGCCTGTTTTATCACATCAATACTTTTTTGAGTAATTTCTGCAGCAGGATTATCAGTAGTTAGTTCAGTTATGTTTGCTAGTTTTGATGGGAGTTCTCTTTTTTTTCTTTTTTCCTGACCATCAATAATTTGTAATGACGGAATCAAACCAAAATCAATCATTTTCTCAGTTGTTCTGTCACCAACTGTAATGATGTATGATTTTTCTGAAAGAAATTTTTCAATGTTTTTTTTATCCGCATTACTTTCAGGTAAGAGTATACCTAACGGAGTTTTGAATTTGTCCCTAAGAGAATCAGGTAGTTTCACAGGAATCGCAGTTAATTAACAGGTTCGGGCGTTGGTTCAGAAGTTTCAGATGCCATATCATCTTGCAGTTTGTTTGCAAGTATACTACATTGGGCTGCAACATTTTTTGCACTCTTTCTAAATGCAATTGCACTTGGTGAGTCAGGATTTGTAATCATAATTGGTTTACCCAAATCAGAACCTGCCATGATTCCAGAGTTTAGAGGTATTTCTCCTAGGAAAGGCATATCAAATTGTTCACTAATTTTCTTTGCTCCACCTTCACCAAATATGTAATGCTTCTCATCACAATTTGGACAGATAAAGTGACTCATGTTTTCAATAACACCAATAATTGGAACGTTTAGTTTTTCAAACATTGAAACTGCTTTTACTGCAACATTACTTGCAACATCTTGGGGAGTTGTAACTACAAGAATGCCAGTAATAGGAATTGTTTGTGCAAGTGTTAATGGTATGTCACCAGTTCCAGGTGGCAAGTCTACAATAAGATAATCTAAATCAGACCAGTTAGTATCAACTAAAAACTGTTTTAATATTCCAGATATAATAGGACCACGATAAATTGCTGCTTGATTTGATTGATCTGCAAAGAAACCAAAAGATACTACTTTTAGTCCATTGGAATCCGCAGGTTGAAGTTTGTTTTCTTCAACTTCCATGAACCCATCTTTCATTCCCAACATCAATGGAATACTAGGACCATAGATATCAGCATCAAGTAATCCAACTTTAGCTCCTGTTTGAGATAACGCTAATGCCAGATTCAATGAAACAGTAGACTTTCCAACACCACCCTTTCCACTTGCAACACCAATAATGTTTTTGACAGATGCCATTCCAGTGTCTGCATCAAGTGAACGGCCTTCCATAACTTTGGCAGTTACTTTCATATCAAAATTTTTTAGATCAGTAATTTCGTCTATTGCTTTTCTTACATCATCCTCGATTTCTACATTGAAAGGACATGCAGGTGTTGTCAACTCCAAAGTAAACTTTAGATTACCATCATTAAGTTCCAGATCTTTTATCATACCCATAGATACGATATCTTTTTTCAAATCAGGATCAATCACAGTACTAAGTTTTTCAAGAACTTGATCTATTCCTACCATTGCGTCAAAAAGTGATGCTACATTATTTAAACATAGGCTAGAAAGTCTTTTACATCATCTAGATTTTTTTGCGGATTTTGGAGTAATTTTACGAAAAATTTAAGAAAATACAAGATTTTTATTTTAAAGGCACAGTTAGTTATGGACCATATCTAAAATCAGGGAGACAATTTTCTGATTTTTCATTTACTTATGAATGAGTTTTTTAGATTCTTAGTCAAAGGTAGTAACCGATGGCAGATTCTATATTAAGCCATTAGAAGTCCTTTAGATTGAGTCTATTTTAGAACTGAAAAGGATGTCCTGGCCCATGTGGATTCAGCCACCAAATTGAAGAGAGAAATGGACGTAGATAAAAGATGAAATCAATTAATTATATAAAAAAAATAATGTAGAATTCCAATTGTAGTAAATATTATTCGACGAATGGCTAGTGATCAAAAGGATTATTCAATAACTAGCTATAGAAGTTATCACACAACAATATTGATTTGAATATAAAAGATCATCTGTAATAAAATCAAACAAACGTTTAGAATTACCAAAGTAGTATTTTTATTTCATAGTAACAAGTTTCCTATAGATAGTAATCAACCAGTAAAAATATCAATGTATGGACATGATATTGGAACCAGAACATAGAGTTGTCATTAGATAACTACTTGGTTTTGATTACTATCTATATTTTTACCTCCGAGAAAGAAAATTCTGATCTTTTTATTTTTCTAATCATTTTTGTAGAAAAAACAAACAAACGTTTAGAACACACACATAATACTCTTGTATCAGTTTAACACTAGTAATACATCATGGTATATTCTAATGCATTGTATTTTGCATCACACTTTGACAAGTTGACTGAAGAAGTACTCTCAACTTTTAGTGTAAAGCAAAAATTACAAAAAAATAACAAGATAGATATTTCAAAAAAGAGAAAATAAAAATTAGTTGCAATCCTTACAATCAGGATTAATACACACTGGATTATGTTTTCCATCTCTTGTAGGGCGTGATGTATCTCGTCTTCTTTCTGTTCTAGTCATTCTTCATGTAGACGATTATAATTAAAAAGCATGACTATGAATATTTTTACAAATGTTTGAATTGAATACCATTTAATTACCAATCATTTGACCAAAAATGGCAAAATGAGAGAATTAATTGCAAGTTTTATTCTGATTTTATTTTCTTAATTTGAAATATTTTGTTACTACAAACCCGATTGTCAGATAGGGGCAATGTATAAGATACACAATAGTTTTGAATATCCCAGATTAGAAAGCTTTTTTGTTTTCAAGTCTAATTGAACTCGATGGTAAAGATAATACTTTATGGAATGATATTAGTCATAATTTCATCATTAGTTCTTCCCACATATGCTGAAACAATACGAATATCTGCAGGTTCAGCAAATCCCAGATGCCAAGAAAATAACGAATGTTTCATCCCATATCATATAGAGATTAACAAAGGGTCTAGTGCAACATGGATAAATGGAGATTATGCATCACATACAGTGACTAGTGGAACTGCTCAAAACGGAACTGATGGAAAATTCTTTTCGGAGAGAATAAGAGCAGGCGGAGTATTTTTCCATGTATTTACAACACCAGGTAATTTTGAGTATTTTTGCACCATTTATCCATGGATGAATGGAGTCATAACAGTAAAGGACAGCACAGATACGAAAAGTTCTGCAGAAAATGCAGGCATACAACTCTTGAAAAACAAGAAGGATAGTGTTATTGCAAAAACTCCAGATACATCTGAAAACAAGACAAGTATTGAGCCAACTAAATTTTTGATGAATGTTGATGATAAGAAAATAATGCTAAACTATAACATAACAGAAGGCAGTATACGTGACATTTATCCAGATACAAAATCGCTAATCATCAAGATAGATACAACTAAACAGGGAATGCTCTCAATTACTTTACCACGCGACATAATTGACGCAAAATTAGGAGATATGGATGATTCTTTTTATGTTTTAGTTGATGAAGAGGAAGTTGATTTTGACGAAATTGCTACACCCATAGAGAGAACCATATCGGTAGAATTTACAGAAAATACAGAAGAGATTGAAATTATTGGTACCTTTGTCATACCAGAGTTTGGGCTAGTTGTATTAGCTGTATTGTTGATTGGAGTTATCTCAGTAATCGCAATATCAAGATCCAAGATATTTGTCATTTTACAACCAAGACATATTATTTCTTTATGAGATCCTAAAATGTAGTTCAGATAATGGAAATCCATTTTCAAAAGTAAATGTAAGTTTTTGAAATGTCTCTTTTACTGAATTTAAAAATGAATGGGAAATAGATGATCACTGTGAAAAAATAAAGAAGTGTGTTTTAACTGTAAATTTCTACAGCAGTAAGAGTAGAAAATTTGGCATCGTAGAAAAAGATATTCTTACATCAATTGATAATTATCCTTTTTGTGATGAAAAAATAAAATCTATTTTAGAGTAAAAAGAAAGTGAATGATAGAACTATTGATAACGATAATTGTTATTTAATGAACAATAAAGTCAAAACAGAAAAGACATCATAAGAGATAATTTTCATCATCATGAAATAGTTAGTGTGAGATATTGAGGTGCGTAGGAATAGAATCACACACAATCAATGAAAAAGAACTAGAACCACATGAAGATATAAAATCATACTATTATGAAAGGTACAGTAAGATAATTCCTTTTGATGTGCCAATTATAATTGATTTTGTGGAATCAATTAGACCAGAATAGAAGAAAAAGAAAATTATTAACTATAATGAAAATTGGAAAAAAGACTTGAAAAAACGCAACAAAGTAAGGGGTAAGCAGATCTTGATGTTAGCCTACAATTTGTGGCTTTGGAGTTAAATCTGAATCCAATCTTATCTATGGGTTCTTCTATCTTGAAGATGCATTGCATCTTATCTAAAATCATCTATACAGATCTGAATGATGGGCAAGTCCTCCAAGAAAATCCTGAGAAAATATACCACAGCAAACAATGAGTTTTGTTCAGTCACGTGAGCATACCTATGTTAAACATAAGTCAAAGATGAAAAGAAACCGTGGTTTATTTGCAAAAATAGTAAAATATTCTAAAATCCAAGCCTAAATCACCTAAACATTCATAAATTGAAATTCAAGAAAAACAGTACAATTGTTTTCTATATCCACCCTAGTTGATGTCGTAAGGATTCCTCCAAGCTTATTTGGAACTACACTCAAAAAGGCTGCAGTAAACATTCTCAAAGAAAAATACGAGAGTATGATTAATGCAGATTTAGGATATATCATCATGATTTTAGATGCCAAAGTTGACGAAATGGGAAAGATGATTGCAGGTGACGGCGGAACATTCCATAAAGTTGAATTTGAGGCATTAACATTTTATCCTAAATTACAAGAAATTGTTCAAGGAGAAATTGTAGACATTACAGATTTTGGTGCATTTGTAAGAATAGGTCCAACTGATGCATTACTTCACTTATCACAAGTGATGGATGATTATCTCAAGAGTGATGTAAAGTCTGGAATGATTTTAGCTAATCAAAGTGGAAGAACACTTAAAGTTAGTTCAACACTTCGGGCAAGAATTACTGCAGTATCATTAGGTAAAGCAGCTGCAATGGGCAAGATTGGAATCACATGCAGACAGCCATTCCTTGGAGCAGAGGATTGGATTAAAGAAGAAATAAAGAAGGCTGAAGGTGGAAAAGATGAACCAGCAAAAAAAGAAAAAATAGAGGCAAGTTAAGATGGCACGAGAGATGGCATGCCGCAAATGCAAACATGTAACAACTCTTAAAGTATGTCCAAATTGTAAATCATCTGATTTAACACCAGATTGGACTGGAGTTGTACTTGTAGTTGATCCAACAAATTCTGAAATCTCAAAGACACTTGGAATCACAAAAAAAGGTAAGTACGCTATCAAGGTTACATAGAAAACTTCTAAATCTTTAAAATTACATTAACATTTGATAATATGTTGGTATTTAATTCAAAAAGACAATTACTACAATTTCTTGCAGAAGATATAGGTAAAGGGGATATTACAAGTGCTCTTTTATCAAAGAAAAAGATAACTGCCAGGATCATCTCAAGAGAAAACGCAATTGTGGGAGGTGCATCTTATGCAAAAGAGATTTTTAAACTAAAGGGATGTAATAGTATCATTTTAAAAAAAGATGGTTCAAAAATAAAGAAAAATGAAATTTTAATGACAATTACAGGGGATGCAAGAAAAATCCTCACATGTGAAAGAACCGCATTAAATTTACTTACAAGAATGAGTGGTATTGCAACTCAGACAAATGAAATGGTTAAAAAGATTCCAACCAAAACAAAAGTGTATGCTACACGAAAGACAGCTCCAGGATTAAGATATTTTGACAAGGAAGCAGTAGAGATAGGAGGAGGTAAAAAACATCGATTAAGACTAGATGAGATGGTGATGATAAAGGACAATCATATTGCAGTAGGAGACTCATTGACATCATTAATTAAAAAAGCAAAGAAAAAATACAAAAAATTTGAAGTTGAAGTTGAGAATACTTCAGATGCAATACTTGCTGCAAAAGAAGGCGCAACAATAATAATGTTAGATAATTTTACTCCAGAACAAATTAGAAAAACAATTCAGAGTCTCAAGAATCAAAAATTACGAAATAATGTAATGCTAGAGGCATCAGGTGGAATTAACTCCAAGAATATCTCAAAATACGGAAAAACGGGAGTAGACATCATTTCAGTTGGCAGTATTACAAATGCAGTCAAAGGAATTGATATGAGTTTAGAGATTTAGTTTTTAAGATTAAAAATATAATACATCAAATGATGTTCTTAAAAATCTTGATTGGTCAATAGCATACATAGATATTTAAAAATGATTAGATCCTTTTGAAAATTCACAGAAAAAAAGATTCAACTTATCCATATTATTTATAACAGAGGATTTTAACCAAAATTTGCCGTTACAAGGTTTGTAGGCAAAACCTAGTTGTATAATGACATACGGAAAGAAAAACCTACACTACACAAAATAAAACCAGTTTAATATTCAGAAGATAATTTATCTAACTGAAACTCGTTTTTTAGGACTTTTTCGTGCAGGTTTTGTTAGTTTGCCACTTTTCAGCTTTGGTTTATCGGTAGATATACTTGCACCTTTTTTCTGAGCCTTACGTCTAGCATCGTTTCTTGTTTTTTCATCTTTTTGTAATTTTTTTAATTTTTCAGAATCAATTTTTCTAGTTTTATCAATGGTCAGATCTTTAGTAAGATAATTCTAGTAATTTAAGATATTGAATAGTTTCAGATTATCGTCCAGGTCTTTTGAATCCCTGTTTGATGTTACAATTGGATGCAGATGCTTTTTGGACTTTTTTAGATATTTTTTTCATTTTATTTTTGGGTTTATTAGAATCTTTAACTATGAAGACTTTTTTGACAGATGGATTAACATAAGTCTCCGTGTAAATTATATTAGAAGGTGAAATTTTTACTTTCTTTTTACTTTTTAGTTTTTTATCAATGGATCTTTTTTTTGTCCATTTAATATTACTCATATTAGATGATGACGATTGTGCGATATTGAAATCTACTAAACTACCCATAGAGGTTATTCAATTACATTGTAAACTTAAGCCTATTGAAATTAAGAGTCAAGTTGTCTCATAAGTTCAGACACGGTTTTGTTTTTAGGATCAATTTCTCTGATTTTCTCACAACATTGAATTGCTCGTTTATTTTCACCTAATTTCTGGTGGGAGTATGCCTTCAAAAGTAAAACAGGTACATCATATGTGGCAATATCCAAAATTTTATCACAATAAGAGATAGAAATAGAGTATTTGTTTTTCATATAGTAAATTCCACCAACAATAAACAAAACATCATGATTGTGTGGAACTTTTTGTAGATATTTTATACCAATTTTTAGTGCCTCATCGTATT
Organism: Nitrosopumilus sp.; assembly: GCA_029862745.1. Classification (NCBI taxonomy): domain Archaea; kingdom Thermoproteati; phylum Nitrososphaerota; class Nitrososphaeria; order Nitrosopumilales; family Nitrosopumilaceae; genus Nitrosopumilus; species Candidatus Nitrosopumilus sp. The sequence goes on along the minus strand of JAOTWS010000005.1, from coordinate 128,059 downwards.
TTTTGTCCCGGACTAGACTTCTAATTTCCTTTAATTTTTGGACATTATTTTTCTTTCGAGGATCTTTGTCAATCCTAGAAAATAATCCAACCATAACAATACAGTCTAATTGATTTCGAGCATTCTATTAATTGCCAAACGTGCCTTGTCAGCAATTTCTTTTGGAACGGTAACTATATTTTTTTCATGAATTAGTGCATCATACACTTTTTCAAGTGTGATCATTTTCATGTACTGGCATTCTGCTTTATCAGATGCAGGAATGAATGTTTTTCCAGGATTTTGTTGCCTCATTTTGTACAGTATACCAATTTCAGTTGCAACAACAAAATTATTTGACTTTGATTGATGAACATGATTAAGCATTCCTTCAGTGGAAAGAATTGATACTTTATTCTCATCATAACTGCCATCTGCGACATCATACATCATTGACGTAGTGCAGCTACATTCGGGATGAATTACAAATTCAGCATCTTTTAGAGAATTTAATTTTTCTTGAACATCTTCAGCTCGTATTCCTGCATGGACATGGCATTCACCTGCCCAAATATGCATGTTTTTTCTGCCAGTCATCTTTGCAACATAGGAACCAAGAAACATATCAGGTAAGAATAAAATTTCTTTATCTTCTGGAATTGCCCTAACAACATTTACTGCATTTGATGACGTACAGCAATAATCAAGTTCTGCTTTAATCTCGGCAGTTGTATTTACATAACCAACAGTAATTGCTCCTGAATGCTTTTTCTTCCAATCTCTTAGTTCATCAACGGTAATAGAGTCAGATAATGAACACCCAGCTTCTAGATCAGGAATCAATACTTTTTTTTCAGGACTGATTATTGCGGCAGTCTCTGCCATGAAATTTACACCACAAAATAGAATGGTTTTTTGGCTAACGGTAGCGGCTTGTCTTGAAAGGCCTAAGGAATCACCAGTAAAATCAGCAATATCTTGAACATCAGGAATTTGGTAATTGTGAGCTAGTATCACAACGTCTTTTTCTTTTTTCAGTCTCAGTATTTCATCTTTGAGTGCTGAGGATTGTTGCACAAGCATAAGCCACACGAACTTGATTTGGAATGAATTTAAAGAATGGGAAATAGTCTTGAATTCTCTGAAAAACAAGCAAATGTGGCAATAATTGCCACATCAGGTACCAATCTGAATGTCATCTGAACAATATTTTCTCAGAGTTTCAATTGCAGATAAAATTGCCAACCTGCTTGTTTTTGGATTATTAGGATCAGGGATATTTTCAATGGTAAAAGTCATCTTTCCGAATTTACCGGTAGCCTCAATGTGATGAGTATTTTTATCAGTGTTCGGATCTGCTACAACTTTGACATTTGTTTTCTCACTGCCAATCCCAGACAAAGACAATAATGCTGCAACATTGATATTAGCAGGAAATAATTGGACAGCTTCTTTTGCAGTGCCTTCAAAGACAATAACAGGGGAATCAATTACATCCAGATTAATTTGGGAGGTTTCAAAAAATTTTGCACCTTTAAGGGAACGAGGATGTTTGGTTGTAGTTATCGATACTGATTCTAATTCATGTCTTATGGATTTAATTCCATCCAATCCAGCAATTGCTCCCGATGGAAGATAGATTGTTTTTTTGAAATGACTGCATGCATCAGACAAAACATCATATATGGATTCATCAAGTAATGCACCAACACTCATTATCATCAAGTCTCTCTTATTTTGTAAAACACTCAATCCAACATCTTTTACAGCATCTTGAGAGGCTGCCTCTACAATAATATCTATAGGATGAGAAGACAAAAGATGTGAGTTTTCAACTATCTCAGGTTTAGTGTTTAGTTTTGAAACTAGCATGCTTGCAGCATCTTTGGAATTGTCATACACGTGAGTAAGAATTGCAGGTATACTACCTGAGTCAACTGCAAGTGCAATTTGAGTTCCAATTGCACCACATCCAAGTAAACCTATTCTTTTCAAGCAATAATACTAAAAATCATCACTTAATTAATTCTAGTTAAGATAATGTCAGAGGATCTGCGTAAATAGTAAATTACCCTCAATATCGAAATTCCAAAAATCATAACTGTAATGGTTCCAAACTCAGAGGAGACATTTGCACCTATAATGTTCATATTCTCATTATCTTGATGGATAAAAAATTCAATAACATAATCATTTGTAAATTTCATCAAAATCATATAGCGTTCACCCTCATCAACTATAAAATTTTCATTTTCAGAAGAAATCACAGAATTAGGGATTCACCCAGAAATCAGTTTTTTCAGTATTCATTATTAGAATTTCTAGAGACAATTTTTCTTATTTATTTTCATAGATAGTATTGGGAAAACATTTTTGGTTTTAGTACATCAAGAATTTCATGATGTCATAAGAGATCATATTATTTGTAATCAAAACTTAGAGACTTTATCAGATTCTAATTGAGAGATGTCAAGGTGTTTTGTAAACATATCAGTGTGAAAAATATAATCTGTAAATGCAACGCCGAATGTATATACACAACAATAATAGCAAGATTACAGTAATACTAAGCAGGTAATAAAAATTAGTATTTAATAAATATAATAAAATCGGAGACTTGATGCGGTTATTAGAAGGAGTTATTCTTAATGTTTTTTAACAAAATAATTCCAGGAGTTACTGATGAGGCATAATCTCAAGAATGTTACTGATGAGGCATAATCTCAAGAATGTTACTTTGATGATTGTTTTTTCAATCATCATATTTACAATAGGATTTCCAGCAAATGGAGATACAGATTCACCAAGAAAACAGATGAAACGAGGGGTGCCAGCAGAAGATGTGATATGTAAAGAAGGATTGGAGTTAATAATAAGAATAAATGGTTTGGCTGCATGTGTAAAACAAGGAACAGCAGAAAAAATGCAAAAAGCAGGAATGCTATTCATCCCAGTGAAATTTGCAGATTTGTCAAGAGAAATCAAATCAGTTTATGCATCTGAAAAAGAAATAGAAACCGTACCTGCATCAAGTATGACAACAGTGAATTTTTACATTACAGATCAAGATTTGAATTTGGCACATGATGGTGTAGAGGTGATATCAACCCAGGGATTGTTTGAATTCACAATTAATGGTGTTCCAATTAGCGGTCCCAAAAATATGATTGAGACGGGATCAAATACGGGTCAGTTTTACATCAAACTTGACTTACCTGATACTATCAATGGAAAACCACTAAATCAAGAAGACATTGTCCTGATAAAATATTTAGATGCATCTGATTACGCTGGTGAAAAAAGAGTGGTAGTAAAATCTATTCCTCTTACAAAGACATTTGCAAGTATTGAATCATCCGGAGGAGGTTCTAGAATAGGTCATGAATTTACTGTAAGAATTTACGAGCCTGATGCAAACAGAGATTCAAAGAATGAAGACAAAATACAGTTAAGTAAATTAGAATTCAGAGGCGAAGGTGGAATTAGAAGTACGCTTGCCAATCCAAAATTCGATGCAAACAGAGGATATCTTGTAGAGACAGGACCCAACACAAATACATTTGAAGTTGTAATCAAGATTCCTCGAGAGATAGATGGCAAAACAATCCACATCGGAGACACATACGAAATTAGATACATCGACACTAGCACACCTTCTGGGACTAGTGAAAAAGTAATCTTAAAAGGCAGAATTGGGTAAGTGGTTTTGAGAGAACTAGTTTGTCAAAGTTCAGTATAACCTAAAGATTTTATTCAAACTAACAAAGTATTGTTGTGCTAAATACAGTTTACAAGGATGCAATTATCAACAGAGAGAAGATACTATCTATTTTAAGGGGACCAAAATTTGAACAAATTTTACAAAAAGCAAGAGAAAACTGGATAGAATTTACGCCTATAAAAGAAGAAGTATCAATGGCAGGCATAGATAGTAGTTTTAACAATACTAAATTTCAAGGAATTGAGCTTTGGGCAACTACTGCAGTTTCGATCAAATCAGATGGTGAAGTACTAGTGGATCTGCATGATTCAGGTCTGGGTTCAGATACAGATCTTTCAAGAATCGCAAGTAAGATGGAGATTGATGCATGTGAACAGACAGTGGATAAAGTAGACTTGGTTTTAATGGATGGCTCACTTCATTCTCAATTTATGACAAGACAATCATCACTAGATACACTAATTGTTAAAACAATGAAGAAGCGAAATAATGTAATATTTATTGCAAAGACATCAAATACAAAGAAACAATTTGAAAGTCTAGGTTCTCTGGCAGGGGATATTTTTTATTACAATCATATAACAAAAGGTCCAGGGTTTAGCAAAATATTTGTAGAAAAAAAATATGGTTCGAACAAAGTAATATCATCAACATTTGTTAGACTTAGTGACTCCACACCTATAATCAAGTTAGAATTATTAGGAAATGATCATGATGAAATAGAGATCAAATCATTATTGAACAAATTGTATAAGACCAGTATAGGTGGATATCCTTATGCATTAAAGCTTGCTCATAATAACTGTAAAATATCAGATAAGGAACTTGCAAAAATGGTCAGTTTATTAGGATTAAGTAATGAGATAGGTTCACGTGAGGTATTAGGTTGAGTTTAGGTTATGTCATAGGGGAATCAAAACCCACATTTGTCACGGCAATAACATCAAGAGCTCTTTCAGTAGGAGAATACATCAAAATTAATACAGACGAAGGTGAAGTTCTCGGATTAGTCGAGAGATCCTCAGTATCAAGTGCCGCATTTACAGATGTTAGGAATTTTGATGAAGCTGAAGAAAGTATAGAGATTGCAGAATTAAACAAGAGAGACAAGACATTCACTGCACATATTGGAGTTTTAGGATTTTTAGAGAGTTTAAGAAGAGGTCAATCAACAATTCCAGCAATCCCACCAATTCCAGGCGCAGAAATTACTTTACCAAATAAACAAGACCTAGAAGAAATCTTCAGTCCAAAAAAAGAAGGATGGGTAAAAATTGGAAGTCTTTTACGAAACAAAACAATTGATGCAAAAGTGAATTTAGATAAAATTGTTTCAAGACATTTAGGAATATTAGCAATGACGGGAATGGGGAAAAGTAATCTAGTTTCATTAGTTACAAAACAGATTTCAAAATTAAACGGTACCATAGTAATTTTTGATTATCATAACGACTATACATCTCTCAACATCCCTCGGATCAACATAATTGATGCAAAGATAAATCCACGACTATTAGATGCAGATCAATTCTCAGAGGTTTTAGAAATAAGAGATGGTGCCAATGTCCAACAACGTGTTTTAAGAATGGCATTTACAAAACAAGTTAGAGAATCAAAAGAATTTTGGATTAAATTAGAAAATGAAGTAGATTTTATAGTAAATTCAGAAGATAAAAAAATAAAAGAAATTAGAACATCTGCGTATAGAGTTCAAGATATTATAGAAGAAGCCCAAAGAAGATTTGAAGATATTTTAGATCCTAACATGGGGGATCCAATTAGTTTTATAAAAGAAGGCAGGACAAATATTCTCAATATTTCAGAGCTTTCAGAAAAACAGGCTAATGTTGCAGTTGCATTTTACTTGCAACAATTACTCAAAGACAGAAAAGATGCAAGTATTGCAAAACATGGAAAGGCAAAGAGAGAAAGAGCGTATAGATTCAATTCACCAATTTTTGTAATTATAGAAGAAGCACATGTATTCATTCCAAAAGAACACGATACCAGTGCAAAATATTGGGCTGCAAAAATTGCAAGAGAGGGAAGAAAGTTTGGGTTAGGCCTAGGAATTGTGTCACAAAGACCACGAAGCGTTGATCTAAACATATTAAGTCAGATGGGTTCTTTTGCAATTATGAAGATCATTCAGGAGGATGATCAGCGCCAAATAGCCTCAGCAACAGAATCAACTAGCCGGGAATTAATCGCCCAATTAACATCACTCAATGTTGGAGATGCGATTCTTGTCGGGCAATGGACAAATCTTCCATCGCTAGTGCATGTGGAAGAAGTAAAGGAGAAAATAATGGGAGCAGATCAAAGTGCAGTCAATGCATGGGCAAGGGCAAACAGAATGAATGAAGTTGCAGTGGAATCAACACAGGGACTTGTTCAAAAAGACTTGTTATTAGACTAATGTTATTTTCTCATATTTCAGATACACATTTGGGTTTAGTACAATATGGCTCAGAGGAACGAATGCAAGATGTGTATGATGTATTCAATCAAGCAATAGACATATCAATAAAGGATCATGTGAATTTTGTAATATTTGCAGGGGATATTTTTCATGTACCTAACCCAAATGGTACTGCAATTGTACAAATGGCAAATGGATTAAAGCGGTTAAAAGAAAATAATATTGATTCATTTTTTATTTTGGGTGAACATGACATCAGTAGAATAAGAACAACTCCAATTCCATATGTTTATCACAATCTAGGATTTTCAAAATATATAGGTCAAGGAAATCCATTTGAATACAAGGGTTCGCTGATTGTAGGACTTGATAAAATTAGAAAAGCAGAAATTTCACAATATGAGGATAAATTTAAAAATATAGATAAAATTGCACAGAACCATTCAGGACACAAGATTCTAGTTTTGCATCAAGGAATTACAGAGTTCAACAAATTTGCAGGAGAACTGCAATCAACAGACTTGCCTAAAAATTTCACATATTATGCAATGGGACATCTTCATGATAAAGATATCAAAGAGTTTAATCATCTTAACGGACCAATAGCATACCCTGGATCAATAGAGTCAACTACTAGTGAGGGAATCAAAGAAACAAAGAAAGGTTTTTTCCAAGTTGACATTTCTTCTAAAGAGGCAAAAACAAATTGGGTTGAGCTTGATATAAGACCACAGTTTTCATTTAAAACCAAATATGAAGAATTAGTAAAAACTATCGATGATATTTCAGAAAAAATTTCTAACACTACAAAAAAGCCAATAGTGGAGATAAAAATTCAAGGAGACAGTATAGAAACAGAACATATTCAGATACAAATTGCAAGGTTGAATTCGCTTGTTCTTAGATGTTTTTGGAGAATCAACACAAAACAAGTTTCAGATTCATCAGTATTCTTAGACAGACCAAGTGTAATTGACGATGAAATGTACAGATTATCAGTTGATGCTCTAGGTTCTGAACAATCAGCAAATTTTGCAATAAAAGAATTACTTCCAATCTTAGCAACAGGTGAAATCAAAGAAGCTTCACAAATAATTTTTGAAAATTTTGAAAAATTCAAAAAGGAGAAAAATTTATGATCACATCAATAGAGTTAGGAGATTTTCTTGCACACTCAAATACAAAATTAGAATTTGAAAACGGAGTTACAGTTTTTGTTGGAGATAATGGTGCAGGAAAATCTAGCATTATAGATGCAATTACATTTGCATTGTTTGGACAACATACTAGAAAATCAAATAAAAGTTTGATTAAACGAGGGGCAAATCAAGGATTTTCAAAAATAGGATTTTCAATAAATGGAAAACAATACGAGGCGGTTAGAAAAATAGATAGCAAGGGAAGTCTTGCTGCAACATTTTCAGAAATATTAGGAGATGAACGAATGGAAATTGCTGCAGGTGAAAGAAAACAATTTGGTGAGTCGATGACACAAGAGATAGAAAAAACTATTGGTTTGGATTTTGAAAAATTAAAAATAGCATCAATTGTACAACAAGGAGAATTAAATACAATTATCAATTCAAAACCAAAAGAATTCAAAGAGTTACTCAATGCAATAATAGGAATTGATAAACTTGATGTAGCATCAGAATCAATGAAATTAGTAAATAAAGTATTTCGTGAAAAAATAAGAGGTGATCTTGGATATGACGATACACATATAGAAATACTAGTACGAAATTTAGAACAAAATAAAAAAGAAATTCAAGAAAGAATACCTGAAAAAAATAAATTAGAATTAGAACAAAAAAGATTACAAAATGAAGTTAATGAATTAAGAAAAAAAATAGAAACAGAATCTCCAAAAATTGACAAAATTAATCAGCTAGAATTAAGAAAAAAAGAATTAGCATCATATGCAAAAGAGGCAATCCAGGAAATTCAACATGAAATCAATGAAAATGAGCGTAAGATACATGATTGTGAAGGATGTTTTGAGCATGCAAATCTAAAAACAGACTTGGAATCTAAAATAGAAAAAATAGAACAGGCAATTGAGGATACCGTAAAGAAAATTCAGGAATACGGTAACCAAATAGCATCATTAAAGGAAAAACAGTTGCTGGCATCCAAACTTCACCTAAAAGATAACAAATGTCCAGTTTGTGATTCAAATGTAGAAAAATTAAATCCGCTATTTCAAGAAGAACACATCAAACAAGAAATTATCACAATACAAGAAAAAATTAATTCAATAGAAAAAGATAAGACATTGTACGTACAAAAAAGAAAAGAATTTTCAGAAAAATTACAAAATGCTAGAGATGCAGAAGCAACACTTAGGGCTTATTCAATTAGCAATAAAGAAGAATTAATGAAGATTCAGAGAGACATAGAAATTAAAAAACAGAAAATTCCCTCATCAGAAGGAAGCTTACTAGAAATATCTCAAATTGATTCTCATGCAAAAATGATATTTGAAAATATTTCAAAGATGGAAATTGAAATCAGTGGATTCAATGAACAAGAATTTTTGAATCTCAAAAAAACAGTTGATGAAAAACAAATGCAATTATCTCAAATTGATCAGTTAATTGGCGCAATTTCCGAAAAAATTTCTAAAGGTGAAGATCAGATCAAAATAATTCAAAATACAATTTCAGAACTAAAAATTGTGAAAGAATACATAACAAACCTAGATGAGATTCAGACAAATATTTTTAGCAGAGATGGACCTGTTGCAACAAGTCTAAGATCATGGGCATTAAATACAATATCTGCCAAATCTTCAGAGTACCTCACACTGCTTAATACAAAAATTCAAAGAATTTCATTATCAGAAAAAACTAGAGACATATCCATTACATGTTATGCAAAAAATGAGACATTAGAGTTAGAATCACTTAGTGGTGGGGAGAAAGTAAGTGTTGCATTGGCATTACGATTAGGTATGGCCAGTCTTCTAGGTGCATCAAATCTGAATTTAATGATTCTTGACGAGCCTACAACTCATCTAGATGCTGAAAGAAAAAAATTACTAGTAGGGGTTTTATCACAATTATCAAATGTTTCAAATGTGGAATCACAAATGCAATTTCTAATAATCACACATGACACAGAAATCTTCGAAGATTCAACAGTAGAGCAAATTTACAAATTTGAATCTACAGAACAAGGTAGTAAAGCTATAGCAATCTAAGTATAAGTAACAATACAGATAATATATCTAAATCATTATTATAATTTGAAAATATCTTTAGTTTTTTGTGATTCTATTTTATGAGCAACTAGATGAAAATTAGAATAACAGTGGTTAAATATCATGAATGAATGAACACGTCATGAACCAAAGATACAACAGTTTCTTGGCAGAGATATACGAGGAGTTTCCTGCTTTATCAGAAATAAAAGAAACAGATGTTACTGATCATAATATTCTTTGGACACTAGAGGAATGGATGAATGCAGGGCATGTAAGGTACACCACCTCAAGAAAAGATCTATACAGAATTAGCATTTTACTTGAGAACTATGCAGTAAAACATAATGCTCCACTACTGGCAGCGTTCGAGACTGAAAAGAGATTCAAGTATGTTGAAGATCGCTATATAGAGATTCTTGAGAAAATACCAAAAGCATGGATTATTGGAAATTTCAACAATCCATTTTTACAGCCTCAACCACCTAGAGTAGCTGAAGTCATTAGTTGTGATGGAACAAATATTTCAGATATGTGGATAGTAGTAACTAGAGGTCCTAACGGTCCATTTGGTTTAGTTGCAGAGGATATGGGAGATGGTAAGTTTTCAGGATTCTTTTCAATTAGTACTCAAGTAATTCAAAATGTAATAAACAAGATGAATCAAAGCCTAAGATCAAAGATTGATTTTATAAAATAATTTTCACAAACTGATTTCTAAAAATCATTGGAGAGTAAATTTCTTACCTAGAATTTTACCCATTTTACCAACAGCATGTCTGCATACAGTTGGATTTAAAGTAAAAAAACCTCTGAATTTTCCATTCTCGTATTCTTCTGCTATCAAACCAAATGGTCCAAATGGCCCTCTAGTTATTACACTCCAAACATCATGGAGAATAGTATCATTACAATTTATTACATCAATTTTTTGAGGGGTATCAATAGGGGTTTCATCAAAATCTGCTATAACCCAGATCTTTGGAATCTGCTCAATTAGTTTCTGATATCTTTTTTGAACAAATTTATATCTTGCAATTTTTTCAAAAGTTGCAAGTAGTGGCTGACTATTCTCTTGAGCGTATTTTTCAATTAATTTACTAATATGAAACAACTGCTTTCTTTCTGCATGAAAATTATGATATCCAGCCTCAATAAACTGATCCATAGTCCACATTGGAAGAACTGATGGATCTAGATCATGCCATTCAGCTAGCTGTGGGAATTCTTCCCAAACTTCACCTACAAACCCTTCATAATGTCTTCCCATGTTAAATATAATTCCAAAATCAGATATAAGTTAATCTTTCACAGCATTTTAACAAATTGTTTTTATTATCTAGAATCATACAATATCCATGGGGCGATATGAGAAAGTTCTCAATATGTTGATGGATTTTGATGAATCAATTAGACTTGCAATAATTAGTAATACATCAGGAGACATATTATGGAATTCTAAAAGAAAGGACGCAAAACTTCAAGTCCCAATAGCTGAAACCAAAAAGGCTCTAAAACGAGAATCCGATGATTGGATTGATAGGTGTAAGGCTGCAGATCGTAATGCGTTAGGAGATCCATTGTACCATATTACATCTTTTGAGAAAACAAAAAGAGTCACGCTTCCAATTGATGCCTTTCACTTATTGTTTATGAGTGTAGATAACACACCTATGAAAAATACAAAAAAGAAAAGTTATGGGAAGATGGTCGAAATGGGAAAAATATTATCCATAGTTGACTTTGTGAACACATTTGAGTAGAACTGAAGATGCTCGTTTCAATAATGAGACAATTTCAAACAGTTAGACACTAAAGAGATCATTTGGAATATTTATTAACAGAAATGAATCATATAATTTATGGACAAGTACGAAAAACTCCTAAACATGTTAATGGATTTCAATGAGTCCATTAGATTTGCAGCCGTAGCTGATGCTAATGGTGAAATTTTGTGGAATAGTCAAAGAAAGGGATTGAAAAATATTGTTCCAGTTGAAGAGACAAAACAAACTATTATGAGAGCACTCAACGGCTGGAAAGGAAATACCAATGTTAAACAGTATATAGGTTCAGGATTGTACTCTATTTCATCGTATGAAAAGATAAAGAGAATATCAATTCCTCTAGATAATGGAAAACTATTATTTTGTACCGTAAACAATGAACCATTAAAAAAATCGATAATTGGTCGTGGGAAAAAGAGTTATGGTCATCTTGCAGAAATGGGAAAAATTCTTTCCATTGTAGATTTTATCAAAGAACAAAAATAGAAATTTAATGTACATTCTGTTTTAAAGGATTATTTGGAATTAAAAACATCAGGTAATGTTATTGCAAGATGTAGAAAGTGTAAAACTAATCATTATTCCTGATCAAAGACGACCTTGTACAGATTTAGAATACATTACTACATATGGCAAATAGTGTAAACATGGAAAAAATGATTAGTAGTTAATATCACCATAGAATAAAAAATCTACGTTACTGTAATTTTACCAGTCATCCAGGGATGAACCAGACAAAAATAATCATATGTTGCTGCCTTGTCAAATGTAAATTCAAAAGTAGTTCCTGCCATGAACAATCCAGAATCAAATACTCCAGTAAATCCGGCACTAGCATTTCCGCTAGTTACTGTGTGAGTTGCTGAATCATCATTAATCCAAGTAACTTTGTCACCAGCAGATATTGTAATTTCATATGGTAAATAACAAGAATTTGTATCTTCACATCCTGGAACTGCAACACCTATTGGAATTGAAACTATAGTTGTATCCATCATTTCCAACTCAGAAGATGGTTCTTCCTTTGTTGGAATAGACATGGATTCAGGTTCTGAAATTATCATGTCTTTAACTTCATTAACAATTACTTTACCAGTCATCCAGGGATGAACCAGACAAAAATAATCATATGTTGCTGCCTTGTCAAATGTAAATTCAAAAGTAGTTCCTGCCATGAACAATCCAGAATCAAATACTCCGTCGGTACCATCAGGAATATTTCCGCTAGTTACTGTGTGAGTTGCTGAATCATCATTAATCCAAGTAACTTTGTCACCAGCAGATATTGTAATTTCATATGGTAAATAACAAGAATTTGTATCTTCACATCCTGGAATGCTAGATCCTTGAGAAGTAGAAACAATGTAAGTCTCTGGTACTACAACCATTCCAGAAGATACAGAAACTTGTGATACTTGAGGAGTCACAGTAATCATATGTTCATGTCCTTTTGGTCCAGTGATTTCTTCATCATGACCTAAGCCTTGAATAATGACTTTAATTTCAACATCAGATTCACCTAACAATTTAGTTTCATGAATTGGATGTTTCCCTGGATGTCTATGAGAACCAATCTCCGATAGAATTGTATTTCCATCTTGGGTAGCAAAAATATCGTAATTTACGTGGTCTACGATAATGCCATCATCAGATCTAAATTCAACTTCAATTGACAAACTATCACCAACAGTTGCTACACTTGTCAGGATATTAGGATGAACTGAGATTTCTTTTTCCATAGTTTCAACTCGTGGTTTGACTATGGGGGCATCAACACTACATTCACCTTTGTGTGCTAATTTTATATCAGCAGCATTTAGCATACATAAGTTACCATACGTTACACCATCAATACCACACATCGGTATCCATTCCAAAGTACAAGGACTAGGTTTCTCTTCAACAACTCGTGGTTCAATAATAAAATTGGGATCCATTATAATAAACCCAATTGATATTGCAACTAAAATACCAACAATTACAATTACCCCGTATGCGAAATTCATCTCATCCACCTGTTAACTTTGCAAACTTTTCATTCTTACTTAACTTTTCCATAAATTCAATATTAGATAGTGCTACAACTGCAGATTCTACTACTGATATATCTGTGTCATTTAATGCCTTTAGCAAAGTCTCTTTTGCCTCCTTATTTCCAACAACACCCAAAGCAATTGCAGCCTCATGTCTCACAAACATGCTAGGATCATTAAGAGTTGCATCTGCTAGTGGCGAAATTGCACTAGAATATGACATCTGACCTAAAGAAAAGGCGGCTTCATGTCGTACCAATTCATTTTCATCATTTTTTAAGACTTTAGCAATATATGGGATTTTATCTTCTCCACCAAAATCAACTAAAATGCAAGTTGCCCTTGTTCTTATCACATAATCAGGATGTTCCAAAAGAGAAACAAAATAATCAGTGTTTTTTTGCTCATATTTTGATTCCATTTCCGAAAAAAGCGCTAATCGTTCATCAGTTACTACTTGCAATTTGTTTTTGAATTTTCTGTGTCCTATATTAGGCTACTTGAAAAAGGATCTAAAATTAGTAGAGTTATGTATTTAATGGAAAAAAAATAATGGTACGCGATGAGTGCAATAATTGGTGAAAAGGCACCAAATTTTGGAGTTTCAGAATGGGTACAAGGTGCTCCAACAAACTTTGAACAAGAAAAAGATCATATCGTACTAGTTGAAGTCTTTCAGGTAAACTGTCCTGGATGTTTCATGCATGCAATTCCAGAGGCTATTAACATTTACAACAAGTACAAAGATGAAGGAGTGCGGGTTTTAGGGATTGCAACTGCCTTTGAAGATTTTGACAAGAATACATTGGATAATTTGAAGATGCTTGTAGAAACAGGTGAGGTGATTGGAGAAACAAAAAACGCACTTTCAATGTATGGTCAATTAAAGGATGGTAAGTTACCATTTAAGATACCATTTCCATTAGCGATGGATAATTTAACAAAGACATCTGAGGAAATAAGTCAAGAAAAAATTTTACAATTTATCTATCCACAAATTCCTGAATTTGACTCACAACCGGAAGAATACAAAAAACAAATCATTGAGAAGGTAAAAAGCTACATGAAATCAAAAGAATATTCTGCAGAAACTTTTGAAAAATTTGCTCTTCAAGGAACACCATCAACAATACTAGTAGATAGAAAAGGAATACTCAGAGATGTCTCATTTGGACAAGCAGGACATATTGAGACGATGATTCAAAAATTATTAAACGAAAACTAAATCATATGTTCAAAACATATTGATTTGTCAAAATTTTTGTCACATCATCAAGATACTGTTTTTTAGTGGTACTGACAAATCTCCAACGAATACTCATTTGTTCATCAAGTATTTTATAGACTTGAGAGACATCTTTGCCTGATTTTAATTCTTTTCTTGCAATAATCATTAATTTCTGTAATCGCAGTTTTTTTCTCCAGGTATGAGCACAATCTGACATTTGATTGTATTTTGTGTTAATGAACTAAAAGCATCACTATCAAGTTGTAGGACAAATATGAATTCCAACATAGAATTTTTTACAGATTGGATAAAATAGTAAATTTCATTTAGTCAAGGATTTCTTTCTTTTCTTCACCGCTATAATGAATCCTGAAACACATAATGAACCTGCCAATAGTAACCACCAGAAATAATCATCCTCTGGTTCTTCAGAGGCAAAAATGAATTCGTTTTGTTCCATATCAGTTAGTCCGGAAAGATTAGTGCGTCCAGAGATATCCAATTTGTTATTTCCAGTTCCTGTAAAGTTCAATGTTACAAAAGAGATTTTTTCATTTGATTTTATTTTTGGAAAAAATTGCTGATCATTTAGATTAAATGTAAGATTACTTCCCAAAAGGTCCTTAGGAATTTGCAATTCACCTAAGTTATTTTTTAATCCACTATTGATATGTAAAGTCAATCTATCTTCAGATACATCAAATTCAAAATTATAAATTTCAAAATTTGAAACGACTTCAACTTCAAAAATATTTCCGTTTGATTCCACATGTAGTCGATTTACTAATCCAGTTGCATCAGATAATTGACCATAAGCAGGAGTCAATACAAGAAGAAATGTAAGTGGAATTAAAAATACAATTTTCAACTTATGCAGTATGAGATATTCGTTTGTTTAATTCTTTATCTTGAATAATTCTTGGATGTAATGGATCGGCCAAGATGACTTCAAACCAATAATGTTTTCCATCTTTATAGATAAAGTAAGAGCCTAAAAATTTCATGTTTGGATATCTTTGAATAGCTCTTCTATTTGCAACAGTTTTCATATCATCGTCAGCCTTTATTCTTGTAACACCAAGATGTTTTGGTCTTCTGCCACCAGTGGGTCTTTGTTTTCTCATACCACCAGTACCAACCCTCATCCTAACAACGATAATACCTTGCTTTGCTTTGTAGCCTAATCTTCTAGCCCTTTGTAATCTACTTGGTTTGTCAATACGAGTAACTGCAGCTTGTTTTCGCCACCCAACTACACGATCACGTATTTCAGGACTGTTCTCTTTCCAAAGTTTGATCCAGCTTTGATCTTGAATACTAGGCATAACGGAATTGATGAAATTCCCATTAATAACTCAAATGCTTAGAGAACTATTTTGATTCTATGAATATAGTATTTACTAAATCACCATTACTACGCTTAGTCACTGTATCACGAGAGGCATTATGATGATTTTGAAGATGTGCCTTTCTAGTTTTTATTCCATAATTTCTACACAATCTACAAAAATAGGTCACTTGTCTTTCGGCTCTAGGAAGTGCCTGAAATGATATCGAATCCAAAACAGATTTTTGTTTCACGATATGATGCTCACCAAGATAATATTTTAATGTTGTCATGTTTATGACAACTTGTAATTATCTAATCATAGAAGTAAGATTAGTGTTTCATTTTGGACGACACCCAATTAATGTTAGTTAATAAAAATTCTCTTGAGTGGGGTTTCAGTCCACGCACTCAAAGAGTTTGCTTCCGCAGAAAACTCGATAAATAAAACACACTTGAGTGGTTAAAAAAGATTCCTCAGTATGGATTGGAGATTTTTATTGAGCAGATCAAACTAAGATGTTGATGAAAATATATGCATTATTTGTTGCACTTTGTGTCATTGTATTTTTGCCTCAAGTACATGCAGAACAAACAGTCTCTATAATTATGGAAAAAACAACATACACTTATTGTGAAAAATTATTTTATACGATCAAAGTTTCAGAAGTTACAGGAAACCCTGCAATCATACACATAAGAGATGAGGCAGGAAAAGGAAGTAGTGCAATTCCTATTCAGATCACTGGTTTAGAGAATCCAATTCCATCATTGATTCCATTTGAAAAAGAAGTGTTTCCATTAGGTAAATATTTCATAGATGTTGAGTATCAAAATAGTAAGGTAACAGCAGAGTTTGAATTAATTGATTCAGATAATACTTGCATTCCAGAATTAATAAAACCGATAATGAGTAATTGGCTTTCAGGAAATATTTCAGATGGATTTCTAATGGACGCATTTGAAAGATATGTAGATAATAAACTAGTCAGCATACCTTTTGAAATCAATGAGAGTAATGTGTATAGTATCAAGATACCAGAATGGGTAAAAAATATCGGATACTGGTGGGTAGAGGAATCAATCACAGATGATGAACTCAGTAAGGCAATAAACTATTTAGTAAATCGCAACATTATCGAATTTCCAATAGAGACAGAAAATGAAATATGAATAAACACACCATCATCACAATAACAGCAATTATAGTAATCGTCATACCTTTTGCAGTTTCAGGATTGAATATTATTGGAATTCAGCAGATGGAATATAGATGGAACGGTCCTGGAACATTTTCTTTTTTTACATTGTCTAATTCAGGGAATATGGAGTTTTGTAATGCAACTCCATTTTGGACGAGTTTTAAGAAATTAGAAGTAAAAACATTCTATGAAGCAAAGCACATAGGAACATTTACGGTAAAACCACTAACGATCAATCCATTCTCATCAACTATACAAGATGGGGTTTTTTCATCAGAAGAGATTGTTTCAGCTCAGCATATTTTCATGTCAATGGATTTTGAATTTGATGGAGGAGATATAAGACTTGATCCCAATAATCTCATTGTTGTAATACACACGGAAACCCCCATTATAGGAATAATTCCATACGCATCAAATATTCAGATTTCAGGATTTGATTTTGATAAAATGATGAATGTAGAAGATTTGTCTTGTGACTAATTGCTCTTACTTGCTTTAGACATTATACCCAAAATTAATCCAACAGTTCCAGCAACTATAAATGCCACTACCACTCCCATTACCAGTTCTTTACCCATTCCTTTTACAGAAGTCTGTGTTGGCTTTGATGTTGAATCAAGTACACATGTTCCATCTTTGAGAATAGTTCCAGGACCACATCTTTGATCAAGTACACATGCTCCATCTTTGAGAATAGTTCCAGGACCACATTGAATCTTAGGTGTTGTCACAATGGGGTTATCATCAATTACTGGTTCTTCAATTACTGGTTCTTCAATTACTGGTTCTTCAATTACTGGTTCTTCAATTACTGGTTCTTCAATTACTGGTTCTTCAATTACTGGTTCTTCAATTACTGGTTCTTCAACAGGAATTGATGGATTTCCAAATGCAGAACCAATAATTTCTACATCTTCAGTTCCTGAAGGCAAGTCAATACGGAGTATTCGACTTTGAGAATTACTTGTAGTTTCTGTAAAAGTTGGCTCAGTTCCATCTGCCAAAATAATAAAATCTTCATCTAATCCATTAAAAGTAGAATCAAAGAAGGAGCGGTCTAGTGTGATATCAAGAATTCCAGGTGAATCAGTAACATCTACTGCCAGAATCAAAGAGATGAAATCCAAGTCAGCCTCAATTGCAGACACAGTCATTCCA
This sequence comes from Nitrosopumilus sp., assembly GCA_029862745.1. Lineage (NCBI taxonomy): Archaea > Thermoproteati > Nitrososphaerota > Nitrososphaeria > Nitrosopumilales > Nitrosopumilaceae > Nitrosopumilus > Candidatus Nitrosopumilus sp. Next base: position 109,997 of record JAOTWS010000005.1, on the reverse strand, counting down.
GTTGCAGTGTACTCTACATCATAGGTAGTTCCATCAACATCGACTGAAATTGTTTCTGCATATACAAGAGCGAAAGAAAGAATTGTAAACAACACCAAGCCCAACGTGATTTTTAAAAAAGTATTAACATTAAGAAAAGAAGTTCTTTTAGAGATTAATTTCTCTACAACATAGTCACTCATTACAATATTTTCACCTCCAAATACACGTTAAAAACAATGAGAGTATAATTAATCACGCAAAAGTCAATTTTTTTACTTATTTTTATAACTCACGCATAACTTATGTATGAAAATCTAGATTACACCACGCAAAATCTGAATGATTTTTTCACCGATCACATTTGCAGCCAGCGATTGTGCCTCTTTTGTTTGGGCTCCAATGTGAGGTGTTAAAATCACATTGTCTAATTCAGCTAATTTGTGTCCAACAGCAGGTTCTTTTTCAAACACATCCAAAGCAGCACCACCTAAAGTCCCATTCGTAATTGCCTCATAGAGTGCATCTTCATCAACTACACCGCCTCTTGATGTATTGATAATTTTGGCAGTTTTTTTCATGGTAGACATTTTTTGTGCATCTAAAAGATGATAAGTTGAATTTAGAAGTGGTACATGAATTGAGACATAATCAGAACTTTGTAAAAGAGTAGCCAAATCAGCTTTCATCAATCCAACTTCTTTGGAAAACTCTTCATCAATTGAAATAACATCATAACCAATGATATTCATGTTTAGTCCGCGAGCAAGTCTCGCCAATCTTTTTCCAATATTCCCTAAACCAATAATCCCAAGATATTTTCCACGCAGTTCTGTTCCTTTGAGTTCTTTTTTGAGCCATTGTCCATTTCGGATTGCTCTATCACCTCGTGTAGTTTGTCTTGCAAGAGACAACATCAGGCCAAGAACTAATTCTGCAACAGCATTCATTGCTCCTTCTACTGCATTAATTACTCGAATATTTTTTTCCTTTGCTGCATTTTGATCCACATTGTCTAATCCAACTCCAACTCTTGCAATGATCTTACAATTATCTGCTTTGTCAATCATTTCTTTTGTAATAATAGTTCTACTTCTAACAATTACAATATTGAAGTTTGAGATTTTTTCTAAAATTTGTTGAGCAGTAATTTCAGGTTCATATGAAACGTTTAATCCATTATCTTCTAAAATTTTGGTCAAGATAGGATCGACTTCGTCACAAATAAGCACCGACTCGTTAAATCCCATAATCTAATAGATAGAATTACGAAATATAATTGATTGTGAATGAAAAAGAGAAAAAGATTGAGATTAGTACCAATCTAAGGTACTGGTGGTAATGTTGGTATTACTTCCCATAAAGGAATCATACCTGCATCTTTCATTTCAGAAGCTACTTCATCAGTGTATAGACCATGAATGTTTACTGCTGGGTGTGCAATACTGTTCTTTCCCATTGGAGGGACAGCATCACTTGGGTTGCCCAATGCATATGCATATGATGGTACTGGTGCTGGAATTATTCCTGCATCAACCAATCTTGGGTTTAATCCAAATGGATCACCTGCTACAAATACTGTAGCTGCACCAGTGTAAAGTGCTGCATAATCGTGGTTAACTGCTGCGTATGCACCTGGTTCATCAAAGACCAAGTCAACAATCATGTTCTGTGATCCACCGAGCAACCATGTTTCAGTTGCTGCGGATTGTACTCTGTTACCTTGTGTAACTCTGTCCAAGATTTCTCCAACTATATGGAAAAATACTGGTTCATTACCATGGTTTTCAACAAAGAGTCTCACATGTTGATCATTTTCAACAAACAAGAGTTGTGATTGGTATTGCTTGTGTTCAAGTCCATTCCATGGTTGTGCAACAAAGATGTTCTTGTTTGCATCGCCCTTAACGAGGATGTTGTGGAGCATGTTTGGTACATAACTGAATTGCATTCCGTTAACAACTGTTGCAGTGTTGTGATGCAAGAACATTGCTCCTGCATCATAATTACCTTCAGGTGTTAGGTACAATTGATTGTATTGGAGTTGGAACTCTAATGCATCTGCATCGTAGAACTTTCTGTCTAATTCACCGCTTCCGCTGGTTTTCTCGACCATTAATTTGTTGTAACCATCAGCTGGATCAACGATTGCAATTCCGTACATGCCGGAAAAGACGTGTTGGTCCATACCAATTAGTTTAACACCAGAACAATGGTATTTGAAGACACCAGCTGCTTCAGCGATATAACAGTACTGACTTGTTTCACCAGGGTTAACTGATTCAAAAGCTGATGAAGAAATTTGTGATGAATGCATGTCGTTACCGTGACCAGTAATTTCATCTGATGGAATTGTTAATGTCATTTTTACAACATCACCTTGTGTTACTCTTAGTGTTGGTCCTGGGACTTGTCCACTAAAGGTCATGGCGTTGTAAGTTTTTCCTCCCATGATTGGAAGGGTGACACTTTCACCAGTCAAATTGAACTCAACTAAGTTGCGTCCAGTTTTTGATAATTCACCACAATCAGTTTCTGCGAATGCCTGTGGCATTACAAGCTGCAAACCGCCCATTTGGTGGATTTGTTCAATTACATCGACATCCATTTTATTGATGTCAAGTGATTGTCCGCCAATTTGGGTCTGTGTGTATGTGCTTCCGAATAAGGTTGCTCCCATTACAGCTACTGCTGCAATAGTAAAGAGCATACTAACGCGCTTATTCATAAGCACGGTGACTAGTGAATCCTATATAATAATTCCCATTATCAATCTATGAGATTATCTGGAAAGGAATGAATAAAGGTGAAGAAATTATCAAAATCATCATGAAATTTAGATTAGATGAGGATTCATTAGGAAAAGTCAAAATTCCTGCTGACGCATATTATGGTGCATTTACAGGTAGAGCAATCAAACAATATCATGTGACAGGAAACAAAAGTCACGAGAATCTGATAAAATCATTTGTAATGATCAAACGCTCAGCAGCAGTTGCAAATATGAAGACAAAAGCTATTGATGTTAAACGTGGTAAAGCCATAGTTGCTGCATGTGACAAGATTTTGTCTGGAAAATATATTGATCAATTTGTGGTAGATATGATAAACTCTGGTGCAGGTACGGCGTTCAACATGAATTCTAATGAGGTGATTGCAAATATAGCTCTAGAAATTTTACACAAAAAGAAAGGACAAAATGAATTCCTGCATCCAAATGATCATGTCAACATGTCTCAATCAAGTAACGATACATATCCAACTGCCATGCATGTTGCAATTTTAATGAATCTAAAAGATACAATTCCAGCGATAGATATTTTGATAAAATCATTATCTAAAAAAGCAAAAGAATTTTCATCATATAAGAAAATAGGTAGAACCCATCTCATGGATGCATTACCAGTAACATTAGGAAGTGAGTTTGCAGCTTATGCAACATCAATCACCAAAGCAAGAGAAGCAATCATTGCATCACAAAAAGAATTACAAAATGTTGCACTTGGTGGAACCGCAGTAGGGACTGGTGCAAATACGCCAAAAGGTTATAGAAAGATTGCCATTGCAGAACTTGGAAAAATTTTAAAGATTCCACTTAGACCTGAAAGAGATATGCAACACGGTTTGCAGAGTAAATTTGCAGTAGCAAATTTGTCAGGGAATCTACGAAACTTGGCATTAGAAATAGGAAAGATTGCAAACGATATCCGATTAATGGCATCAGGTCCAATCGCAGGATTGGCAGAGTTAGGAATCCCAGCAGTGCATGCAGGTTCATCAATTATGCCGGGAAAAGTCAATCCATCTTTGGCAGAATGTATGAACATGGTATGTTTTAACATTGTTGGAAACGATACAGCGGTTTCATATGCAGTGCAAGGAGGACAGTTTGAGTTAAACGTCATGTTGCCTGGAATGCTAAAGTGCATGTTAGAATCAACTGATATGCTCAAGAATTTCTTACCGATATTTTCTGCAAATCTAATTGACGGGTTAACTGCAAACAAAGAAAAATTACGTGCAGATATTGAGAACAGTCCAGTAATTGTAACATTGTTAACTCCAAAAATAGGATATCTAAAGTCAGCAGAGCTTTTCAAAGAATCATTAAAAACCGGAAAGACTATCAGAGAACTTGTTGTTTCAAAGAAACTAATGAGTAACAAAGAGATTGATTCTCTATTCGGGTAAATTATGGCAAAGATTTTCGTAGAAGCCTATGGATGTTCTGCAAGCTTTGCAGATTCAGAGATGATTTCAGGATTGATTCTAAACGGAGGGCACACTTTAGTTGGCAATTCATCCGAGTCAGATCTGAATATTATAGTTACGTGTTCTGTCAAAGATTCAACTGCAAACAAGATGATGTACAAAATAAAATCATTAAAGTCAAAGCCACTAATTGTTGCTGGGTGTCTCCCCAAAGCAGAGAAAGATATAGTTGAGAGATTTTCAGAAAAAGCCAGTCTCTTAGGGCCTAACTCACTAGGAAAAACACTTCAGGTGATTAATTCAACAATAAATGGGAAAAAGCAAATAGCATTAGAAGATTCGGATTTATCAAAGGTTGGACTTCCTAAAGTTAGGTTAAATCCAGCAGTAGGAATTGTAGAGATTGCAAGTGGTTGTATGAGTGAATGTACATTTTGTCAGACTAAATTATCCAAAGGAGATCTTTCAAGTTATAGACTAGGAGACATCGTAAGACAAGTTGAAACAGAAATCAGAGAAGGATGTAAAGAGGTGTGGTTAACATCTACAGATAATGGGTGTTATGGATTCGATATTGGAACTGACTTGCCGTCACTGATAAATGCAGTTGTAGATATTCCAGAAAATTTTATGGTCAGAGTTGGCATGATGAATCCAATGTACTTGCCAAGAATCAAGGAAAGGTTAATCAAATCTTTTGATAATGCCAAAGTCTTCAAATTCATACATGTTCCAGTACAATGTGGAAGTGACAAAGTTCTTCAAGATATGAAACGAGGTCACACAGCAGAAGCGTTTAGAGAAATTGTAAAAAAAGTAAAAGAAAGATTTGGACAATTCACAATTTCAACAGATATCATAGTCGGATTCCCTTCAGAAACTGAAGAAGAGTTTCAAAAAACGATTGCTTTGCTTGATGAAACAAAGCCTGACGTAGTAAATCTATCAAAATATAGTGCAAGACCAGGCACAGATGCTGCAGAATGGAAACAATTGGATGCCGCAGAGATCAAACGAAGAAGTAAGATAATTTTTGAGCAGATCAGCAAAATGTCAACTGAGAGCAACAAAAAATGGATCGGTTGGAAAGGTAAAGTGATATTTGATGAAATGACAGATGAAGGTATTAAAGGTAGAAACTTTGCCTACAAGCCTGTATCTGTTAGAGACAAAGTATGCATTGGTGAGTCACACATGGTTGAAATCACTGATGCCACCGTAAAGAGGTTAATTGGGAAGATCGTAAGTTAAATTTTTTCGATCTGTAATTTGATTAAAAAAACGTAAGAAGGTTTTTTATCCAAATTAGAAGAGAAGAGTAGAAATGAGTTTTCAAGTCAAAGAACCAGTTTTGGTCATAGGTTTAGGTGGAGTAGGCTCAAAGTTAGCAATTAAAGCAAAAAATGCCCTGAATTTAGATTGTCTAGTAATTAGTAATGATGTAAAAGATCACTCAACTGAGAATATATCTATCCACGTTTCAACTGGTTCAGTAATCAATCCATCTGTACAATTAATCAGAGGTTCAACTTACAGCCTCATAGATGAAATAAAATCAAAGATTTCAGGATATTCAACAATTATCTTAATGAGTAACTTGGCTGGAAAAGCGGGTTCTGCTATGGCACCCGTAGTATCAGAGATATGTAAAGATGCAGGTATTGGATTAGTTTCATTTGCAATCATGCCTTTCAAATATGAAAAAGACAGAATTTTTAATTCAGGAGTATCATTAAAGAGGATCAGAGAAAACTCTCAATGCACCGTTGTGCTTGATAATGATTCATTATTAGAGAGCAACCCAGAACTGAGTCCAAAAGCATGCTATGAGATTGCAAACTCTGCAATTTTGCATGTAGTGGAATCATTAAGTTCATCAGATATAGTAAAAGATACAAGCATCATCACAACAAGCAAAGAGGGACAAAACATAGAGGATTCATTAAGGGATTCACTAAAAATGTTATATGGAAATGCACCTCCAAATTCAGTTAAACGTTCGATGTTGTATGTTGTTGGAGGAAATAATATTCCAGTAGGAATCTTAAACTCAATCACCAAGATCACAGCAGGAATACTGGATGAAAGTAATTCACAGATAGATATGTCATCAACTGCGGATGAATCCAAAGTTGTAATGTTATCATCAATTCAAGGGATGACAAAATTTGATGGTTATGATCCACTTGGAATAATCCCACAGGAAAATACACTTGATTGGTCTACACCAGATTGTAGTATAGACTGCAAATTAGAATTATATCAACTAGAATAAGATAATTTTTTAAAATTATAATTTTGAAATAGTTATTCTTTCTTTGGTGCTTCTTTAACTGGGTCTTCTTTCTTTGGTGCTTCTTTAACTGGGTCTTCTTTCTTTGGTGCTTCTTTAACTGGGTCTTCTTTCTTTGGTGCTTCTTTAACTGGGTCTTCTACCTTAGATTTCTTCTCAGTGACTTCTTTAGATTCTATTGTTTCGTCATATATAGAAACAAGGATGAAACCATCATCAGTTTTACTCATTCTTACTCTGACTTTCCTTGGAGGACTTCGAACACCTTTAGACCATATAAGATGAGCCAATTCTTCTTCGATTTTAACAGTTTCAACTTTCATGTGATGACGAGCAAATTCTTTAATCATATTGATTGCTCTAACTGCTCTGTGTTGGGATTGCGAAAGTAAAACCTTTCCAAGATTAATTGTATAGACTCTTTCTAATTCTTGAGACATTTATCCTACCTCCACATCAGTTGATCTCCAAGCCCTACGTTTTGGATTTGTTCTAACATTTCTCTTTGTTTTGAGAATAATCCAAGCTGGTACTGCGGAAGTTTGTCTAGTCTTTTTCAATAGACGAATCTTTCTAGGTGAGGACTTACGAGCAGCCATAGACTTTCAGGCACGAAAAGCTCTTTTTAAATGAATCTCAGGATTTCAGGCAACTTTGAATCTGTTTGAGGATTCTCGCAGAAGCTCCCCAAACAATTTGGTTTTGATACTCAAATGTATACATTTCTTGAATAATATTGTGAGTAGGATCAGGATCCCTTGCTCCAGTTTTTAAAAAGGATTCCAAAGGAATATGAAAAATTTTTTCAACCTCGCAGTTAGCTGAAAGAGTTGGGATCTTGTCCACTATCGATACAAAAGGTAAAATCAGAAAACCAGAATTCAAAGTAACAACTGGTTCTAGTTGACCTATAACTTGATCTCTGGTAACAACCAATCCAATTTCTTCATTTGTTTCTCGTAATGCAGTTTCTAAAAGATCCGAATCATTTTCATCTAATTTTCCACCAGGAAATGATATCTCACCAGCATGAAATTTCATGTCTTGCGGTTTTTCAGTCATTACAATTATTGGATCATCACCGTAAATTATTACGAGTATTGAAGCTAAACGATATTTTTTATCAAATTGAATATCAGGGTTAATTGAAGTTGAAAGTATTGATTTTAATTCATCTAAGTGCATTTAGTTTCTTTCCTACTACTCCATATGGTTTTTAGTATTCAAAGGTTTTAACCAAGGATAAAAAAATTACAATATGACAATTAGATATGAAGCAAATCCTCCCAAAATTTTACCGGATGTGGATATTGATGAATCCATTCTAAAATTTATTGAAAAAATAAAAATTATATCAAAAAAATGTGATGCAATTCATCTTACTGAAAATGTATTGGGACATCAAAGAGTGTCTCCAATTAAGATTGGAGAAATAATTAAAAAAAAAATTCCAAATTTATCAATTACTGTAAGTCTAAGGGTTCGCGATAAGAGTGAAGAGGAGGTTTTAAAATTTGTAGAGAATTGCATTACTATAGGTTTTTCAGGAATTCTAGTATTAATGGGAGATCCATCACAAACAGGAAAACAAGATTCAGGTTTAATTCCAAGCACAATTGTGGGAAAATTAAGAGATAAAGGGTTTGATTCAAAAATTGACTTGTACCTTTCAATTTCAAACAAACCTAATTTTTTAAAGGTTAGAAAGAAGATAGAAGCAAAACCAAAGGGATTCATGACTCAGGTTGTCCAAAACATTGAGCAAGTTCAGAATCTATCAAATAATCTCAAAGGATTTTCAGTAATTCCAATCATCTTGTTTCCTTCTGAGAAAAATATAAAATCTGCAAAATTTCTGAACTTAGATTTAGCATTGTATAGCCAAGAGTTTGATGAATTTGTTAAAAAAATATATACAATTACAGGTGATATTCTAATTACATCTCCAAGTGACTTTAGTGGACTAGATGAGTTTTTAGGAAAAATCAAAGTTTAGAATATAGGATTAAATATTATACAAAAGATAGAAGAAAAAGAGATTAATCCAAATTTATTATTTTAGAAAGTCAGGGTAAAATCTAATGAGGTAAACTAGTCATAATATATCAGAGTTATCCCTTTTAGGATATAACAAAATTCTAAATTTAAACTAATTTTTATAAAAAACTAAAAATATTCGATATAATTATCCTACAAAAATGGCAGAAGGTAAAGGATGTATAACATGCACTTTAGAGCATGACGGAGATTTTTACAGGTTTTGTAAATGTTCATGTCATGATAAAATAACTAGAAATATTGTAGACCAAGGTAATATCAAAAGATACGCACAGTAATACACAGACTGTTCTTATTAATACACAATACAGCATGTATTACAGTACAAAGTATTTTGTTTTTGGATGATGAATTACAATTGCAGCAGTTGACTGTTCAGGGATTATCTGACCAGATTCAGTTAGAGTCATTCCAGACTTTTCAGGTTGTAAAAGTTTCCATACCAAGTGATGCTGTGCAACATCAGGGCAGCTAGGAAATCCCCAACTATACCTCAAACCGCCCTCACTCAAATTTAGTTCAGATTTTATTTTTCTATTTACCCATTCTGCCAAGGCCTCTGCAACTTCTACTGCCAATCCATGAAGATAGTAAGCATCAGTGTACTTGTCTTCTTTATTCCACTGATCTATTATTTCTGATACTTTGTTTCCAACAGTTACAGATTGAAATGCCACAATGTCATCTTTACCAAAATAATCAGTAAGGCACAGATGATCAGGTTTAGTAGAACGAGGAAATTCGAATTCCACATAATCTCCATCATGATTCTCAACAAGTAATTTTCTTCCTTTGTTGTGACATTTGAAATAGCCATATACTATTTCAGGCTCAAATAGATTATCTCGTATTATTCGGATTTTCCATTCAGTTAGTAGTTGATCATGTGCAGATTCAGATTCTGCACCAGTCTTTCCCCTTAACCCCCAAGACAGTTTGAAAAGAGATTTCTTGTCAATCATAGTCCAAACTTCATCCATGTTAATTTGATCTAGTTTTAGACGTATTGGTTCTCCAATTATCTTAGGGACAGGAGGTGTGACAGGTTGAATCTCACTCTTTGGAAGAGTGTCTTGATCTATAGTTTCAGTTGGTTTTTCTTTCCAACGTTTCACCTTTTCTTTCCAATCAGCTAAAAGTTTTGATTTTCCATCTGAAATTAAAATATCCATTGTTTTAAGACCCTCAAACATTGTATTGCAGTAAAATACACCTGGCTCGTAAATTCCGTCTTCCTTTGCAATTCGATTAATGTAATTACTGTTAATTGCGGCACCACCACAAAGAATGGGGATAGTCATGTTGTTTTTTCTTGCATGATCGACAAAAAATTTCATCTGCTTTGATGTAGAAACAAGCAATGCAGAAAGACCAACGGCATCAGGGTTTACTTCATCAATTTTTTCCAAAAATTTTTGCAGGGGAACTTGTTTTCCTAAATCATACACAGAATAACCATTATTTTGAAAAATTGTTTTTACAAGATTCTTTCCTATATCGTGAACATCACCATATACTGTACCCAATACAAGTTTACCCTTACTTGTTCCTTCTTCTTTTACAAGATATTTCTCAAGTTCGCTAACTGCTGCCTTCATACATTCAGCAGATTTGAGGACAAACGGCAAAATTAATTCCCCTGCGCCAAACTTATCACCAACTTCCTTCATTGCAGGAAGTAAGTCTTCATTAAGAGTTCTAATTGCACCATTATGTGTTACTACTTGTGGAAGATCCAAAGATAAAATACCATCATTATCATTGATTAATTCATTTTTTTTAATCTTGTCTGCAATCGCAGAAACAACATCATTTTGAATTCCATCCTTTAACCTATTGATGATTCTAAAATTAGCACGTTTACCAGGAGGCCAAGAGGAATCAACAGAAATTTTTTTTGAAGCAATTACATTTTGAGAACCTGTGTTTTCAAAATAAGATATTAAATCAGATAGAGCATTTGGCTGAGTGTTAAAGATCAGATCTTCGGCAAGTTTTTTCTCTTTTGGATCAATTTCACCATAAGGGATGATCTCTTTTGCATTAACAATGGCAGTATCAAGTCCGATTTTTACTGCATGATATAAAAATACAGAATTTAAAATTTTTCTAGCATATGGTGTTAAACCAAAACTGATGTTACTAAGACCCAGTGTTGTAAACGCATGAGGGAATTTTTCTTTGACAAGACGGATTCCCTCTAAGGTGTTTTTTCCCGCATCAATAAATTCATCCTCACCAGTTGCAAGTGTAAATGTAAGAACATCAAAAATAAACTGTTCAATTTTCAATCCATATTTTTTTCCTGTCTCAAAAAGTAACTCAGCAGTTTCCAATTTTTCTTGAGGAGTCTTTGCCATACCTTTGGGTCCAATACACAATGCAATGGCAGGTAATCCATACTTTGCCATCACAGGAGCTAACTTTTCAAATCTGCTTCCATCACCCTCAAGATTGATTGAGTTGATTATAGGTCTGCCAGGAATTTGCGTAACTGCTGCTTCAATGATTTCAGGATCAGTTGAATCAATTACAAGAGGAGCATCAATTTCCAAGCTCAATCTTTTGACAAGATTCAACATGAACTCTCGTTCATCAGAACGTTCGGTAGTTGCAACACATACATCAAGACAGTGAGCTCCATCTTCAACCTGAATTCTCCCCAGATCAACTAGACCATCATAATCATCATTAAGAACCAATTCCTTTGCCTTACGAGAACCTTGAGTGTTAATTCTTTCTCCAATAATCAGAGGTCCAGGAATTTGTTTTAGATCAACTGCCTTTAATGCAGAGCTCACTCTAGGAATGGTCATTGTGTAAAATCACCACCCTTTTTCTAAATACTTAACCCTAGATAGAACGGGTTTTTTCGTCAATTACTTTCCTTAGGACTTTAATGTGCTCAGGATTTGTACCACAGCACCCACCAATAATTCGAATTTTTTTGTATTCATTAAGAAAATCCCCCAAAGCCTCACCCATTTTTTCAGGAGTCATCTTATATACTGCCTTTCCTCCAATATTCTCTGGCATTCCTGCATTTGGAACAACAAGTACATCATGTTGGTTTTGCTCATCAAGCCATCGGATGCTTGGAGTCATCTCAATTGGCCCAGTTGAGCAATTCAATCCAAACACATCAATTCCCATATCAGAGACAGTAGTGTATGCAGCTTGAATATTTGTACCAAGTAGCATCTTACCATATTGATCCAATGTAGTATTACAAATTATCGGAGTTTTTTTGCTAGTTTTTTTCATTGCGTTGTGAGATGCTTCAATTACTAATTTCACTTCTAAGATATCTTGACTTGTTTCAATAAGTAATGCATCAACACCGCCAAGAATTAGCCCTTCTGCTTGAAGCTCAAAGGCCTCACGTATTTCATTAAGAGGTTTTTGACCTAAATCAGGATCATTTGAACTTGGAAGATAGCCAGTTGGACCCATAGAGCCAATCACATAACGTGGCTTGTCAGAGTATTCATTACATACTTCGCGTGCAAGTGTTGCAATTTTTTTATTAAACTCAATTGTCTCATTACCAAATCCATATTCATCTAATTTGATTTTGTTTGAACCGAAAGAATTTGTTTCAATACAATCAGCACCTGCATCCAAATAATTTCTGTGAATCTGTTTAATCCATTCAGGATGTGTTAATACCAACCCATCATTAAATCCATCTTGGCTGTTTGGAAAGTCCTCTGGTTTTGGATCATATTTTTGAATCTCAGTTCCCATTGCTCCATCAAAAAGCAAGACTCTATGTTTTAATGCATCCAAGAAAGGTTCTTTTTCAGACAATTTAATTTCAAAAATGCGATGCACAGTTTAACTCTTTTCAGAAAAATCTACAGAGACATGTTTGATTGAAACGTATGTTGAAATTAGGTGAAAAACAATTTGAAGTGTATTTATGCTAAAACTTCAAGTCAACAATCTAGTTCGTAGTGCAACTTTTTTTCAACACGCAGGAATTTCAATTATATTTGTATTCATGCCTATAATTGCCAAAGAGGTCACAAATTCGGTTTTTGAGATAGGACTTTTGGTTGCATCGTTTAGTTTTGCCCAGATTCTCTCCGAGATTTATTTTGGTAGACATTCAGACAAGAAAGGAACCAGACTCAAATTCATCAGAATTGGCTTTATTGGGTGTGCCATAGCCTTTGGATTGCATTATTTTGCAGATGATCTTACAATGTTTTTCCTTGTAAGAATTGCAGCTGGAATTGCAAGTGGGATAATGATTCCTGCAATGATTGCATATACATATGAGGCAAATACTGATAAAAAAAGAGCAGCTACAGTAATTTCATTTCATGCATTAGGATGGCTTGCTGGAATTGCAGCAGCTGGATTTGCAAATGATTTAAAATTAATTTTCTTGATTAGTTCAGCCTCATTTATTATTGGATTGCTCTTTACAATCAAACTACCAAACCCAGAACAAATAAAAGAACTGGCACCAGGAACTATGAAAAGAGTAATTTCGAAAAACAAATTTCTATTCACATCATTATTACTAAGACATATTGGTGCAACAGCTGTATGGACAATTTTTCCAATAATATTAATGGAAAAATGGGGTGCTGAACTTTATCAAATATCAATCGTGTATGTTGCGAATACGTTAACAGCATTTATTTTGATGAATGTGATGGCAAGTAAAATAAATCTCTCAAATATAACTAAATTCAAAATGGGTGTTGGCTGCACAACATTTGTATTTGTAGGGCTATTGTTTGTGACAGAATGGTGGATGACAATGCCGTTTATGGCACTTGTTGGTGGTACATGGGCATTTTTGTTTATTGGTGGAAACTTTCATCTAATGGAAAATAATCCACGTTCCACATCAACTGGAATATTTAGTTCTACAGTATCCATTGCAACTGTTGTAGGTCCGGTAATTGCAGGAAGTATCGCATTTACTTTTGATTATTTTTCAGTAATGTATTTTGCAATTGCAGTAATAATTTGTGCATTTATGATATCACTAAAGATCAGAAAATAAAAAAAGTTCGAAGGCATACTTTCTACGTACATGTTTGAGAACATTTACAGTTATCAATAATAAATAAATAAGATTCAAGATTATCTTAATCTACATGAACATATAAAAAAATCAGAATATTTCATTAAAACAAATGTTGTCAATTATGCAGGAAGATGTTATAAAGATATTTCTAAATTCTGTATCAAAAATTTTAATAATTATATTGTAACCTAATGTACATGGCACGTTCAAAGAAAATAGAAAAAAACCAAAAATTAAAAGGAGATCAGGCACGTTTAGAATTTTTACAAAGAATAGTGGAGGATAAACGATCTGAAGTAGTAATTTATGAAGAGCGTATAAAACAATATTCAAAATGGCCTGCAATCGCAAAACAGGCTCAAAAGAACATGGAAAATGCAAAAAAGGGACTTGACAAAGCACGTAAGGACTTAGAAACACAACAAGATCGTGTGAATAAACTAGAAGAAATATCGAATTTTTAAATTAGGATATAGTAAACATACATCTAATGGATACTAAGAGGTATGTTATATTACATTAAAAAAACTTCAAATTAAAAAAACCAAATGGTATTTTGTAAAAAAATAGATTTTCAAATGGAAATGATAAACACATTATTAACTGTAATCCTATGCAAATTGTGGTTGGATAGAGTTAATGTTATAAAAATGGTATTCACGTGAAACTGAAAAGTTTGAAGAAATACTTAATGTTCATTACATGGTACTGATCAGGATACTTTTTGCGGTGTCATTCAGAGAGCATTAAATTATCATCATCCACTCTCAATACATTATTCAGATAGAATAATTAGTGTTCTTTTAATACTCACATAGAAACGAAGGCGTAGGAAAAGGGATTAGAAAAATGGAAAAAATATTTGCAGAAGGGAAGGTCTCAAAAGTTTTTGTCAAGTTTGCAATCCCTGCAATACTCACAAATCTCTTGACTATGAGTGCATTTTTCATAGATGGAATTTTGATTGGTCAATTTATTGGCTTAGAGGGACTAGCTGCAGTTAATCTTGTCTTTCCCGTGTTCATCATGATTGGTGCTACAGGAATTATTGTTGCCTCTGGCAGTTCCGCACTTGTTGGCAAATATTTAGGGCAAGACAACAAAACAGAGGCAAAACATGTGTTTAATCTTGCACTGGCTCTGTGTATCATTCTTTCAATCATAATTTCTAGTACTGTCTTGATTTTTGTAGATGATATAACAGGATTGCTTGGTGCAACAGGTTCACTTTATGAGTTGACCAGAGAGTATTTTTCAGTAATTTTGATATTTTTTGGATTGATTTTGACAAGTTTTGTTTTGGAATTTTTCATAAGAAATGTCGGTGATTCTATTTTTCCTATAAAGTCCACCGGAATAGCATCTGTAGTAAATGTGGTTCTGACATATGTATTTCTGACGGTTTTTGACATGGGACTGGCCGGTGCGGCATGGGCAACTGGAATATCCTTTACGTCTAGCATCATCATACTGGCAACATATTTTTTGAGAAAAAAGTTATCTCTTTCATATGGCAAACCAGTTTTCAAAATCATTACAATAAAAAAAATTCTACATAACGGAGTGTCAGAAAGTTTATCGGAATTTTCCTCTGGAAGTGTCATTTTAATATTCAATCTGATGTTGTTGCAGTTTATTGGAGAAATTGGCGTTGCAGCATTTGCGATTATCTCTTTTATATCTTTGATGATGCTTATGGTGAATTTTGGGTTTTCAATGGCACTTCAACCAATGGTGAGCTATAATTACGGAGCCAAACTAGCAAAAAGAGTAACAGATACACTGAAAATTGCAATTACAATCTCAACTGCCGCAGGTATTGTTTTTTACTTCATAGTTTTGGTGTTTGGTGAGTATGTTGTTGGACTTTTTGTAAACAACAATCAGCAATTATCCACAATTTCACTTGAGGCGTTACAAATCTATGGATTGTCATACATATTCATTGGTATAAACATACTTGCTTCTGCATATCTTACAGCTCTTGAAAAACCCAAGCTCTCATTACTTGTTGCGCTATCATATAGTTTTATTTTTGCAGTGATTGGTTTAGTAATCTTCCCTCAAATTTTGGGTGTAACTGGCATATGGTGGGCAATCCCATTTGCAAACATAGTATCTATTTTTGTATCCGTGTATATGATTAAACGTTCAAATAGAAAGTTAATCTTGCAGTCAAATTCATAGTTTTGAACAATTTTAAATTATAGTATTACACCTAGAACATTCGATCAATCGTTAAATTTTATTTTTTTAGAGGTTACTATTCAGGATGATTTTTTATATTTTATCTAAAATAATTGCAGACAAGATAGACACTGGAAATAGAATAAGCTTTTGCGTTATTCCTTCTTATATTACTAATTAGATTTTTTAGAAGTGTTTACTCTAGTCGGTTTTCTAATGGCTACATTTTTCGGGTTTGTGTCAAGGTATGACAAGTACATCGGTAAAGACAATAATTTCAGGAATGTCTGTAAATATATTAGAAATAGGATCTTTGAATATACTATCTTATTGTTGGATATATTGCAGATTACATTACATATTTTGGAGAGAGTCTTTGCATGATTTTTTTTAGTTTGTGTTTTTATAAAATTTTTTTATGATTTTGACGGTTTGGCAATTAACACGGAGCAATCAGTTTTTTTTATAACTCCAGATACCACACTTTCAAGAACCAATTTTTTAAATCCTGATCTGCCGTGCGAGCCCATTACGATTAAATCCATATTGTTTTGGTTTGCAAAAACAAGAATCCTTCAGTGGAAGAAGGATTATGAAGAATTTCTATAGACATATCAAAACCATTATTTGATTTTTTTATATTATTCAAATCATCTAAAATTTGTTTTTTTACTTCATCTTGCGTTTCTTAACCAAGACATTGCCTGATGAAGATATGTTTGTCTTTGATCTATTTATTTTTCTTCTAATAACTATGATAGGAAGTGCAACAATTCCAATTAGTACCAAAACAAATATCGCAACAGATGCATAATCTTCCACAAACAGTTTTGTTTCGAGCCAAGCAGTTGGAAGAGTTGTAAACAGATCTTCTCCTGAAAAGTCTTCAATAGTCCCTACAGCTAGGCTATATTTTCCAACCTGATTTTTCTCATCTAAAACTATGAGATAATATTTGCCTTCAGTAGTAAGGGTGGTTTTTATCTCCTGTCTTTCCCAGTATGTTACTTGACCAAATGGCTCATAAAATTCGATTCCTGGAAAACCTTCATCATAGTCAACTTTTTCCATTACTGCCTGACTCTCCAGTAGATTGTCATCTTGTTCAATATAGTTACTATTTATCAGAACAAGTGTGGGAGAATACTCTTCCAATCCAGCAATTTTAGGAATAACTATACTTGCGTAAAAAGAATCTCCAGATTTTGCTTCAAATGAATAAAACTTTTCTTCATATGGACCAAGATTTTCGTAGATGGCCCATGAAATCTTGTGGTCTGAAATCTCCAACGCATTCTCTAAATTTCTGTGCTTATCATCATGGGTAATTAGTTTATGTCCATATGCCGAACTAGATGACATTATTGTAATAACAAACATCAGAGCAATGATTTTTTTCACATTCTTATGTTTCGGAATCAGTATTTTAACTCAAACAGATATAATTTAAGTTAGCACTAGATTATATTTTACCATTACTAGGTTACCACCAAAAAAAACTGATGATTTAATTTATTAACGATTACCAAGATTAAGATGTTTTTTATCCATCAAGAACATGATTAGTATTTTTTCTAAATAACTTTTAGAGTGTTAGTAAAATATTCGATAAATAGATATAGATGAATCTTTTCATGTAAGAAGATATAGACTAGATTTTATATTTTATATTCTTTCTTAAATAGTAAACAGTTTCTTCTTTAGTTCCTCTGCAAATATTGCTAAATTGCAACTTTTGCATGACAGCAAGTCTTCTCTTTTTCTTCCTGATGCAGATTTCAATAATACCAAAGAAGGTTTTCTACATTTAGGGCAATTTGCCAACAAGTCTTCTCTGCTCGAATAATTTTGATTCACAATTGTTATCATCTAAAATATTATTTAATAAATAACAAAAGAATATTCTAGTGGTAATGAGAAGATCAGAAAATAAATGTGTTAAAAAAGAAATTGATTGTATGAAAATTTCTAACTCATTTGTATTTTTATCTCATTTAAAATATTCTTAAAACTCATCACTCAATTTTTTTAATTTTCTCAAGTCAGTTATCTCGATATCACCACTAAGCGTGACAATCTTTGCTAGTTTTGGATTTGCCTTTTCTCCAAGCTTGAGTACTGGCTCTCCTTGTAATCGGATTTCAAGTGTAATGTTTTCTTGTTTTAGATTTTTTGCAAGTTCTTTTGCTTCTGATAATCCTTTGATGAGACCAGGTCTTTTTGTAATTTCAATTGGAATGTCAATAACATCTACAATTCTAGATCTCCCCTCAGCCATAAAATTAATTGATGGTATACCATCACATGTAATCTTTAGACTTCCATGTTGTAAGAAAGATAAAAAGTTGGCTGGGAGATCAAAAGAGGCCATTCTCATCTGCCGCCTCATTTTGCTGTAATTGTCAGTTTTCCATTTAGGGAAACCGTACCTGTTGGGATTACCTTGCCTTCCTTTTCAACCTTGCCTTGCATCTCAAGATTTTCAAAATCATAAGTGATTGAGGCGTGTTTTTGTGTAAGCTTGTCAAAAATTTCTGCAAGCAAATTTGCCCATTCTTGTTCTTCTGCCATGACTATTTTGATTAATTTATTATATTTAACCTAGTGATAAAAATAATTCTAGTGCCAATAAATAAGAAAATAATATATCTCAATTTTTGAAACAAATTCTACTAGGCATTAAGAATTTCCTCTTATGTCTATTTTTTAGAATCTTTTGTTAGATTAGAATAAAAAAACTATCGTAATCCCCATCTAGACATTACTTTATTTTCCAATTTTTTGAAAACAAGTCCATCAATTACTAAACCAATTCCCATAATTACAATCATTATCGCAATTACCTGAGATACATCAGTTAGAGAACGGCCAGCATTTAGCAAAAAGCCCAATCCCAAATATGAAAATAACAATTCAGCCCCAATTACACCTCTCCATGCAAATGCCCAACCTTGTTTAAAACCTGAAATCATGTATGGAAATGCTGCTGGAATTAATACAGCTGTGATTAACTGAGTTCCTTTTGCTCCCATATTCCTTGCTGCTTCAATAAAATGAGGATTGATGTTCTTGACACCAGTATAGGTATTGATGGTAACCGCAAAAACTGCACCAATTGCAGTTACAAAAATAATTCCACCATCAGTTAATCCAAACCAAAGAATTGCAAGAGGAACCCAAGCAACTGAAGGAATTGATTGGAGTCCTAAAACCAGCGAACCTACAGTTTGGTTTACCACTTCAACTCTTGCCATGAAAATTCCAAGTATAATGCCGCCAGCAATTGCGATTGCCAAACCAATTAATAGCCTCCACATACTAGTTGCAATTCCGTAGAACAAACTTCCATCTACTGCGCCATATGCCAAATCTTCAGCTACTTCAAATGGAGATGGAAAGATATTGTCAGGCCAAATTCCACCCATTGAGACAAGCTGCCAAATCACAACTATCCCAAGATAAAATATAATTCTATGAGGTGCGAAATTTTTTGCCATAGTTATCACTGCTTGCTTATTTTTATTTCAGGTCTGAGTTCTTTCAAAACATCCTGCTGAAGTTTAACTAAGGATTCATCCTCAGTGACTCTAGGTCTTGGAAAATCATTATCAATCTCTTTTTTAATTACAGATGGACGATTGCTAAAGATTACGATTTTGGTTCCAAGTACTGCAGCTTCAGAAACACTATGAGTCACAAACAAAATTGTTTTTTTTGTCTTTTCCCAAATCAACTGCATCTCAACTAGCAATAAATCACGAGTCTGGGCATCAAGTGCTGCAAACGGTTCATCCATTAATAAGATATCAGGATCCATTACAAGTGCTCTAGCAATAGCTACTCTCTGCTTCATTCCAGTTGAAAGTTGAAAAGTGTATGAATCGGCAAATTTAGTCAATTGCATCATATCAAGATATCTATGAGATATCTTTGCTCTCTCTTCTTTTGGAATACCTGACATTTTCAATCCAAATTCCACATTATCTTGAACCTTGAGCCAAGGGAATAATGCACCTTCTTGGAAGACCATAATTCTTTCAGGTCCAGTTTCATCAACTGGATGTCCATCAAAGAGAATTTGTCCTTCATCGGGCTTCTCCAAACCTGCAACTATACGTAAAAATGTAGATTTTCCACATCCAGAAGGACCTACCAAACATACAAAATCTCCTGCCTCAACTTTGAGATTTACTCCTCCTAATGCCTTGAGTTTGTGAGAATCATGACTGAAATATTTTACAATATTTTTTGCCTCAAGTTTAGTCATCTAGTTATCTCCTTCAAACCAGGATTTGAATCAAAAGAATAAAAAATTCCAGTCAAATCATAACCATTTCTTCCCAAGTACCCTAGCGCATCAGCTTTTTTTGCAAAGGAATAAACAGAGTCACTTTGAGGATCATCAGTAATTACAAGATTAGACAACGCAATATCCACAACATCATCAGATAATGATTTTCCCAGATGAGATTTTATAAAATCATTAAAGATAATTCTAGTTTCTACGGGGTTTTGATTAATCCAAGTAGCTGTTTCATGATGAGATGTTAAGAAATTAGAAACCACTTGCAAGTGATTCTCAACATAATCAACATTCCCAATTAAAAGAACAGATGCAAACTTTTTGTTTGGCCACAGATCCTCTTCATAAAATAATCTTTTTCCACCAAGTTCAGTTTCTAAAATAGTTGCCCATGGTTCTGCAACCCATGCACCATCAATATCACCTTTTACAAATAAGGTGTAAATATCAGGATTTGGAATATTGTAAATAACTACAGAACCACCTTTATCAGCTGATTTTAATCCATTTTCAAACAAATAGCTTCTCAGTGAAACATCCTGAGTGTTTCCAATTTGAGGTGTTGCAATTTTTTTTCCTGCAAAATCAGAGGCAGATAGGATTTGAGAATCAGGATGAACAATAAAACTAGCACCACCACTTGCTGCACCTGCAAGAATCTTTACGTTGTGATTCTCTGAATTCAAAAATCCAGTAATTGCTGGGCCAGGTCCTACATAAGCAAGATCTATAGAATTTGCAAACAATGATTCTATTGCTTGAGGTCCGCTATCAAAAACTCTAGATTCAATTTTAACATCATCTCCTAAACTTTTTGCAAAAAAGCCTTTTTCCATCCCAACTATTGGGATAACATGCCCTATATTTGGAAAATAAGCGATGCGAATCTTGTTTTCATATATAGTATCACCAGAATTAAGAGCAATCCCCAGTGCAGAAAGCAAAATAATTCCTACAGTACTGGCAAAAATCAGCGATCGAGACTTCATAAAACAGCGTTATATTTCACGGTTAAATAATCATCGAATTTTAGCTCAAGCTAGTCAGAAATTTTTTCAAAATTATCAAATTATCCGCCAACACAAAAGATAAATTCCAAATTACGACGGAAAAGATGTTTTATGACTCAAAAAGGAATTCTTGCATTTTCTGGAGGATTAGATACTTCAGTTGTTGTAAAATACCTACAAGAAGAACACGACATGGATGTAATCACAGTAACAGTAGATGTAGGACAGGGTGATGACAGTAAAAAAATTGCAGCCAAAGCAAAAAAACTCGGAGTAAAAAAACACTACAATGTAGATGCACGGAAAGAATTTGTCAAAAATTACATCTTTCCAGCAATTAAAGCCAATGCACTTTATCAGAAAAAGTATTGTCTTGCAACAGCTCTTGCAAGACCACTTATCGCAGAAAAAGTATTAGAAATTGCAAAAAAAGAAAAAGTCACATCACTTGCACATGGTTGTTCAGGTAAAGGAAATGATCAAGTACGTTTTGATATCACACTACGTTCTGGTTCGGACCTTCCAATCATAGCTCCAATTAGAGATAAAAATCTAGACAGAAAAACTGAATTAAAATTTGCAAAAAAGCACGGTATAGAAATTGATGCTGTTGCAAAAAGATTCAGTATTGATCAAAACTTATGGGGACGTGCAATTGAAGGTGGGGTATTAGAAGACCCATACAACGAACCACCAGATGATGCATTCATTTGGGTTAAAACAAAAAACTTGCCAGATAAGCCAACATACTTAGAGATACAATTTCAACAAGGAATCCCAATTGGTGTGGACGGAAAGATAATGGAAGGTCAAAAATTAATTGAGTATATGAACAAGAAAGCAGGTGATGCAGGTGTTGGGATTGTAGACCATATCGAAGACAGAGTTGTTGGAATTAAATCAAGAGAAGTTTATGAAACCCCAGCAGCAACCTGCCTAATTGAAGCACATATGGATTTAGAAAAAATGGTACACACTAAACATGAAAATAAATTTAAATCATTAATAGATGATGAATGGGCATATTTAACATATTCAGGATTATGGCAAGATCCACTTAAATCAGATTTAGATGGATTTATTGAAGCATCACAAAAACCAGTTACTGGGACTGTGAAACTCAAGTTATTCAAAGGAAGTCTCAGAGTTGTAGGAAGAAAGTCCAAGAACTCGTTGTATAGTCACAAGATTGCTACATATGGAACAGAATCTACATTTGATCAAAGATCGGCTAAAGGATTTGTAGAGTTATGGGGAATGCAGTCTACAGAAGCTAATAAATTACAAAAGAAAAGTTCAAAAAAAATATGAAATGCCCAGAATGTGATGCAATAATAAATATCCCAGAGGATGCCTCAGTTGGAGAAATAGTCTCCTGTCCTGATTGTGGTGCTGACTTTGAAATCGCAAAAAAAGATGGATCAAATGTTGAGCTTAAGCAAGCAGAAAGCGTAGGCGAAGACTGGGGAGAGTAATGTCAAAGGTCTGTATCGTGTTTGACCGCCTAAGAGCGGAAGAAAAGATGCTTCAGAAAGAAGCAATCGATCTAGGACACAATGTAGTGATGTTAGACGCAAAAATCACTCAAATCAACACAGATAGTAAAAAAGAAGACTATGATTTAGGAGATGTTGTCTTAGAAAGATGTGTTAGTTATTTCAGAGGTCTTCATTTTACAGCAAGTCTAGAATTTTTAGATATTCCAGTACTAAATAAGTTTGAAGTTGCAAATATTTGTGGAAATAAAATGTTTATGACATTATTATTGAAAAAACATAACATTCCAACACCAAAAACATATTTTTCATTCTCAAGTGAGAGTGCAGCAGTGAATTTAGAAAAAGTTGGATTTCCTCTGGTAATCAAACCAGTAATTGGAAGTTGGGGAAGAGGAGTAATGCCATTAAAAGACAAAGACACGATGGAAGCAGTTTTTGAAATTAGAGACATTACAGATAGTCCACACGACAGGATTTACTATTTACAAGAATTAATCAAAAGACCACCAAGAGACATCAGGATTATTACAATAGGAGACCAAGCCATTGCAGCCATGTACAGAAAATCATCTGGTGGTTTTAAGACAAATATCGCATTGGGTGCAGATCCAGAACTTTGTAAGATCACAAAAGAGATGGAAGATATGGCAATCAAAGCATCAAAAGCAATGGGTGGTGGAATTTTAGGGATTGACATGATGGAGGATGACAAGAAAGGTTTAGTCATTCATGAAGTCAACAACACAGTTGAATTCAAGGGACTGGCAAGAGTTGCGCAACGAAATATACCACAAGAAATGGTAAAATTTACGCTAGATTACGTTAGGAAATAAATTATAGGTCTTCACGAGGAGGTTTATGTTGAAGGTAGGTATAGTAGGAGCATCAGGTTATGTAGGTGGAGAGACGCTTCGTCTTTTAGTCAATCACCCAGATGTTGAGATCAGCATGGTAACATCAAGACAACATGTTGGAGAATATCTTCACAGAGTTCAACCAAGTCTGAAAGGATTTACCGATCTGACTTTTTCAGAATTAGATTATGACAAATTAACTGACAAATGTGATGTAGTGTTCACAGCAGTTCCTCATGGGACTGCGACTGAGATTGTAAAGGCACTATATGACAGAGGAATCAAAATAATTGATTTGAGTGCAGACTATAGATTACACAATCAAGAAGCATATGACAAATGGTATGGCTGGGAACATCCACATCCAGATTATTTAACAAAATCAGTTTTTGGAGTTCCTGAATTACACAGAGAGCAAATCAAAAAAGCACAGCTTGTTTCATGTCCAGGATGTATGGCAGTAACATCAATACTTGCACTTGCACCATTAATCAGAAATGATATTATTGACACTGAACACATCATAGTTGATTCAAAGATTGGTTCATCAGGTGCAGGTTCTGGTTCAGGAACTGCACATGCAATGAGAGCAGGAGTTATCAGACCATATAAACCAGCAAAGCATAGACATACTGGTGAGATTGAACAAGAATTAAGCGAAATTGCAGGAAAGAAAATTCGCGTTTCGATGAGTCCGCATGCAGTTGACGTAGTTCGTGGTATCTTGTGTACAAATCACACATTCTTGAAAAAAGATATTGGAGAAAAAGAATTGTGGAAATTATATCGTGAAGTTTATGGAGAAGAGAAATTCATCAGACTGATTCGAGATAAAAAAGGATTATACAAATTCCCAGATCCAAAATTCCTTGTTGGTTCAAACTTTTGTGATATTGGTTTTGATATAGATGAAGACAACAATAGATTAATTGCAATGTCTGCATCAGACAATCTGATGAAAGGTGCAGCGGGATCTGCTATTCAAAACATGAATGTTATGTGTGGCTTTGATGAAATGGATGGACTAAGATATACTCCACTAACTCCTGTTTAGAAATGATCACAATTAAGATTGGTGGAAGTGTTGTTGATAATCTCCACCCGTCCATAATTACAGACATTAAAAAAATTGCAGAGACTGAAGGAATAATTCTAGTTCATGGTGGAGGTAAAGAAGTCACAAAAGTTTGTAAACAACTTGGAAAAGAACCAAAGTTTGTAACATCACCAAGTGGAATCAAAAGTAGATATACGGATAAAGAAACTGCAGAGATTTTTACAATGGTAATGTCTGGCAGAATAAACAAAACAATAGTTCAGATGCTTCAGAAAAATGGCGTTAATGCAATTGGTCTTTCAGGAGTAGATGCAAAAATAATTCAAGCCGATAGAAAAAAGAAACTTCTCATAATGAATGAAAAAGGTAGAAAACAGGCAATTGACGGCGGATATACTGGAAAAATCACCGATGTCAACTCCAAATTTATCAAATTACTCTTAGAGCAAGGATTAACACCTGTAATTTCACCCATTGCCATCAGCGAAGAATCAGAATTCCTCAACGTTGACGGAGACAGAGCTGCAGCATATGTAGCAGGCAAAGTGGGTTGTAGCAGAGTATTATTCATCACAAATGTAGATGGATTACTAATGGATGATATGTTAGTTACAAAACTGACGCTTGCTGAAGCAAAAGAGATCAGATCAAAAATTGGACCAGGTATGGAAAAGAAGATCCTAGCATCTACTGAAGCACTAGATATGGGAGTAAAAGAGGCATTGATTGCAAACGGTCAAAAAGAAAATCCTATATCAGCGGCAATTGCACATGATAACTGTACGGTAATAAAAAATGAGTGAAGATCAATTCATGGGAAATCTCTATCAGAGGTTTCCAGTAACAATTGAAAAAGGGGTAGGATGTCATGTATGGGATGTAGACGGAAAAGAATACATCGATTGTATGGGAGGGTATGGAGTATCACTAGTGGGTCATCAAAATCAAAGAGTGAACAATGCAATCAAAGAACAGATTGACAAAATCATTACAGTTCACAGTTCATTATACAACAAGACAAGAGAGGAATTTTTACAAATACTTATCAAATTAGCACCAAAAGGACTCACACAAGTTCATCTAAACAACAGCGGTGCAGAAGCAATTGAAGCAGCTATAAAATTTGCAAGAAAGTTTACAGGTAAAAAAGGAATGGTGGCAATGAAAGGATCATACCATGGAAAATCACTGGGAGCATTATCATTAACATTTAATCCAAAATATAAAAAAGCATTTGAACCACTTGTTGAGAAAGTTTCCTTCGCATCATTTGGAGATATTGAATCTCTTCGTTCAGTAATTGATAAAGATACTGCATTTGTGATTTTAGAACCAATACAGGGTGAAAGTGGAATAAATGTTGCACCAGAGAGATTTTTGCAAGAAGTAAGAAAACTTTGTGATGAAAAAGGAATTCTGTTAATCTTCGACGAAATACAAGCTGGTCTTGGTAGAACTGGACGAATTTGGGCTTGTGATCATTGGAATACAGCTCCAGATATTTTGTGCCTTGCAAAAGGAATTGCAGGTGGAGTTCCAATGGGAGCCACACTTGTAAGACACGATATTTTAGCTACAATGAGTAAAGGAGAACACTCATCAACATTTGGTGGTAACCCATTATCTTGTGCAGCAGGAATTGCAGCACTTAAGGCATTAACTGAGGATGGATTGATTGAAAATTCTGAAAAAATGGGAAAAATATTCAGAGAGGGTTTAGAAAAACTAAAAGAGAAACACACCATAATTAGAGAAGTCAGAGGGATGGGACTAATGATAGGAGTAGAGATGAAATTTGAAGTAAAAGGTATTTTGATGGCATTGATAAAAAAAGGAGTTCTCATGCTATACTCAGGCAGAAACATACTAAGAATTCTTCCTCCTTTAGTAATATCCGAAGATGATATAAGAAAAGTTTTAGATATTTTAGATATTGTACTAACTGAAGAGGAGAAAAAACTTAATGTATAAAGACAGTATAGATGAAAAAATTATTGGTTACCTCAAAGAAGATGCAAGAGAATCATTTGTAGACATTGGAAAAAAATTAAAGTTATCAGAATCAGCAGTTAGAAGACGTGTAAAAAATTTAGTTGATAACAAAACTATTAAAAAATTTACTTTAGAACTTGGCGAGGAAAATACAACAAGTGCAATTGTTTTAGTTTCAGTAGATTCCGCAATGGACACATCCAAAGTTTCTCTGAAGCTTGCCAAGTTGGACGGAATAAAAACAGTTTATGAGATAACGGGACAATATGACATTACAACAATAATGAGTGGTTCAAGTATTTCTGAGATCAACAATACAATTGACGCATTAAGAAAAATTCCAGGTGTTGTAGATACCAATACCGTAATAATTTTGAGAAAAATAGTGTAAAACGACTTTCGTATTATAAATTGAATAATGAACTAATATAGGATCATTTCTAGTTATTTCCAACGAAAATAGTACGAATATGTTTATATCATCGATCTAGTTCACCGATTTTAGTAATGAAAGATCCGAATCACTATGCAAACATCTACAATGCATATGACAAGACTCCAAAGAAGATACGAATATTAGATAGTACTTTACGAGAAGGGGAACAACACCCTGGTGTTTCGTTTACAAACAAACAAAGGATTCAGATTGCGTGGATGTTAGATTATTTTGGTGTAGATCAAATAGAAATATCACCAGTTGTATCAGGCGACCACAAAGAGGCAACTAAGACAATTATCAAACAAGGATTAAAAGCAGATATTGTTTCCCATGGACGAGCACTAAAAGAAGACATAGATACTTCATTAGATTGTGATGCAAAGTGGTGTGCAGCATATTTAGGAATTTCAGATATACATCTAAAAGACAAACTACGAATTTCAAGAGAAGAGGCACTTGAGAGAGCAGTTGGAACTGTAGAGTATGCAAAGTCTCACGGTCTTAAAATCAGATTTACTGTAGAAGATGGAAGTAGAGCAGAGCCAGAATTTTTGCTAAAAGTTTGCACGGCAATAGAAAAAGCAGGTGTTGATAGAATTAGTCTTCCAGATACTGTTGGAATTTTGCGTCCTATTGGGATGTTCAATTTTGTTAAGAAAGTCAGAGAGGTAGTAGATGTACCATTAGATGCACACGTTCACAATGATATTGGTTTTGCACTTGCAAATGCATTTTCAGCATGTGATGCAGGAGTTGATCAAATTCATACTACCATTGACGGTATTGGAGAAAGAACAGGAATTCCACCTCTTGCAGAAGTGGCAGTAGCCTTAACATATCTTTACAAATCACCAAATGATTTGAGATTAGACATGCTACTTGATCTATCTAGATTAATTGAAGAATACACAAAGATTGTACCTTATGATTCTAAACCAATTGTTGGGAGCTCAGCATACAAACACAAAGCCGGTACACATCTTGCAGCAATTCTTAGAAACCCTGCAGCGTATGAGCCAATTCCACCTAGAGCAGTAGGAAACAGACGACGAATTGTTTTTGGAGAACTAGCAGGAAAAACAGGTGCAGCGTATTTAATGTCATTACTAGGTTTAGAAAAAGACGATGAAGGTGCAAAAGCAGTTGCGTATGGATTAAAGAATCTCAGAATGGGAGATTTAATTGAAATACCACTAGAAGACAGACTTGAGAGAAAAATATCTAAGTAATCTGTGTGTTTTTGGGAAATATCAATAGATCAACAAAAATCACCTATGTTAAATTCTTACGGACATCATGAAATTTCATAGTATCAAAGATTATGATGAAGATGGGAAGATCAGAAACTCATAGGTAATAGAAGCTAGAGGGTAAATTGTTTTAAATTTAATTTGAAAAAGAGAAATATAATTTTGGATCTTAAGACCAAAAACTACCGGTAGTATCTTGGTGACAGATCCTGTAAAGATTAGGATAACGTTTGATTAGTGTGATAGTATTTAGATCCTGCTGATCATTTGTATGGATAAATTCTACCGCTTTCTTTTATACAAATTTGTTCATATCAATAGTAATTCATACGACAGAGTCATCTAACCGTTTAAGCTATCATATCATATAGGATTGGGTAAACTTTGGCCCAATTCTAAAGTATAACATAATAACCAGAAAATTGATTTCATCCTATCCTGTATCTAGTGATGATTCATACGACAGTATTATATTTTAAGAAAAAATATCACATTATGCAAACCACAACAGTCTGGAAATGTTACAGATGTGATATGATCTTTAAGAAAGAGATAACTGCTACAATTCACAACGATGTATTCAAACATCCAGTACAAAAGATAGAGACAACATTATTTGCATAAAACTTTTTATTTTTACTTTTAAACAGATTATAATTACACACTCAAATTTGATTTTTCATAGCAATCACTGAATATTTGTATACACAAATTATTCCTGCTGTGTAACATAGTATTTCATACACTTGCCTTTAGTATATGGGATTTTAGATAAATCGTAAAAATAATAGTCAGTAGATAAATTTTGAACATAAGCAATTCGCTCATGGTAATTTTTTAAAATGTAATTATAGATTCAAATTTAGAAATGATGATTTTTGTATTAGTTATTCTACTCCAATACAATCTTGTTTTGAGTTTATTCTTTGTAAATGTTATTTGAGAATAAATTAATGTATTTCCTTCAAGATCTTGAATTTTTTTATACACTGAACTACTAGGAATTGTCAATTCTTTTTACATTGCAACTACGCTTTTTGATTTATTGATAATTGAAAATAAAATATGCCGGGATTCTAGATCAGATAATTCATTAAAGATCTTATGCATAATATCAAATTTTTTGGTCTACAATGGATCCATTTTTTTATCCTAAAAAATTTTAAAGTAATCTATTTAATAAAAAACCAGTAATTTCAGAAGTGCAGGATTTAGTTTTAGAATAAACTTCTAGAATTTTAATTACATATCTAAAATATTTTCATTCTATGATTGTAGAATTAATCAGAAATTTAAATACCTTCTATAGAATTTTCGACTTGTTCATTATGGAAACTAGAATTATAGTAATATTTCTTGCATTTTTTGTATTTACAATCAGTATTGATGGGGTATATGCATATTCAAACTCGGGAGATATTAGAACCGCTATTGAATCTACGTCCTTGGGATTAGATCAAACCAAAGACAGTTTGATTTTAAATAATTTAGAAGATGCAAAGAAATACTCTACATTCTCTTCAGAAATTTTTGGCAAATATATCCAAACACTCAGAATGACGGGTTATGAACATGTAGATGAGATTCATATTTCATTGTTAGATCTAAATTCAAAAATTAATTCAAATGCTGAAATATTGTCAGAAATTGATAAAAATCTAAACTTACTCCGAAAAATTCCACATGAACAAGATTCAATAAATTATGTGATTGTCAATTTGCTGTCAATTGCAGATGAGCGATATCAGAAGGGAGTTCAAAACAATGATGAAGTATCATACCAAATTGCTCTAAAACTAATCCAAAAATCTGAAAGTTTGCTTGATGAAACAACTTTTGATGATAGGCTTAATCTAGAAATTGAATCTTTTTTCAAGGATCTAAACAATCTTGCAGAGAAAAAGGAAGATTTTGTAAAAGTAAGTAGTTTGATTACTGCCATACAAAAAGATGTTTTAGGCACTCAGACTGTTGCCCTTGATCAATTAGAACTATATCAAAACATCTACAAGATATATGACGAACTTGTTGAATCACTTAATTCAGGAGACTATGTTATGGCTGAAGAAAAAGCCATCATTGCGTATCTTGATAATTTTGAATACTTAGAACCAACAATTGAAAAAATTGACAAGGATTTACTTTATACTCTTGAGATTGACATGCGTGAAAATTTACGTGACATGATAAAAAATAAAAAGACATCTAATGAGATTAAGCAATTTTTAGATGAAAAAATTGTTCCGGATCTTAACAAATCACAATCTTTGATCTCTAAACAATTAATCATAAACTCATCTGTATTAACACAAACTGAGATTTCAGATCAGGATCTTAAAAAAATGGGTGATTCAACTGAAGAAGCAAAATCTATAGTTAGAAATGAAGTTGATTTTATCAGAGATTCCTTGGATGATGTGGTAATTTTTTATGGTGACGGCGACTTCCAGTCTGCTTATGCTACAGCAAGAATAGCATATTTGGACAGTTATGAATTTGTAGAGATTCCACTAAGGGCAATAGATCCTGATTTCACTCTGGAGGTAGAATATCAATTTGCAGAACTGCGAAATCTTATCGATAAAAAAGAAGATTTGGAAAAAGTAAGAGATGTAGTGATTGAAATAAATAGGAATTTGGATGAATCTGAAAGACTTGTAAGCGGAACAGGTTCTTTGGCGCCTTCAATAGCATTTACTTCGTCATTTGCAATAATTTTCCGAGAAGGATTAGAATCTGTCTTAATTCTTGGTGCAATTATGACGTATCTTGAAGCATCAAGGAATAATCAACTGAAAAAATACATCTACTATGGCGTCATTGCAGCATTTGCAGCAACTGCAATTACTTGGATTATTGCATCGTATATAATTGAAATTTCAGGGGCTAATCGGGAATTAATTGAAGCAATAGCTGCATTGTCTGCAACTGCTGTTTTGTTTTATGTGAGTTTTTGGGTTTTAAATAAAATTGAACATAAAAAATGGATGGAGTTTGTAAAGGCCAAGGTGTGGCAGGCAACTACAACTGGTAGTGTTATGGTTTTTGTAATGCTTTCATTTTTTACCGTCTATCGAGAAGGATTTGAAACTGTCTTGTTCTATCAAGCGATGTCGGGTTTTGCAAAATACATGGAAATGTATGTAGGTTTGGGTTTTGTTTTGGGTATTATTTCATTATTGGGGTTATATTATGTGATGAAAAAACTTGGAAAACGATTACCATTACGCGCCTTGTTTGGATTGACTATGGGTGTTGGTGCATATCTATCAATTGCATTTTTAGGAAATGCCATACGAGAACTTCAGATACTAGATATTATTCCATACACTAGTATGATCGGAATAATTCCTAGATTGGACATCAACCTAGCAGCTATGACTGGAATTTATCCCACATTAGAAACTGTAATTGCACAAGCAATGCTATTGGGAGTTTATTTACTTGCATCGTCATATGTATTGGTGTTAAGGCCCAATAAAGAAAGACAACTGGCATCTATGAGAAAATCTAGAGGTGTTAAAAATACCCAATAAACAAAGAATTAGAATTGGAATTGATGTGGGTGGAACTTTTACAAAAGCTGTTGCAATAGATAATAAAACGGGATTGATTGTTTCAAAATCCACTGTACCCACCACCCACACCTCCAAGAAAGGGGTTTCTGAAGGAATAGTGCAGACTATCTCAAATATTTTGAATGAATCTAAAATTAATTTAGAAGACATAGAATTGATTTCTCATAGTACTACTCAGGCAATCAATGCTCTGTTAGAATCGGACACTTCCAAAGTTGGAATAATTGCTATGGGTGTTGGTCCTGAAAAGAAAGATGTCATCAAACGCACAAATTTGCAAGATACAAAAATTAATTCTGAGCAAGACATCAAGATATGTCATACATTTTTGGATACTTCCCATTTGATTTCTGAAGAAGAAGTGAAAGATGCTATACAAGATCTAAAGAATAAGGGTGCAAAAGTGATTGTTGCGACCGAGTCATTTGGTGTAGATGATCCTTCAAATGAATTGTTTGTAATGAAAAATGCCGCAGACCTTAATATGCCATCTACTGCATCGCATGAAATTTCTGGAACCTATGGGCTTGAAATACGAACACTTACAGGTGCAATTAATGCAAGTGTGTTACCTAAAACTTTCCAAGTTGCAAATTTTGTAGAACAAGCAATTCGCGATGTAGGAGTTAAAGCACCATTAATGATAATGAAAGGTGATGGAGGCGTCACAAGCATCGATACTTTTAAAATAAAACCTATCCTCACTATCCTGTCTGGTCCTGCAGCAAGTGTAGCAGGGGCACTTCTTCATCTTAAAGTCACTAATGGTATCTTTGTAGAGGTAGGTGGAACTAGTACCAATATCTGTATAATTAAAAATGGGAAACCCGAATTTCAGTATGTCACAATTAAAGATCATCCAACATGTGTTCGTTCTATGGATGTGAGAATTTTAGGAGTTGCAGGAGGTAGCATGGTTAGACTCAAAGACAATAGAGTGTGGAAGATAGGGCCTAGAAGTGCCCATATTGCTGGACTAAAATATTCCTGCTTTGCAGATCCTGAAGAACTAAAAAAAGGGAAAGTAACTAGGATTAGACCTAAAGAAAACGATGATGAATATGTCGTAATTGAGTGCAAAAGTGGACTATATGCTATTACAAACACATGCGCTGCTAACGCTTTGGGGATGATTGATGGTGATGACTATGCATTTGCAAACAAAGAATCTGCAAAAATTGCTATTGAGATTCTAGCAAAAGAACTGGGTGTGACATTTATCGAAATTGCCCAGTCCATAATCCAAACATCCTCTTTTGAGATAATGAAAACAATTAGTAAAGTTATAAAAGAATTTAAACTAAATCCTCAAACAACAAAAATAGTTGGTGGTGGAGGGGGTGCATCTGTATTGGTACCATTTGTGGCAAAACAACTACAATTACAATACCAAAAGGCAAAACATGCCGAAGTCATATCATCTATTGGTGTTGCATCATCAATGCTGCAAGAAGAAGTTGAACAGACATTAATTGATCCAACTCCAGAATTGATCAACCAGGCACATAAAAAAATTCATGCAATGATGATTGGTAAAGGAGCAGTTCCTGAATCAATTGTAATTGATAGTCAATATATCCCCGACAAATCTATTTTACGAATAACTGCTATCGGAAATGTAGAACTCGACAGTGTAGAAACCACAAAGAATGTTTTCACATTACATGAAGCAAAAAGTAGAGCCAGTGAAATACTCCAAATTTCAGAAGAATTAACTGATCTTAGTTTTGAATCTGATCATTATCTAGTATTTGCTGGACATATTACCGAAAAACATCTTTTTAGTAAAAAACATCGTCATCCATTTCTCATACTTGATAGATTCGGTAAAATGAAAAAATATTTAAAAAATGGAAAGATTTTCCAAGGTGGAAAAATGTCCATACTTGAGGAATTAGATGATTTTCTAGAATCTAGGAATAATGATGTTGCCCCGCAAGTATATCTGATCAATGATTTAAAATTGATTGATTATTCTAGTTTAACATCATCTTCCCACATACTCAATGCAGTCAAACAAGAGTTAGATGAAAATGAACGAGCATCAATTGTAATTGAATTATAAAATAATATAGAAATCCATAGTTAATTTTTCACGTAGTTACAATTCTACACATTTAGAATAAATTCAAAGAATACACCAACCCTTTAAATCGATATTCTATAGTTAACGACTAATGACAAAAGTTACAATATTGACATTTCTGATGACTTCTGTTCTTCTCACTACTGCTTTTTCACAAGTAGTTTCTGCAGAATCCTATCAAGACAAAGTCGACTTTGCTTCTTCCCTTGAGGAAACACTTGGGCATTTTTGGGCATTAGAACAAAATCTTGATGATAAAAATGCGGAACTTGCGTTAATTCATGCAACACATCCAATTTCAGAGCTGTATGATTCAATGAAACCTACACTAAAGGCATCAGATTCTAACCTTGATGCTCAAGTTCAAAAAACATTGATGGAACTAAAAGATAAGGTAAACACCAAGGTAACACGTGCACAGGCTCAGCAAGCGATTGATGATGCAAAAGGCGTAATTGCAATAGCACGTTCAACTGTTGTTGGAGATGAATTGAGTAAAGAAACGGCATTTAAGACTGAATTAATGAAAGTCTTACTTGAAACATCGATAGCAGAGTATGGCGAGGCAGTATCTGATGGAGTCATCGCCG
The DNA here is from genome assembly GCA_029862745.1 of Nitrosopumilus sp. Taxonomy (NCBI): domain Archaea; kingdom Thermoproteati; phylum Nitrososphaerota; class Nitrososphaeria; order Nitrosopumilales; family Nitrosopumilaceae; genus Nitrosopumilus; species Candidatus Nitrosopumilus sp. Next base: position 75,563 of record JAOTWS010000005.1, on the reverse strand, counting down.
AAATGGCTGAATTCCAGGATGGTTCTGCATTTGTATGGAGATCACAACAGATTTTCAGCGAAATAAAACCAGATATTGACTCACACATGGCCGAAGAGATTGATGAATTTTACATAGATCTTTGGGCAGCATATGATGCAAAAGCAGATCCTTTGCAAGTTGAAAATATAGTGAAGAGTATAATTCATGAACTTGATGAAGTCTTAGGTGTTGAAGATGAAGGAAACAATCTATTAGATTATGTCAAAAACATAAGAGAACTACTTGAGCAAACAAAACTAGAGTATGGTAATGGTAATACGGACTTGGCACTAAGCCTTGCTACAAAAGCATATCTTGATAACTTTGAATTTCTCGAAGCTCCTCTCATTGAATTAGACCAAAAAGAACTGATGGAGGAAGTAGAAATCATGTTAAGAGAAGATCTCCGAAATATGATTAAAGACAAGGAATCCATCTCTAAAGTTAATTCACAAGTGGATGTAATTCTTGAAAAAATTGATACTGTTGCAACAGTTGTCCCAGAATTTGGTACTGTTGCAATGATGGTATTGATGGTTGCGATTATAAGCATTGTTGTAATTACTGCAAGATCTAGAATCAGTCTAAGAGTTTAGACCCTCTTTTCTATTTTTATTTTATTCAATTAAACATGGATGCACTAAATTTTTAATTCATAATTTAAAAAATTAAGAATTTCTATCAATCATTCCGATAAAACGGATATAATTAGTATTACATCACATTGATTCATTTCATAAATGGGCATATTCTGAACAGATGCCTTCATGCTTTAAAAAAGTCCTTTTCTTCTTATTCTGAGGCTTCAAAAATTGCCATGGATGAAACTTGATTATCAAATGCATCTAACCACATTATTCTCCCTTGTGACTGCCATTCATCAATAAAGGTAGATTTTGCAGAGGAATCATTTAATTCAAAATACAACTATTTTACAAAAACGAATAATAAGATAAAATACATATTCTCATTACTGTTTTTATAAATTAGTGGTAATTTTGGAAGATAATGAATTTGTTAGGAAAAATACGATAATAAAGATAATTAATGATAAATAAAGAGGATTAATTGAGATAAAATATGTCAAAATGTGAAGAATGTGATGCAGACATTTCTGTTCCAAGTGATGCACTTGAGGGGGAAATTGTAACATGTCCGGAATGTGGCGCAAGTTTTGAATTAGAAAAAAAATCAGACGGTTTCCAACTAAAGCCTGCCCAAACGGTTGGCGAGGATTGGGGACAGTGAGTCCTGACGTTACTATTCTTTACGATACCATCCGTTGGGAAGAAAAAGCCCTGTTAGAAGCAGGTAAAAAAAAGAACATCAACATACAGATGGTTGATTGTAAGAAGTTAGCATTAGATTTAGAAAAAAAACCCGAGGATTATGGGGTAGTCATTCAGAGATGTGTAAGTTATTACAGAAATCTTCATTCAACTGCAGCACTTGAAGGACTTGGTGTTAAAGTGATCAATTGCCTTAACACGGGTGTTTTTGCAGGAAATAAATTATTTACACATATGTTATTAAAAAAATTTGGAGTTCCAACACCTGATGCAACTGTTGCGTTTTCAAAAGAATCAGCATTGGAAGCTTTGCAAACTCAAGGATTTCCAAGAGTCATCAAACCAACAGTCGGTAGTTGGGGAAGATTAATTTCAAAATTAAACGATACGGATTCTGCAGATGGAATTCTTGAGAGCAGAGAAAATATGTATCCAATTTATCAGATTCACTACTTAGAAGAGTTTGTACAAAGACCACCAAGAGACATTAGAGCAATAATGGTAGGAGATAAAATAATTGCAGCAATTTATAGAATTTCAAAACATTGGAAAACTAACATGGCACTTGGAGGAACAGCCGAACCATGCAAAATAACACAAGAAATGGAAGAAATGTGTATAAAGGCAAAACAAGCAGTTCAAGGAGATATCGTAGGTGTAGATTTAATGGAAAGTGATGAGAAAGGACTAGTTGTCCACGAGGTCAACAATACAACAGAATACAAGAACACTGTAAGAGTATGTGGAGTAGACATCCCATCAGCAATGCTTGATTATGCACGGAAGATAGACAAATAAGAATTGGACACAAATTTTACAGTTACACCAAGATTTGCAGTTAAGATGCTTGAAAAAGCATTAAGACTTTACACACCATCTCTTAGTGAAAAACCAATGGCGGAATTTTTAGCTGACAAATGTGATGATTTAGGGTTTGAAGATATTCAAATTGATGAAGTAGGAAATATAATTGCAAAAAAAGGTTCTGGATCACCAAAGATCATGTTATGTGGACATATGGATGTAGTTCCAGGAAAAGTCAAAGTAAGAAAAGAGGGAGATGCTCTTTATGGGCGTGGTGCATCAGATGCAAAGGCACCATTGATGGCAATGTTATTTGCTGCAGCATCAATTCAAAATAACAACGGAACAGTATTTTTTGTAGGAGCTGTAGATGAAGAAGGGAACGCCACAGGAATTAAAAATCTTGTAAAAAAAGAGATGGGTATTGATTATGCAGTTTTTGGAGAGCCAAGTGGAATTAAACAAGTTACAATCGCGTATAAAGGAAGATTAGCAATTAATCTTAAAATCAGTGTAGATGATAGTTCTCATGCAAGTGCACCGTGGCTTTCAAAAAATGCAATTCAAGAATCGATGATTTTTGTAAAAGAACTCAAAGAAAGATTAGAGATGAATCAAGAAGGTAAATCCAAAGGGATGCTACTTACTATAACAATGACAGAAATTAAAGGTGGAACAAGTCATAATGTAACACCAAAAGATTGTGAGACCACATTTGACATTAGAATTCCAGTAGATATGAACTGTAAAACTATTGAACAAAAAATTGCTACACTAGTAAAAGAAATTGCCCAAGAAAGAGAAGTTGAGGCATTCTACTCAATTCTTGATGAGACAGAGCCATTTGAGGCATCTCATACTTCACCATTAGTAAGAGCATTTACTCTTGGAATTATGGAAGCAGAGCACTCAAGACCAACCCTAATTAGAAAAACAGGTACAGGAGACATGAATGTTTTAGGCAATCAATGGAATATTCCAGTGGTTACATATGGTCCAGGTGATCCACATGAAGCACATACAATTGATGAGAAAGTCTCAATTGATGAATATTTAAGAGGTATAGAAATTCTCAAAAAGACCCTACAGCATTTAAAAAGACTTCACGACAGAAATATTCAGTAATGTTGTGGTTTATAGGTTTAGGAATTTCTGGATTTAAATCAATTCCTATTGAAGCATTAGATGCTTTATCAAAGGCAGATACTGTATATCTGGAACAATTTACCAGTCCAATTGGAAAATCTGATTTAATTAAAATCAAAAATGCTACAAAAGGTGAATTCATACTAGCTAAAAGATGGATGATTGAAGATGGTAAAGAGATTTTAGAAAATGCAAAGAAGAAGAAAGTGATCTTGTTAGCATACGGAGATCCATACATTGCAACAACACATATCGAATTAAGAACTAGAGCAATAGAAGAAAAAATAAAGACACACTCTATTCACGCATCTTCATCTCTTACTTCAATTATTGGTGAATGTGGTTTACATTTTTACAAAGTTGGAAGAATTGCAACAATTATGAATGAAATTAAATCACTCACAACTCCTTACTATATAATTTACAAAAATATCATTGAAGGAAATCATACTATGTTACTTTTAGAATATAATCAAGACAAGAATTTCTTTTTAGATCCTAAAGATGCATTAGAGATATTAGTAGAAACAGAAAAAGGACAAAAAAGAAATGTCGTAAATTTATCTACATATGTAATAGTTGCATCTAGAATTGGATTCAAGGATCAAAAAATAATTTCAGGTAAAATTTCTAGTTTAATGAAGATTAATTTTGGTAAACCTCCACATACAATAATTATTCCGGGAAGATTACACTTTACAGAATCAGATGCACTCAAAATATTTGGTCAGTGTGTAGATGAACCGTATGATAACAGTGAAAAAACAAAAAAGATTTCAATTCAGATGATGAAAAAGTATGTCCCAATGGTAAGAGACGCACTTGAAGAAATTACACCATATTATAAAGAACAAAAAGAATTTCATGGGATTTTAGAAAATGCAGAGCTGTATGTTCAAGATGCAGAAAAATTTCTAGAAGATGGTCAAGAAGAAGTAGCAATTTTGAGTATAGGGTATGCAGATGGTCTTGTAGATGCATTAAGATTGGCAAAAGGCCTTGAACCAAAAATGTAATTTTTAGTAATGAATTAAAGAGAGGTCTTAAAAATAAAAAAGCATTGGAAAAAAATGAAAAATTAATTCTTTCTGCTATTTACATAGGCGAAATTCAGGAAAAGGCACCATTTGAAATAATTATGGAAAAAATAATGTTATCATCTGATGAAGTCAACTCTAAGATAGACAAGTTAATTAAAAAACAACTTGTAAATAAAGACAGAAAAACACTAACTGGAATTGGTAGAGATTCATTAAAAATTGTATTAGCAGGAGGAGTATTTGACATAATTCATCCAGGTCATATATACACATTAAATGCCGCAAAAAAACTTGGTGATGTTCTAGTGGTAGTTGTGGCAACGGATAACACAGCAATTAAGATGAAGAAAAGGACACCACTTCATACACAAAATCAGAGACAGGAATTAGTAAACTCACTTTCTATGGTAGATCTTTGTTTGATAGGACAAGAAGATGATATTTTCAAGACGGTAAAACACGTCAAGCCCCAAATTATCGCATTAGGGTATGACCAAATTCATCAAGAGCAATTCATTACAGAAGGATGTAAGAAAATAAATTTGGATGCAAAAGTTGCAAGATTGCAATCTCCAATTCCAGAAAGTTCTAGTTCTAAGATAGAGAAAGAGTACGGTGAATCAATTCATGGACTCTAGGAATTTATTGAAATTTTAATTAAAACTTTAGAACCATCTTTTAATTTCGCAGTTTTTCTCAAACAGTATTTTGAGATTAATTCAATGATCGATGTATCATGGTGTGTGCGCTCAAGTATAATCAATTCGCAGTTTATAGAATTATTTAGTTTAGCGGTAAAACATTTAACCCAACCATATGTTCTTTTACCATCTGAAAAGCTGTCAATTTTAATGCCATCCAAAGTTTCAAATTGTTTTACTGCTGCTTGATGGATTTTTTGATCCAGTAAAACATTAAGAGTTCCAGGGAATGGGATGTATCCAATTTTTGATTGGAACTGTTTTGTATATCCTTTTAATCCCATATAATATGCGCCCTCACCCATTCCAGAAATCAATGTTCCTTTTAGTTCAACATGAGATGGTGATGAATCCAAACTTTTTTGTAAAATAGATGAGAGTTTTACCATCTCAGAAAATCCTTTTGGAGTAATTTTTACAGATATATTTCTCCCATTAATTATTCTCTCAATAAATTGATTTTGTTCTAATTCAACAAGATGTTTTGATGCTGCTTGTTGAGATTTATGGATATTCTTTCCAAGTGATGAAGTAGTAATAGAAACATAGTTGTGTTTGGCACCTTTTGATAATAAATAAGAAAGAGTTAGGATGTGCTGAATCTTTAATTCAGTCATCTAAGATCCTAAGATATGCCTAAATCACCGAATGTTTTAAGCGTCATTCCATCAGAGTTTGATAGCTTGGCAATTCTATGACCAATGATATATTCAACACCAGCAGTTTTGGCACCTTCCAAAAGCCTTTGAGTGATAATTCCATCCAATAGAAGGTATTTGATTCCAGATTGTGTAGATAATTTGCTTACAACTTCACTGATTGGAACTTTAAATATTTCATTCTGATCACCGTCTAATGCAACTGCTTCAAGAGTTTCATTAAGATTTGAGAAAACCTTTGCTGCCATTTCTGCAACTGGTTTATCATCTTCATTTTTGAGTATGGGTGTTGATTTCCCATGTTTGATTTCATCAGCAACAGGTCTCAGAATCTCGTCAATTCTTTGTGGAGTTAATTCTTCAACTTCGACATCTTTGTCTGCTCGTAATTCATAATCTAATGTAACTACAGATTTGAGTTCTTTGAGAATAAATCCACCTGCTCTATCACCATCGATGAAAGCAACAACAGTATCTTTTGAATTACATAGTTCTTTGATAGATTCATCAATTTTTGCACCTTCAATTGCAAGTGCATTATCATATCCAGATCTTAAAAGATTGATTACATCAGCTCTTCCTTCAACCAGAATAACCCAATTAGAAGTAAACAGACCAGAACTACAGGTTAGTTTTGATGGCCCATAGGTTGCTAGTTTTCCAGTATCACCCTGATGAACATCATTTAGCATGCTTTCACCCTCACTAACAGTCTTAGTTGCCCATTTTTGCTTGATCTCTTTTGCACGTCTTACAATATCTTCTTTCTTTGCAGCACGAACATCATCAATTGCTTCCAATTTGAATTTGCAATCAAAGGGGCCAACCTTGTCAATACTTTCAATTCCTGCTGCAATTAATGCACAAGTATCAATATCCGTACTCATAGGAATTAACGCATCACCAAGTGTTGTGTTTGATGTAGATTTTGCATTTACTTCAATGCGACCTACCTTAGAAACCCGTTGCAGTTCATTCAGATTCATCTCAGGGCCCAACAGTCCTTCTGTTTGGCCAAAGATAGCTCCGATTATGTCTGCCCTTTCAACAAGTCCATCAACTTCATAGGAAAGTTTAACGTGATATTTGACAATTCCTGATTTACCGGACATAGGTTCATCTCCTTTATTTTCATAATTTTGGTCTCTACTTTCGATATATAAGGTATCGCAAAAATTACTCAAAAAATAGAAATTTTTTTCAGAAAATATGCATCTACAGCATCGCTAGAAGTGAACTAAAAATTAAAAATAAAAAAATTGTTTATTCAGTGCTAAATGAGTGACCGCATGAACAGGATTTTGTAACATTTGGATTATTGATTTTAAATCCAGAACCCATTAGGCTTTCAATATAGTCTACATTTGCACCTTGTAGATGATCAACGCTATAGCTGTCAACTAGGAGTTTTACTCCATTTTCTTCCATGACGATGTCATCCTCTTCTGGTACTTTCTCAAAACCCATTCCGTAGGACAGACCAGAACAACCGCCACCTTGAACATATACCCTAAGGTACTCAGGAGACTCGGCTTCTTCTTTCATAAATTCATGGATTTTTTCAGCTGCTTTCGCAGTAACTGTAATCATCTTTTGTGTTTGTTCAGTTGCCATAATGAAGAAAATGATGTTTCAAATTATAATAAGCTTTTCCCACCCATCACACTAGTAATAAAAGAAATTATCAATATTCCAGTCTATTCTAGTAATTTGTAATGTATTTAAGTAGATCACTTGGGGTGAGTATTCCAACAACTTTGTCGTCATCAATTACAGGTAATTTTCTGACATTTCTTGTAGACATGAGATCAGAAGCTATAGATAGATCAGAAGTTGGATCGATTGAGATCAAAGGAGAAGACATTATTCTTCTAACTAGAGTCGATACAGGAAAAGAATGAGCCGTAATTTTTATAGCAAGATCCCTATCAGTTACAATCCCAACAGGTAAATTATTTTCTAAAACAATAACAGCTCCAATTCCAGTATATTCCATCATTCTTGCAGCATTAGCTGCAGTAACGGAGGAATCAATGGAAATAACTGAATTATTCATAATATCTCTCACACATGTTTTTTGTTGAGTGTGATTGGAGAAATTCATAGACATATCTTAGGAAATCATATATTTCAAAGGATTAATTGAATTTCAATTATGATAATCATGTTCATTAAAATCAGAATCTAACGGTACCAATAAAGATATGGTGTTATCAGTTGTTTGAAATTTAAGTTCTTTCATGTAACATTTTTTATTTTTTTAAAAGATCATGAAAATTATTTAGCACCTACATAAAAAAGATAAAAATCAAATCTAAGAATAGACCAATCAATTAAAATCATTGTTAAACCATGTTAAACATGGAACAAATACCAAGAAAAATAATTATTCTGACAATGATGTTTTCAATCCTGCTAGTTTCTATTTCAACAAATATTGCAAATGCAGAGATGATTCCAGAGTGGATAAAAAATAATGCGTTATGGTATGGTCAAGGAGTTATTTCAGAGACTTAATTCCTAAATGCTATAAAATTTTTGATAGAAAATGATGTCTTGGTGATAGAAGATTCAGAGACGAGATTTTCTAAAAACATAGATGCAACAGTGGTAATTCCTAATGGAAATTCAGGCATTACTAATGTTGGATTTTACTTGCCATTGAATCTAGAGATTCCTGTAGGGGTTACAGTCACATGGGTTAATAATGACTCAGTACCACACAATATTCAAAGTCAAGATGATTCTGGAAAAGTCACAGATATCTTCAACAGTCCGCCACTGAACACAGGTGACAAATTTGAATACACATTTGATGAAGAAGGGATCTACAAATACCATTGCTCATGGCACCCATGGAGAATTGGATTGATTACTGTAAATTAGAGTTATAGAAACTCTAACTATATTTTTTGAATAAAATAAAAATGAAATTAGAAATAGCTATTTCTTTGATTTGTTAACAAATGCTGTCATACGATCTTCTCTATCATGATGGGTAAAGCAATTTCTCCAGGCAAGAAGTTCTATGGAAAGACCAGTATCAAGGTCTGCGTTTCTTCCTTTATTTATTGCAACTTTAGACATCTGAACACCCATTACAGAGTTTGCAGCTATTTGTTGTGCCATTTTCAAAGATTCTTCTTGTAATGATGCAAGAGGAACTATATGATTTACAAGGCCAATTTCTTTTGCCTCATCTGCTTTGATCATCTTGCCAGTATAAACAAGTTCTTTGGCTTTTGCTATTCCCACAATTCTCATCAATCTTTGGGTTCCACCCCAGCCAGGAGGGATCCCAATTGTTACTTCTGGCTGACCGAGTCTGGCAGTATCTGCAGCTATACGAATATCACAGGACATTGCAAGTTCACAACCACCACCTAGAGCAAAACCGTTAATGGCTGCTATTGTTGGTTGTTTTACTAATTCGACTGTTGCAGTTACAAGTTGACCAGTTTTTGCATATTCTACTGATTCATCTGCAGTGATTTTTGACATATATTCAATGTCTGCACCTGCAGAAAATGCTTTTTCGCCCTCACCAGTCAAAATGATAACTTTGACATCATCATTCAGATTGAGTTCTTCAAAAGTATTGATCAGTTCTTTTGCAACATCGGTATTCATGGCATTGAGTTTGTCAGGTCTGTTAATTTTGACCGTACAAATACCATCAGAAGTAGATGTGGTAACTAGTGACATATAATCTGCCAAGTATTGATAAACTTAAATGTTATCTATTTTCCGCGTACTTTGCCCCATTGAGATAATGCAGCTGCAGCTGCAACCCAAGTCCTGAGATCATGATAAACTGGAACATGGTGATTCTCAATTAATTTTGTCATTTTTTCAGTGTATGGACCACCATTACCGCCAGCTAAAATTGGCTTTACTTTTTTCTTTGAGAGTTCAGCTAGATAATCAACAATTGTTTCTTCAAGCGGATCATCTTGAAAGACAAACCATGGCATAGCAATGTCAATATTTTTTTCATCTAAAAATTGTTCAATGACAAATCTATAGTCATCTGCAGTTGCACCGCCACCTACATCTGCCGGATTTCCGTTATGAATAGGAACAGTGGGTGGGAAACGATCCTTTATTTTTTTGAGAATTGCTGGTGACAACTTTCCTATTGTAAGACCTAATCTTTCTAATTGATCAATTCCACCAATCATTGGACCAGCACCATTGCTAGTCATAGCAACACGATTACCCTTTGCAGGAGGTTGCCATGCTAATGCCTTTAAAACTCCAACCAGTTCTTGATAACTGTCAACTGAAATGATTCCCGCTTGTTTAAATGCACCCATAATTATTGCATTTGAACCTCCAAGTGAGCCTGTATGTGATGCAGCTTGTTTTGCACCTGCAGCAGTTCGTCCACTCTTCCAAATTACGACGGGTTTCTTTGTCTCATTCATTACGCGTTTAGCAGTATTGATGAATTTTCTACCATCACCAAATCCTTCAACATATAATCCAATTACTTTTGTTTGAGGATCATTTGCAGCATACCATATCATATCTGCTTCATCAACATCAGAACGGTTACCAAAACTAATCATCTTGGATAAACCAAACACGTCAGCACTTTCTAACATACTAATTCCCATAGTTCCACTTTGTGAGAAAAATGCAACATTTCCTAATTTTGAACGTATCATTCTCTCTTGTCCTTGAAATGCACAATCAAGACGATTTGCAGCATTAAACATTCCGATACAATTTGGACCAATTACACGAATTTTGTGTTTTAATGATAATTCTTTTACTTCAGATTCCATTGCGGCTCTGTCACCACCAAGCTCTTTGCCGCCACCAGAAACTATTACAACATTATGAATTTCTTTTTCTGCACAAGTTTTCATAATTGGTCCACATGCTGCAAGATCAACACAAACAACAACCAGATCAACCTTTTCTGTTATTGCATCTAGTGATGGATAGCATTTGATCCCAAGAATTGACTCTTGTTTGGGATTAATTGGATATACTTTACCTTTATAATCTTGTTTGCCAAGTGCATTCAATACAGAATTACCAATCTTTCCAGGCGTTGCAGATGCACCAACTAATGCAACTGATTCAGGAGTAAAGAATAACTCCATTGATGTAATATTTGGTTTGGCTTTTGAGATGGAATTCTTTTTGAGTTCATTATTTAGAATAATTTTTGCATCCACTACAAAATGTGATTTTGGATAAACAACTACAGGGTTAAAGTCAATACTGTTAATATAATCGGCATTTTCTACACCTAATTTTCCAATGTCTACTAACATTTTTGCAGTCATGGTAAGATCAATTGAGTCACTTCCTCTGAATCCCTTGAGTAATGCTGCACCCTTGAGTTCGTTAAGCATAGATTTTGCATCAGAAGTAGTTATTGGTAACATTCTAAATGCAACATCTTTCATCACTTCAGTCATAATTCCACCTAGTCCAACCATAATTACTGGACCAAACTGTGGGTCGTTTTGAATACCAACAATTAATTCAACACCTTTTGGAACCATCTTTTCAAGAAGAATTCCTTTAACATCAACTCCTTTCTTTTTGGATAGTCTACCATACATATCCTTGAATGTTTTTTTTACATCATTGACATTATCTAATCCAACTTTAACACCGCCAACATCTGTTTTGTGTAAGATTTGAGGTGAGACTACTTTCATAACAAGAGGGAAACCAATTTTCTTGGCTTCTTTTGCAGCCTCTTCAGCAGAAGTCACAAGTGCAAAAGGTGGAACTTTAACACCATACGTCTTGAGAATAGATTTAGATAATTCTTCGGTGATGACTTTGTGATCGGTTTGAATAATTTCTTCAAAAATTTTCTTTACTGCAGCCATCACTCAATCCATGGAATTAAAATTAACTATATTAAACTTTGGTCAAAGGTTGAAAGAGGATTTGAAATTATTGTAAAAACTATTCATATTTGATTTCACAGTTGAAATATTTTCAATTATATCAAAACGGATTTTTTGTGGATCTATATCAGGGATTTTTTTCAATTTTTCTTCAGTATTGTCAAGCCATAGATTTACCATCGCTTCATTTATTTCCAAATGGAATTGCAACCCTATTGCGCTTTTGTATTGAAATGCTTGATTTGGATAATGATCAGATGAGGCCAATCTGATGGCCCCTTGAGGCAAATCAAATGTATCAGCATGCCAATGAAATACTGTGAATGGATTTTTGAAGCCAGAAAAAAAATTAGAATTATTAACAATTTTCAAATCGTTGTAAAACCCAATCTCTTTTTTTGGTCCTCGGTATACTTTTCCACCAAAAGTTTTAGCAATTAACTGAGAACCTAAACAGATTCCAAGAACAGGAATATTTTTTTCGACATAATTTTTGATTAGATGCTGTTCTGCTTGAAGATAATGTAAGTCATCATTTGCACTTTCAGGTCCACCTAAAATTATAACCAAAGAAAATTGTGAGTCTGGAAATGGCTCATGTTTTGCATTGACTGAAATGATTTCAAAACCGTCGCTTTTAAGAAGATCACCTAGATATCCAGAACCTTCTATTTGAGTATTTTGAACAAGTAAGACATCAGACATTATGTTCCATTAACAAAAGTGCTTAATATCTTAAAAGGGATTAAAGCGTATGTTAGTTTCCGAACAAGAAATATTAGAATTAAAAGACTTTATTTTTGAATTAAACTCTATGAATAAAAGTGCGGTAGTAGTTGAAGGAAAGAGAGACTCAAATGCATTAAGAAAACTGGGATATCAAGGAAAAATTTTAGAATTTTATAGATTTGGTAGAATTATGAATTTTGTAGACTCGGCTGCAGGTTATCATAGACTGATTATTCTTTTTGATAGAGATAGAAAAGGTAGAATATTAACTGGAAAAACAATTCAGTTGCTGCAAAGGAGAACCAAAGTGGATCTTTCTTTCAAAAGAAAACTTCGAGTTATAACAAAAGGAAAAATAATGTTTATAGAGCAACTAGTAAGCTATGAATCTTTTCTGGCATAAGCTTATGGCCAGATGCCTTTTTGATTAAAGGCCTCTAGGACTCGCTCTACTGCCAAGACCATAGTCGCCTTTCTCATGTCAATCTTGTGTTTCTTTGAGAGAGCATAGGCATCTTTGAATCCTTTAGTAATATTTGCCTCCATCTTGTTAGCAACTTCATCAAATGTCCAATAGTAACCCATGTTATTTTGCACCCATTCAAGGTATGAAATACAAACACCACCAGAGTTTGCCAAAATATCTGGAATTACTAAAATTTTCTTTTGTTCTATTATTGGATCTGCTTCGGGTAACGTTGGACCATTTGCAGCTTCTGCAAGAATTTTACATTGGAGATTCTTGGCAATATTTGCAGTGATTTGATTCTCCAAAGCACCAGGAACTAAAACATCGCATTTAGCAGTAAGTAATTCTTCAGTTGAAACTTTTTTACTGCCAGGAAATCCAACAACAGAACCAGTTTTTTCTTTATACTCCATGAGTTTACTAACTTGAAATCCCTTTTCAAACAAAATAGAACCTTTAGAATCACTTGCACCAATTATTTTAGCTCCCATCTTTTCCAAATAGATACCTGCAAAGGTAGATGCATTTCCAAATCCTTGTAAAATAACTTTGGCAGTTTTAAGATTAATTTTTAGTGTATTTGCAGCTTCTCGTATACAATATGCTGCTCCCAATCCAGTTGCAACATTTCTTGCAAGTGAACCACCCATTGAAATTGGTTTTCCTGTAATTACACCTGGTGTTGAAATGTTACCATTTAATTTCCCAAAAGTATCCATGATTTGTGTCATCTCCTTTCCTGTTGTGTAAACATCAGGTGCTGGAATATCTTTTCCTGGACCAATAATTTCAGAAATTTTAAATGCAAATCCTCTAGTGAGTTTCTCTAGTTCAGTTTCACTGAGTTTTTCAGTTTTCGGATTGACATAGATTCCACCCTTACCGCCACCAAGAGGGATGTCAACAATTGCACATTTCCAAGTCATCCATGAAGAAAGTGCCATGACTTCGCGTTCCATGTATTCAACCCCGCCTTCAGGATTAAAGTAACGAATACCACCTTTGTATGGTCCTCGGTCATTGTTATGTTGACTTCTAAATCCTGTGAAAATTCTAATTTTACCATCATCCATTTTTACTGGAATCTTTACTCTCAAAACTTTATTTGGCATTGCCAAATATTCACGAATTCCTTTGTCTTTGATGCCAATTATATCACACGCATCATTAACTTGCTTAGTAGCATTTGCAAAAGGATCGTTTTTGATCAAGATATGTTTTCAAACGGTACATATTATATTAACTTTAATTGAACATATTAGATCGTTGGAAATGAGAATCACAAATAGATTTTTTCGTGATTAATTTTTTTATCAAGTTTATCTATTGCCTCATCCAAAGTAGAGATGTTAAGTTCAAGAAAATTAGATAGATAGAAAAGAGCACCATATTTTTCACCAATTTTTGAGACCATGTTGTTTTTTTCTAGAACTTTCATATGATGTTGAATTGCCTTATAATCAAGATCAAGTACAGTAGCTAGTTGATGCGTGTTGTATGGTTTTTCAAACAAATTGATAATAATGCGTAAACGTGTAAAGCCACCACGCGTACTTGTAAACAAATAAAGCAATAATTTTCTAGTCTGTTTATCAGGTTTTCTGTACTCTGAGACTTTTCTTGATCGGATAATTTCTTTGAATTCTAATAGTTGATTAACCATATTTCTTAAAAATAATAGTACAAATTTTGCTTAAAACCCTATTTCCAGATCTTTTCCACATTCAGGAGAGATAATTACCCTTAAATTGACTTAGAATGAACTCGTTTTGATATGATGGCATCACGTGGTTATGATATGACGCCTACTATGTATTCTCCAGATGGTAGAATCTACCAAGTAGAGTATGCAATAGAGACCGTAAAGAGAGGTGCTTTGGCTATTGGGGTTTTAAGTAAGGAGGGAGTAATCATGGCAGTAGAAGAGAAGCCCAGAATACTACAAACCGCCAATATCACACAAAAAATTTTCCAAGTTGATTATCATATAGGAGTTGCAGCTGCAGGATACATTCCAGATGCACGTGTTCAAGTGGATAATGCAAGATTCTTTTCACAAGGTAACAGAATGACTTATGATGAATCTGTAGAAGTTGCAGCAGTTGCAAAGTACTTGGCAGACCAAGCACACCAATTCACACAATATGGAGGAGTGCGTCCAAATGGAGTCTCCATGATTATTGCAGGGATTGATCAAAAGGGAGAATCAATCTATGTGACTGATCCTAGTGGAACTTATGTACAATTTGCAGCAGTTGCAATCGGTGCAGGCTCTGATGAGGTCAATGAATTTTTGGAAAAACATTACAATGTCAATATGAGTTTAGATGATGCTGCATCGTTGGCAATAGCAGCAATTAACCTCAAAGCAGAAGTAAAAGAAGGAATCAATCACATAAAGATGGCAAAAATTACATCTAAAGAAAAAGTTTTTGAAAAAGTTTTAGAGTCTGATTTACAAAAATATTCTCAAAACGCATCAAAGTTTGCACAATAGAAGTTTTAGATTTGAAACATAATCAATCTATACAGAGTCGATAAATTATGGGTTTAGGTAGTTATTGGGGTGAAGTAATGGATGTACTTCGAGAAATCATCCCAATCTACGATAAAGTAAATTCAATTATTTCACTTGGCAAAGATAAGGAACATAGAATTCGCGGAATTTCACAAAGAGTTGTTCCTGGAAACAAAATTCTAGACGCAGGTTCTGGTTTTGGTAATATGTCAAAAACAGCATTAAGATTAACAGAAGATAAGATTTCAATTACACTTTATGATCCACTTGTACCGATGTTAAAAAATACAGCCACACATTTTGAGAAAATTCCAGATATGATAAATGGGGTTTTTGAACATATTCCATTTAGAGAAAAGGAATTTGATGCAGTTTTGTGTGGATATTCTTTAAGGGATGCAATAAATTTGAGAATAGCAATTTCTGAGATCCACAGAGTTTTGAAAAAAGAAGGAAGATTTGTAATTGTAGATTTAGGAAAACCAGATGAGAAATTTTTTAGAGCAGGAGTTTCATTTTATCTTAGATGCATTCTGCCAATCCTTGCATTTGCAGCAGGGGGAAGATTGGGATTAAAGTTTGGAACATTGTATGGAACATACAAAAGATGGCCTCAAAACAAAAAACTTGAAGAATTACTGCTAGAAAAATTCTCAAGAGTCGAGTTCGAGAAAGATCTTATGGGTGGGGCAATAATAGTTGCAGCATACAAATGAACAAAGTTCTGATATTAGTAAACATCACAGGTTTAATCATAGGTATTTCATATGGGCTGCATGGGCCAATTCTACCAGTATTTGCAAAGAATGTTATTGGTGCAACATACTCTGATCTTGGATTAATTGGATTATCTAACTTCATTCCTTACATGTTCATTCCATTATTTGTAGGAATTCTTCTGGACAGAGTTAATAACGGATATCTGCTTTCATTAGGAGCAGCTCTGAATTCTGCATCAATCTATCTTATATCAATTGCACAATCAGTACCAGAAATTATGGGATTCAGAATTATGACAGGAGTGGCTCATGCATTTTTCTGGCCTCCATGTGAATCCATAATATCTAATGAGAGTTCTGAAAAAAATAGGGTCAAAAATATCTCTTGGTTTACAATGTTTTTTGTTATAGGGTTCATGGTAGGGCCATTACTAGGAACAGTTTTTCTAGAAGGACTTGACATTACTTACAGGATTTTATTTCAGATCGCTGCATTTGTTCTGGCTGCTGCAATAATTACATCACTTTTAGCTTCGAGAAAAAGCGTCAAAAACCATCATGAACGATTTTCATTTTCATCAATTAAAGAGATGAAAAGATTTCCAGAAGTCATAATATTACTTGTATTTTGTACATCATCTTTTGGAATAATTCTGACAATTTATCCGGCATTCCTAAATGACAATGGAATGAATGCTACAGATATTTTGCTTTTGTACTTTGCTTTTGGAGTATCACGAGTAATATCACTAGCATTAACAGGTAAACTGGCTAGAAAAACTAGTCATACTTTGATTGCTGCAACTGTTGCAATATCAGTAGGATTAGCCATCTCCATTATTGCAGATTCAATCATTGTTTTTGGGATAGCCTTGGTTCTAATGGGGTTTGGATTTAGTATATTCTTTCCATTAACTCTAGAAATTATTTTAACTAAAACCAGAAAGGAGATTTCTGGAAAAATTATCGGTGCATATGAAACAGTTTTTGGAATGGGTTGGGTCATAGGACCAACTATAGGTGGCCCCATCACACAGTTATTTGGAAATGAAGTATTGTATTTGTTATTTTGTACAATAGGAATTGGAGTAGCTATATTTGCAATAATTTCTAGAAAGAAACTAGAGCCACAAAGAATCTTGAACTAGATATTCATTGTTCCACGTTTTTTGGTGCATATATCAAGTGCATCAACAACATTTGTAACAAAGATTTTGCCATCACCTTTAGTTCCAGTGCAAGCAACATTTGCAATCGCATCTATAATTTCATCTACTTTGGGATCATCAACTACACAAATGATCATGTCTCTGCTAAAATATTCTCCTACTAGAGGTGGATCTTGTGCACCTTGACCTTGAACTTTATGAATGGTTACACCACCAACACCTATTTTTTTGATTGCAGTAACTACTGCATCCTTAGTTTTGGATTGAACTATCGCTTCAATTTTTTTCATAAAAATTAATAGTTTTAAATTTATTTAAAGCAACAAGTACTTCTCATGTTTGATTTTTGATGGCATACTTGAATTTAGGCACAATCACAGACATTAGGTTTAATTTTAAATTAAGATAGACGGGATCATGCTTGATTATTCACTCAATATTGGCGGAAGTGAATGGATGATCATTATTTTTGTGGCATTAGTTTTGATTCTAGGTACAGGAAAGCTTCCAGGTGCAGCAAAGAAAATTGGTCAAGCAGTTAATGAATACAACAAAGCAAAGAATGAGATCCAAAACCATATGAAAGAAATTACAGATGAGTCATCTAAAATTTCAGGACCAGTCGAAACAGAGAGAGAAAAGTTAGAAATGATAGCAAAATCAATAGGGGTTAAAACAGAAGACAGAACTGATGATGAGTTAAGAGAGAGCATATCAAAAAAAATAGGTCAGAAGAAAGCAGAGGAATCAGAAAAAAAATAGGCTATTTTGATTTTTTTATTCGATAAGTGTCTGTGTCAAGTCGTTTTTTAGCAAATTTGTAATAATCAGGAACAATTTCAAACCCCAGAAATTTTCTATCAAAAGATTTACTCACTACTGCAACTTGCCCAGAACCTATGAATGGATCTAGTACAAGATCTTTTTTTTCACTTGAATATTTCAATAATTTTTCAATTAATTCAGATGGAAGTTTGGTTGGTGTTTTTTCATCCCCCGTCCAATATTCTCTTTTGATATCCCAGACATCTTCCTTGTCTCGGTAATGGAGACTTCTACCATCTTTAGTTTTTTCATCTTTTTTGAACCTAGAAAATGGAAAGAATTTTCGTTTCTTATCATCTTTACAAACATAAATACAGTGATAGTGAGAAGTAACAAATTTTCTTTTAGTAACCACTCCAAACTGGTATTTCCAAATAATGTGATTAACAGTTACAAATCCAACATCATCAAGTGCTTGCAAGATATCTTTAAGATTATTCCACCCAGAGAAAACATACATACTTCCAGAATCTTTTAGAATTCTGAAAGATTCGCTCATCCAGGCAAATGTGAAATCATAATAGTCCTCTGATTTGATTTCATTATATCCTGGCATTACCCTTGATGCAGTTCTATTATAATTTGCTTTTTTTGCCTTGAAATTAATGGCAAATGGTGGATCAGTAATAACTAGATCAATTATATTTTTAGGAATCTGACTCATTCCTTCAATACAGTTTTGATTGTAAATGTTGTTGATTTTGATTTTTTTCATTTTTAATTCAAGACTATTTCCTAGCTTAATAATGTCATGGATTAACAGTTAAGATTAAACAATAAATCACCAAGTATCTCTCATCAAGTAATCTTGAAACTCTCATGCCCTAAATGCAAATCAAGAATAGATATTCAAAGAACATTCAATAAAAAAATGCATGTCTCTTGCAGTAAATGTGGAATTGAAGATATTTTAGAATTTTCAAAAAATGTTGATGAAGTGTTCCTTGAATTTCTCTCAAGATATGATCAAGGACTAATTAATGAAAAAGGACTATCAGACGGTCTAAAAGACGAAGGGGTAATCAGAAGAGAAAACGAAATCATAGAAATGATTGGAAATAACAACCCAGACAAAATTACTAAAGAGATTCTATTTTCAAAGAAAGACTATATTGCACAATACAAGATTTTAAAGAATCCTGACCCTAAAATGGGCTGTAAAGTTAAAGATTTGGGGTTAGATGAATCAATTTCTGAACATCTTGAGGAATTAGAGATTGGACAGTTTTACAAATTTCAAGAAGAATCAATTCAAGAGATCATGTTTGGTGAAAATGTTGTCATTGAAGCCCCTACCGCATCTGGAAAAACAGAAGCATTTTTGATTCCAGTGATTCAAAGAATAAAAAAAGAAGCAAGCGAAGGAAATGTGTTTGCAATTTTTATATATCCCACAAAGGCATTATCACGAGATCAATATCCAAAAATACAAAAGTTTGCTGTAAAAAGTGGAATTAGTGTTAGAGTCTTCGACGGGGACACAAAACAAGGAGAGCGAAGTGAGGTAATTGAAAAACCCCCTCACATCATAATAACAAATTTTGATATATTGCATTATCACATGTGGCATCAAACGAAATTCTCATCACTATTATCATCTATAAGAATGGTCATAGTAGATGAAGCTCATGTATATTCAGGTATTTTTGGATCAAATGTACACTATATCATTAAAAGATTAAAGAGGATATGTAAAAACAGATTACAGTTTATTGCAGCATCAGCAACTTTAGAGAATGCAAAAGAATTCTGTCAGGAATTATTTAGTGAAAGGATGCAAAAAATTCAGGGTTCAGGAAAAAAAGGTCAGACAGACTTTGTAATGCTATTTCCATCACTTAGAACTCAGAGAAAGTTGATGGTAGAACTAACAAAGAAAATGACTGAGAAAAACCATAAAACAATGATTTTTAACAACTCACATCTTAACTCTGAATTATTAGCAATTCAAGCAAAAAAGCAAAAAATCAACATTAAGGTTCACAGAGCAGGATTAATGGCAAACTACAGAACTTTTGTAGAAAAACAGTTCAAAGATGACAAGTTATTAGCAATTTCATGCACCCCCACACTAGAATTAGGCATAGATGTAGGAAATCTGGATTGTGTTATTTCATCTACAATTCCAGTTAATAGACTGATTCAAAGAATAGGTAGAGCAGCAAGAAAAGGACAAAGAGGATATGCGTTTTTGACATTAGGAAATGATCCTATTTCTCAATATTACAAAAATCATCCTGACGATTATTTTGAGGATATAGAAAAAACATACATTGATCCAAAAAACCCATTTGTAGAAGAATTTCAGGTGTTATCTATGGCATGTGATAAACCAATTTCCAAACATGAGTTAAAGGAACATCAAGAAGTAATAGAACATCATATCATCAAAGAAAATCTTATTGTTTTCAACAATCGAATAATTCCAAATATGAATAAAATTAATTCGATCTTAAATGAATACAGCATAAGAGGTATTGGTAAGTCAATTGATATTTTCTTATCAAATGCAAAGGTAGGAGACAGAATACTACCAATTGCATTAGAGGAATTACACAAAGATGCAATCTATTTTTTGGCAGGTGTCCGATATAGAGTTAAAGAGTTTGATTATCCAAAGAAAAACTATGCTAAATTAGAAAGAATTCCTAGAGATTATCCATATTACACAAAATCTTTAACAGAAGAATGGCCAACAATTAAAACTGTTTTTGAAAAACGAAATGCAAGAGGTATTGAACTTGCTTTTTGCAAACTACACATACAAAAGAAAGTTTACGGTTATGTCAACATTGAGTTAGGACAGGAGATTACTCAAGGGGAAAAAGTGATGCTTGACACCCCATTAGTATATGATTTTGTTACAAAGGGAATTGTTTTTCATGCACCAAAACCTATCAAAATAATTGAGAGTTCTGAGGATGAAGATTATACTGAAGCAAGTGGATATCATGCAACAGAACATGTAGTAATTGAAGGCAGTAATATGATCACAGGAGGCGTCTCTCAAGACTTGGGAGGCATATCACTAGGTACATCAGGCTTGATTTTCATATATGATGGTGCAATAGGAGGAAGTGGTGCAAGTAAAGCACTCTATGAGAGGTTTGAAAAATCTCTTGAGAGGAGTATGTACATTGTCAAAGAGTGTCCATGCCAAAACGAAGCTGGATGTCCTCGATGTACGTTTTCATACAGATGTGGAAACAACAATGAATATCTACACAAGTATTCAGCATTAGAAATTCTAGAGAGAATCAATAATGGTGAGAAAACAGAATTAATTGATCCAACTGAGGGAGATAAACCTCTAGTATGATAAATCAAAATGGGATAAATATAACAAAAATACAGAGTAATTATGAATAAGGTTGCACTAGTTACAGGTAGTTCATCAGGGATAGGATTAGAAACTGCATTGGCTCTTGCAAGAGAGGGGTATGAAACATTTGCAAGTATGAGAGACATTAAAAGAGCAGGGGAATTAGAATATGCAGCAAAAAAAGAAAATATCAAAATCAACATAATCGAATTAGATGTAGACAAAGAAGAATCAATAATTTCAGCTATAAAAAACATAGTGACTGATAAAAAAAGAATAGACGTTTTAGTGAATAATGCAGGATATGGACAATTTGGATGTGTTGAAGATGTACCTATAAAAGAATTTAGAAAACAATTTGAAACTAATTTTTTCAGTATCGTTAGAATTATTCAAGAAATTACACCAATTATGAGAAATCAAAAATCAGGGATCATAGTAAATATTAGCTCAGTTGTAGGGAGATTTGGATTACCAGGATCTTCAGCATATATCAGTACAAAGTTTGCATTAGAAGGGTTAAGTGAATGTCTCAGATATGAATTGGGTCAGTTTGGAATTAAGACCACCTTAATTGAACCAGGTGTTATTAAGACAAATTTTTTTAATTCATTGAAAATTCCAGAATCAAAGACAGATCCTAAATACAAAGAATTAACAGATAACATTCTAGCAGGTCTAAAAATGATGGTAGAGATGGGAACGCCTCCAGTAGAAGTAGCCAAAGTAATTTTAAGAGTAATTCATGATGATGAAATTTTACCTCGATATATTATAGGAACTGATGCAGCTATGTTTATGGAGGCAAAAAAGATGAAAACAGACCTAGAATTTGAAAAATACATGAGCAAGGAACTGTTTACTAGATAACATTACACTTGTACGTTAAATTGATATACACATAGAATAGAGTTTTTGTCAAAGTCCGCAATTTTAATGTGAAAAAAATGAAATGGAAAACACTACAACACAATGGAATCTTATTTCCTCCAGCATATGAGGCTCGAGGAATCAAGATAAAGATCAGAGACGTAAGTATAGATCTTGATCTAAATCAAGAAGAAATGGTGTATCAGTGGGCAAAAAAGAAAGACACTCCATATGTACAAGACAAGGTTTTTCAGAAAAATTTTACGGGAGATTTTGCAAAAACGTTAGATCCTAAATTTAAAAAAATTTCATACGAAGACATTGATTTTTCAAATGCATACAAAATAATTGACAAAGAAAAAGATCTTAAGGAAATGATGACAAAAGAGGAAAAGAAAGATCTAGCTGCAAAAAGAAAAGAAGTACAAGCTAAATTAAAATCAAAATATGGAGTTGCAATTATGGATGGATGCAAAGTTGAAGTTGGAAATTATATGGCCGAACCTCCAGGAATATTCATTGGACGTGGCGAACATCCACTTAGAGGAAAATGGAAACCACGTATTACTGCAAAGGATGTTACATTAAACCTTGGAAAAGAAGCAAAAGTTCCAGAAGGTAATTGGGGCAAGATCATTCATGACAAAGATTCAATGTGGTTAGCCAGTTGGATGGATCTCCTTACACAAAAGAGAAAGTATGTTTGGCTTGCAGACACTGCTGGATTAAAACAAGAGAGAGACAAGGAAAAATATGAAAAAGCAGTAAAGTTAGCAAAAGAAATTAACAAAATAAAAGACGGAATCGTAAAAGATATGAAAAGCAGTGATCCAAAGATTAGCAGGATTGCAACGGCATGTTATTTGATTTATAGAACTGCTATGAGAGTAGGGGACGAAAAGGATCCAGACGAAGCAGACACTGTAGGTGCAACAACACTCAGAAAAGAACATATCAAAATCACATCAAATGCAATTGAGTTTGATTTTCTAGGCAAAGACAGTGTAAGATGGCAAGAAAAAGTAATAGCTGAAGGCCATGATAAACAATTCCAAGAGAACCTAAAGAAATTAGTTGAAAACAAGAAACCAAAAGACGAAATTTTTGACGGTATTACTTCAAGACATGTCAATGCGTATTATTCTAGTATTGTCAAAGGATTAACGGCCAAAGTATTCAGAACATATCTTGCAACTACAGTAGTTAAAGAATATCTTGTAAAACATGACAAGATCAAAAATAAGACCGCAAGCGAGAAATTATATCATGCAAAATTGGCAAACCTCGAAGCTGCTATGATGTGTAACCACAAGAGAACCATTCCAAAAACATTTGAGCAGGCATTGGAAAAGAAAAGAAATACTCTTAAAAAAATAGAGAAAGAAGAATCATGGAAAAAAACCCAAGAAACTCTGAAAAAGGCTGAAGCAATTCAAGCAAAGACCGATACTCAAAATAAGGCCAAAGCAAAAAAAATTAAAACATTAACTGACAAGATCAAAAAGCAAAAGCAAAAGCACAAGGAACGAGTTGAAAAATTAGAATTACAAATTGATCTATCAGAAAAAACTAAGGATTATAACATTGGAACATCATTAAGAAATTACATAGATCCTCGTGTTTTTAAGGCATGGACAGATGAAGTTGGTGCTGATTGGGAAAAATTGTACACATCTGCATTACAAAAGAAATTCCTTTGGGTCAAAAATGAAAGTGTGAATTGGAGTGATTTGAAATAAAATTAGAATCATTTAATTTCTCAAATTTTTATGTATTAACTATGCCGGGGTAGCTCAGCCTGGTTAGAGTGCCAGTTCAAGTGGTAAACTCTAACGGTTCTCCAACTAAGGCAATACTCATAATCTGGAGGTCGCGAGTTCGAAACTCGCCCCCGGCATACATAATTTAGTTTGAAGTACACTTCTCATTTCAGAGGCAAGAAAGTTTACTTGATTAATCATTAGTAAATGAATTTTTTATGCATCATTCTAGCATCATTAGTAAATTCTATCAATTCAAAATTATCAATATTGGCAGATATCTAATTTTAAAACATGATACGAAGATTAGAATTACACGTAAAGAAAAAATGACTTTAGATATAACTTTTTTATGAATCAAAAAAATAAAATTATTTTATTAATTGAAAAATTTCTTCAATGACGATGTTATGTTCAACTGTTGATTACATTCCAACTACAAATATTGTATAATTTTTTAGAGGAAGGTAATTCTTTTGACAGTTTCATATTTAGTAAGAGAATATTTGCTGGAGCCTAAAAATTGATATTAATAGTTCACGTGTTTTTTAACGCAATAAAGTATTGTGAATGGATTTTGTTTGCTCATCAGGATGCAAAAGGAGATTTCACTACATCACGCATTCCACCTGCAAATAATTTATCATTATTGTGATAAACAGAGACAGATCTTATCTGCAACTCTAATTCTAAAATTTGTGAATATAATTATGATACTTCATAGTTTGTTTTTATGGGAAATTTGCCCTACCTATACGCCATTTTTCTAACCGTTTCCAATCTTCATCATCAATAGATTTATCTGATGATTTATTTTCTTGTTCTTTTCTTTTCATTAATTAATAATACAAATCTAAAACAAAAATTAGACGGAATAAAATCTAAAAAAATATTTATTTTTCCTTAATTTTTAAAACAGAAAATGAATATTTGTTTAACTCATTTTAAAAACAGCACTAATGCAGCAAGGGCAGCTATTATCCCTACAAAAATCAGAGTGTTTCTAATACCATGATATCCTATTATTAACTCACTCATAATCACATATCATTACAATTGAATTTAAACCACAGTTAGTTTATTCTTTAAATTTGTTCAGTAAAAATATAAAAAACAAAAATAAGTTAAGTGACAAATTTTTGTTATTACAATTTATAAAATTTATTCATCAACAGTTCAATGAAAAATAACCAGACCACCAACCTAAAAATTATCAAATCATATGATCAATTAAAACAAAAAAACCACAAAAAGAAAAAAATACCAAGTTAGGTCAGAAACATAGCAATGTATAGAATAAAGGGATTTGATACCCATCCGGCCTTGTCATAATTTATTCTAAAACAAATGATGTCATGTATCTAGTTAATTTTCTTTAATTAATATTCAGCTTATAAAATATCGATCATTTAGATGAAAATATTGTTATCAAACTAGAATTGAATATAGACTTGCAATAATTCATATTTTAATTTATTCTAATCTCTGAATTTTGTGGAGAATTTATCTCTAAGAGAGATCAAAATTATACAAGAATCATGACATTTAGATTCCATTGTTTCATCACATTCTGTACAACCTCTCAAAAACACCTTTTTACAAACTATGCAAGTTGAAATTGGTATTAATGCCCCATTACAGCTTACACAAGCAAAAAAAACATGCTTTGAAAGTTCATTTCCATCAATAGAATTAACAAAGTCTATTTTGGAATCGCATGTGTAGGTAGGAGAGAGTAATTCCTTCAAGGAGTGAATGATAACAGAACTATGTTCTTCCAAATTACTCAACAACAATACTGAAATTTAGTATTTCATAATATCTTCTGGTTTGTGGCATGCCTATTTTACTATACAGCAACACTGATTTCAATATGGTTTTGTAATGATCGTAGTAGAATAATATTCTCTGATGATATGACAAGTGATATACAATCCATCACGATAAAATTTTCTTAGGATTAGTATTAGTATCAGGGCATAACGAGATAGAACTGCTAAAAAACACAACATGTATGATTGAGTGTAAATTGACATATCTACAGATAAGAGTTAGTCTCCAAATACAACATATCTCACTCAAATTCAATAATTTTGGATGCAGGGTATGCCTAAAATAGAAGGGTTTTTTTATTTTTCAAGATAAACTGATTTGGTTATAAGGTAATAGTTATCTCTCATTACGGGTTTGTCACAGATTAGAAGAAGTATTTTAAAGCAAAAGTTATAATCATTATCCAACAAAAGCAAACCATATTTTTTAAGCAGTTAGAAATGATTGTCACAGAATGTGTCTAAAATACTTTTCAAAGGCATACCACAAACGTTACGCTATTAACAAATAATTTTTTCACATTACAAGGATATGCAATTATTATTAAACAAAAGTGCAAGTCACTCTAAGGCAACAGAAAATCTGGTTAAAGGATTACCAGTAAAAGAAAGAGAAACTCCTTTACAAACTCAACCAATAACATCTAAAAAAATACAACTAATCAAACATGTTTTAGATAGTACTAGATTAGATCTGGAAATAGGGATGTATTGGGCATTAAGCAAGTATCAACAAACCATACACAAAAAGTATCAACATTAAACGAATGTAAAAAATAATATGTTTACGGCTATCATAAATATTTAGAATCATTCATTCATCATAGCATACCACATATCAATATCTTTAGTTAAATAGTATTTTTTTTTGCTGGTTTTTGGATATGATGGTTTGAAGCAACAAGGAGTGATTTTAGCAATATTATTAATTTCATCACTACTAGCACCAAATCTTTTTTCTGAAACATACGGAGATAAACTAAGTATAACTAAAATAATATGCAAAGCACATATTTCTAACTACATCAAGCTTGGTGAGTTATCGTATAAAGAAAGATACAAACACAATAGGGTTGTTGATAACTGTATTAAATTATTCAAAGATAAAACATCTGAACTTTACATAAATACTTCAAAATCAATTATTAGTGAAAATAAAAATACAACATTTAAAATAATATCCGATAAATCGATTGGGAAAAAATATCATTTGGTAAAATATCAAGTATGTAACAATGAAAAACAGTCACAGAAAACAATACTTTTCCAATCCATTTCCGAGAAATCCCTAATACATCTTCCCAAACCTCTTATGTCAAATCTATGCACCATGTTTTGGACTAAAATTGTATCGGAAAATGTAGATTCTGCGACAGTTTCGTGGGCTACAAATGATTTAAAACCACTGAAAATTAGAAAGATATTCTAGAAATCTACTCATAAAAGACATGCCACAACTCAATGAGTATCTTTAATATTTAATTACACATAATACGTACAGTGCGACATAAGCATAGCATGTCATAGTGATCCCCTCGAATCCAGACGGCATGGCTTTATGACGCACAAACTTTCTAATAATCATACATTATGTGAATTATAATTCTATGTATAAAATATCAAAAAATCAGGGTATTGTTACTGACGACTTTGACGCAATGTTTAATCCTTTGAATGGATTTAATGAAAATGGAAAAATCAGGCTTGGAAAATACAAAACTTGGATTGTTTTTAGCTGGAGTTTTATTGATAGCACTATTTTCTGTAACTGCATCAGGTGATGACCAAAAAAATCTATCTATAATTATGGATTATGAGCCTCCAAAACTTTTTACTCCCAAAAATATCTACATCGTATCCAAAGAACCTGTTCAAGTCGAGTTCAAAGTGAATGCAATAGATAATACCAATGGAAAAGTTCACGTTCAATGTGATAAAATCTCAGGTAGTATTTTCAAACTAGGGAAGACAACTGTTAGATGTGAAACAGAAGATTCTACGGGCAATAAAAGTAGGTCATCTTTTGTTGTAACTGTTGGATATAATATAGTCCAAATACCTTCATGGGTAAAACAGCCAACTAAATTCTGGATTGAAAACTCGATAGATGATAAAACATATGCAAAAACAATGAGTTTCCTAATCAAAGAACAACTAGTCGATATTCCTTTTGCAAAAAACCCAAATAATTCTGAATCTGAAATTCCAGTATGGATTAAGATCAATGCTAAAGCGTGGATCGATAATAAAATTAATGATGATGAATACTCTATTATATTACAATGGCTAATTAACCGAAACATTATTCAATTTTAAAAATAATGCTACTTGCTCAATTCCAAGAAGACACATATCTTTCCTTAATCCTTAAGTAGTATTTCCACATAATATGATGGATGGATTTTGAGAATCTTTTAAAAAGAATAATGGATTCAGATGTTAACATTAGACACAGTGTAATCACAGATATTGAAGGAAATATACTCACTACAAGTCATCGTGATGGAATAACAAATTATCTATCTCCTGAAGAGACTACAGATTCTCTAAAAAGAGCTGCAACTGCGTGGAAAGGAAGAAAAGCACTTAGTCCAAAAATAGGAAGAGGGTTGTATGCAGTGGCAGCATTTGAGAAAATTACTCGAATCACTTTCCCATTAGGGGACAACAATCTAATCTTTGTAAGCATGGGTTCAGACACTACAAGAATGGATTTTCATGAAGGGGGTCAAAAACAAATTGTACAAAATGTGTTGAATATATTAAGCCGTGATCCAACAAAAGCATAATGCAAACAACACAGTTCTAAATAGAATTAGATGTTCAATTATTGTCAGTGCATTTTTTATCAAAGTATTACAATCAGTTTAGGGTTTAGTAATAAGATAAACCAATACCACATCTTTTAAGATGATAGCAGTTCTTTTTAGTTTTTCATATTCATCTATTGCATACTTTTATTTTCCAATAAATCATAATACTTGTCACAAAGGTTCTATGCATACATGTAATTATGATGATTGTGAATTTATCTTGTTTAATGGAGTTACAGGAAGATAAATTTTTTTAATAAAAAATAATTTTCAAAAAATATTTTAACAAATTATCTATATACACTTTAAAGGAATTTTTATTACTTCATTAACCTTTTTCTTCCATATGCAATACTATTTCAAATTCTTTTCCTAACATATTGAATTTTATGTGCTTTTATTTCTCATCCATCTGGAGAATCTAATTAATTTTATTTCTTCTACAACAGTAATAATCTTATCATTAGTTTCAAATATTGTTTCAACAGTTTTTTTTAATTCTGAATGCATACTCTCACAAAACATTGTAGATTTGTTATTACTGCCTCAAGAAATTTTATGTTAAAATTTCTAAAACATATCCTTTTTTCCAACCTGATTTTTCAATACATTCATAGATCGTATATTTTAATTTCATTATTAAGAGATTGGTAAAAAAAATTAAGTTAATCCATTGTTCGTAACTGTCTTTCAGTATCTCTGATAAAATCCTCATATTTCATAATCTGAGTAGTTATACGAAATGCAATCATTTGATCTTCATTTTTTTTAGAACCTAATAGAGGCTTTCTTTGCTCCATCAATCTCTGTTGCAATTCTGTCACTGTAAGAATATCGTTTTTAAGATCTTCTCTTGTAGCCACATAATACATATGCAGATTTCAGATTTAAGATTTTTTAATTAAACTAAAATTTCTCTAACAACAATAATGATTATTTAAAAATGGCCTTGTAGAAACCATCAAATTTTGACTGTATTGTAGATCAGATGACATCATCTAGATCCATTTGACATGATTCATTTCTCATCTCATGAAACATTCCAGAATGATTCGTATTCTGCTTGATATAATTAGAAAGGCCAGAATACAACCATACCTACACAAATATTCCAACCACATGTACACGGTATGGCAGCACCTAGTCTTGCTTGTTCTGCGTCAATATGAGAACAAGAGTTACTGTAGGTTCCTAGATTTTCTACATGAATGTACTGGTATACAACGATACCTTGGACTGTCTAGATTACCTCACTACACAACACTGCAGAAAGCATCAGAAAGACTAGAATCTACAATACTGCACAAAATACTCTCAGAATTTGTACTATACATCAAGGTCAGACTGATACTAGTCGGAATTGACGCAAC
Source organism: Nitrosopumilus sp. (assembly GCA_029862745.1). Taxonomy (NCBI): domain Archaea; kingdom Thermoproteati; phylum Nitrososphaerota; class Nitrososphaeria; order Nitrosopumilales; family Nitrosopumilaceae; genus Nitrosopumilus; species Candidatus Nitrosopumilus sp. Next base: position 45,628 of record JAOTWS010000005.1, on the reverse strand, counting down.
AGGATTTGGTTATAACCAGTCATCATACTATTACACCAAACGTGCCAGATTGAGAAGAAAGTTTGTCAAGATGTCAATTGCAGCAGACATGAAATACCAGGTAGTGTGTTGTATAAAGATACGACACCGTCAGAGACACGACAGTGTTGATTTTGTATCATTGCTGGAGAAGACAAATCAAATCATTCCTGTCAATACTGTTCTTGCAGACAAGGGATATGATTCTGAAAAGAACCATGTTGCAGCAGAGAAACTGGGAATTGTCAGCATCATTCCACCAATATATGCAGGTGTTCCAGTGTACAAGACTAAAGGACATCATAGAAAGATGCTCAAAAGATATGGATATGATAGAACAACATACCATCAGAGAAACAAGTGTGAAACAATATTCTCAGTAATTAAGAGAATGTTTGGTGACTGTGTCACATCAAGAAAGATAGTGACACAAAACAGGGAACTGACATACAGAATAATTGCATACAATTATCACAGAATCATACAGAATAACTTGTTGGTTGTGGTATGGTTTCTACACGGCCTTTAAAAATCAATTGGATAATATAGAAAAATTTCAAAAGTTAGAAGAACGTTAAATCATTTAATGTATGAATATCATTAAAAAGCAATGCAAAAAGATAGGTTGTCTGAATGGTTTGTACCAAAATTTGGTTCTAGGAATTTTCGATTATCCATAGGAATTTTGTTTCTACCTTACACGGGAATGGTGATATCGTTTACGATATGGGGTTCTCTTTCAGTAGATTTTGGTGTTGATAGGTTAGTAGCAGTTTGTTTACTATATTTTTTTGGAATAGGTATATCAGCACATTGTCTTGATGCATTAGGTAGCAAGAGAAAACCATGGGGAGACATATCACCATCAAAGCTTTGGCTTGCCTCAATAATTTCTTTAATCATATCTTTTTCTATTGGATTATACTATGTATTTTTAGATTCTTGGTTACTATTTCCAATAGGAATTATCGAAATATTTTTTCTTTTGTCATATAATCTAGAATTATTTCACAAAAAATTTCACAACAATGTGTCATTTGTTATATCGTGGGGTATTTTACCCGTTTTTGCAGGAGCTGTGATTCAATCAAATTCAATATCGGTTGAAACTATAATATTTTCTGCAATTGCAGGACTTGTAAGTTACATTTTCATAATCACATCTAGAAAATATAAAGAATTAAAATATCAAAATGTAAATTACAAACTATATTACAAAAAAGAAATAATTCTTAAGATAACAAGTGTTGTGGTAATATTTAGCACGGTTTGTTTTTTTATCCTAAGATATCTTTAATTTATTTAATCTAGAAAAGATTGTATGAATTCATATTCTGAAATGATGTTAAATAAAATATTAGATGCTCCTGTAGGTCAAGTAATTACTGTTCTTGGAGAGATTCTTAACTGTGATATTCAGTTACAAGTAGTAGAGCAAAACATGATTACGCCTAATCAATTTGTAAGAAAGGTTGTAATTACAGCACAAGAATTACCAGTCATAACAGCCATCGTGAAATTTGATGCTACTATATTGCCTAAATTTATTATCGATGAAATTTTATTGAAAAAACGAGGTATTGGAACTATTCTTAACATGAATAGTATTAATGTGACTAGAAAAATCCTATCTTTGAATAGACATTCAAATGAAAGTATAGCTTCAAGAGAGTATGAGCTCATTCATGATGGAGTAACATGGTTTACCATATTAGAAGAAATAAGACTAAGTGATTTTGATTCCAACAAGTATGGTTGAAGATCCCCATGTCAAATTTTGCTTGTAGGTTTTTAGTCCATACTTTTTCATAGTTTCTTCATATTCCTGTACCCAATTTGAAGTTCTTATTAAATGAGGCAAATCAAGAAAAACTTGTTTCCAGTTGGGGATAAAAAAGACGGTAAGATTTAGCAGTTTGAAATAAAAATCCCACATTTTACGCACTATTCTAATTTTTGGATATGTAAAATCATGTAAAATTATTTTTCCACATACATCAAGATGATCAAGACAATTTTTAATTAGAACATCAGGAGTGCAATATTTTGGCAAGTATGATGCAGTAATACAAGCGAACTTTTTTTCTAACTTAAGTTTTTCAGCATCCTGATGTATAAAAGAAATTTTTTCATGTGAAATTAATTTTTCCTTAGCTTTTTCAAGATATCCTTGAGTAATATCTACACCCAAAATTTCTGCATGTGGAAGCTTTTCTGCAATTTGTTTTGTGAGAATACCTGTACCACAAGCAAGATCTAATACAGTTTTTTCAGCTGATATATGCTCTAAAATTTTATGTTTCCAAAAACTATCTTTGCCAAAAGTAGTCCAATTAACGATTTGATCATATGAATTGGCAGTATTATTAAAAAATTTTGGGACTAGATTCTTTGGGCTTCCTTTAATCATATTAATTACTAAATTTTTTATTTAAAGTAGTTTGTGAGTTAATAATTTATTTTATGGATTCAACTCCTTAACTCTTTTTGGATAATGTTTGATATAGCATTAAATAATTTTTAGCAGTAGCATTAATTAATTTTAGAGATATTAGATCCCTTCTGCACTTCCATCTCGTCTGATCTCTGCAATCCCCTGAAATCCTTGACCTGTTTGACATTTCAATACAGCATGAATTGCTCCAAGAAAAAATGAATAGCGTTTTCTAATATCAATTTTATAACCAAGGTTTTCTAAGTATGGTGCAATTTTGTCATCAGCAAAACCTTCTTCAATACTAATAATACCATCCATTGAGCAATGAATTCTAGGTTTTAGCATAGCTTGATCAATTGAATTTTGTCCATCAATAATTCTTGAAAGAAACAGACTAACAGTCGAAAAAATTCTTGAGCTGCCAGGGCTTCCAAGTATCATTAAAGGTTTATCTTTATAATTAACTATAGTTGGACACACAGAGGTCCATGGTGAAGCATTGGGTCTAAGATAAAATGGATGGTTTGGATTGTTAAATTCATAACATTACATGTAATTATTATACAGAAATCCTAACCCATCGGCGGCAGCTTTAGAACCGTATGATAGTTCTATGGATTGAGTAATTCCAATGGCATTTCCTTCATCATCCATAACTGAAAGATGTGTTGTTTCATCAGGATCTTCAGAATATTCTTGTAGAGGAAGTTTAGGATCAACAATATTTCTAATGGAGCCCGCAAGTGTTTTTGCAAATTTTGTACTAAGATGTGTTGTATCTCGGGTTTGATGATATGTGTTTGGATCATAGGGTCTTTGGGATCTATGAGCTAGTGCTTTTCTAAAAGTCTCAGCAACAAAATGATACGATCTTGGATCTTTACTTCGAATAAATTCTGATGAAACATTATTTAGCATCATTAAAACCAAAAGTAGGGTTCTGCCCGCAGTAGGTGGAGGCATAGTGACAATTTGAATTCCACGGTATGATCTTTTAATTGGTTTTCTTTCTATGGGTTCAGGAATTAATGCAAGATCATCTGAATGTAAAAATCCTTCATTAATTCGCATATCATCATTAATTTTTTTAGCAATCATACCATGATAGAAGGTTTGATAACCATGTTCACTTATGTATTTTAGAAGTTCTGCTAAATCTTCTTGTACAAATAAATCTCCTACATCATATGGTACAAGACCATTTTTGAGAAAATATCTAGCTCCAGATTTAGATTTTACGCGGAAAAATTTTTGTAGGTTTTTAGTTTGAATATCATGCTGTAATTGCGTTATTCTATAACCCCTTTTTGCAATTCTAATTGCAGGTTCAATTATGGTTGCCCAATCTAGTTTCCCATAGTGTTTATTGAGATAGCCTATAATAGCTGGAGTACTTGGAACAGTAGTAGCTTTGTAACCTACGAATCTTGTAGAACGTTTTTCAAAAAAGGATGCATGTGCAAGAGATAGTGCACGACTTGAGCCATCCAAAGCAATTGTTTTTCCATTAATGTGTAACATTGCTAGTGATTGTCATCCTAGTCCAGATGATTGAGGTTCACATACACCAAGTGTAATGGCTGCTGCACAGGCAGCATCAATAGCATTACCCCCTCTTTTTAACATTTCAACTCCAGCTTTTGTAGCATCAGGAAATGCAGTTGAAACCATCCCATGTTTAGCTGCCGAGCATTTTTGATCATTAGTTACAGTAAACGATGATTCAATTCTTTCTAGATCCAAATAAAATCACTCCAGTTTTTGTTGATTGAGTAGAATATCACTGCATAGTGATATTCTTCTTGTTTGCATATCTTACATGTTGGGATTGTGATGTAGTTAGGATGTATCAATCCTGAAGAAACTTGTGGTAGTATAGGAGTATAAAGAAAATAGATATCTAGATTTACCAGACCAATATTGATATTAGAATCATTTTTGAATTTATCTTGAATTAATTTCAATATGTTGATTTCACCTCCCAGTAAGAATTTTTTTAATTTGTGACATCTATGTTGCATTAAAAATCAAAATTATTTCTCAGAGCATTTATACAGAACTGATGCCAATAATGCAGCCCGATCTAAAATACTATCATGAAGAATATACTCTTTAGTAGAACGATAGCGGTGTCCTAATGGTCCAAACCCATCCAAAGCTGGAAGGTTGGTTGGAACGTTACTAATATCTGATGATACAATTTGACAATGTTTTTTGATTTTCATATCGTGTTTTTTGGCAAGATCTTCTACCATGTTATAGAATTCAGTATCAGATGACTCTTCTAATACAGGAGGTCTTGATTGAATTTTATTTATTGCAACATCTAGTTTTTTTGAATCTTCTTCTCTTTTTTTCATAATAGTTTGAATTTTTGAATCAAGAGTTTGACCAAGATCTTCTGTTTGATAGCTACATGTCAAAGATAATGTAGCATAGTTTGGAGTGTTACCATGAGAACCTTTTGCTATAACAGAAGTGGTTCTCAATCTAAAATTTTCTTCATTTTTTGAAAGCCTATCAAGTACATGTAGTTTCTTTGCCAAAACTGGGATTATTCCATGGATATCAGAGTCTAAATCAGATTGACTATTGGTTGTAGTAAATCGAATTTGATAGTCACTTCTGCCATAACAAGTTGTAATAATTCCACCATCTTTACTTCCAGATTTTAATCCAATAATATACTTTGATTTTTTTGAATATTCATTAACTAATCTCCTACTATAGCGGCCTCCTAAACTATCATCCGTTGTCAACAGTACGGCGCATTTAATTTTTTTAAGTTTTTTTGCAAATCGTAGTGCATGTAATGCACCTAACATAACTACTAATCCCCCTTTACTTTCAGCTATACCTGAACCTAAAATTTGATCATCAACTTCATGATAAGTTATCAAATCATCTGGGCCATAATGTGTATCAAGGTGAGAAACTATCAATACATCATTTTGTGATTCTGTATGATTTTTAAAATAATGAAAATCACCCACATCAATTTCTCGATGAACCTGTTCATCAAATCCAAGATATTTTAATCGTTTAGAAAGTATAATTCCAAGCTGATTTACATGTTCTAAGTTATACACATGGGTATTAAGATTCACAAAATCTCTTAATGTTTCCTTTAGGTTTTGCAAGTGTCCTCTAAGATAAGATCTAGTAACAACACGCAATGGTTGAGTCAAATTAACATCTTGTTCAGGTTGCTGTATTGAAGAACCAAAGTATCTAATTGCAGCCACGTCCAGGATTTTATTAATCAAAGATTCGTAGGTGTATCCTGCAGTTTGTGCTGCATAAAACAAAGAACCACCAGCACCCAAACTTGCCATGGAGTTTAATTCAAGAATGTAAAGATGTTCATCTTTGTCCATTCTAAAGTCAACCCTAGTGTAATCGTTTAGTCCTAAAGAATTGAATGCCTTTATGCACATTTGACGCATTTCTTCTTTTTTTTCTTTTGATAATTTAGCAGGACATGTTTTATCAACTCCACCTTTTTTCTTTTTATCATCTATTGTTTGTATTTGATCTGGATCACCTAGATTAATTTCAACAATTGGAAGAACTTCGATGTTGGGATTATTACCTAATAGACCTACAGCAAATTCTCGCCCCGATATGAACTGTTCCACCAATATTTCTTGTTGGAACTTTTCAATCTGCACCCTTACTGCATTTCTCAGATCATCCCAGTTATTTACTACCTCCATTCCCATGGATGTGGATTCCAGTTTTGGCTTGACAATTACTGGGAAAATTAGATCATCATGAATATCCTCAGGCGTTCGAAATACCCAAAATCCAGGAGTTGGGATTTTATTTTTTTGTAAGACAATTTTTGTCATAACCTTATCTTGAACTATTGCGTGTCCTGCAGGTCCTGATCCAATGTATGGAATACCTAACATTTCCATCATTGCAGGAACATGGGTGTAACGATTCTGCCCCTGTATACCATACGCCATATTGAATACCATTCCAGGGGATTCTCCTGCAACCACTTTAGGCATAAATTCTTTTAGTTCATCTGCCAGATGAATATCACCCTCCACTATCTTGACTGTATGTCCCCCCTTTTCTAACGATTGAGCAACTTTTTCAACAGCCTTTTTACTATAATGCTCTTTTGTAGTCATTCCAAATATATTGATTACATCATTAGGATCGATCTTATTTTCATTGTAAATTAAAGCAACCTTCAAGATATTACGCTATATTGTTGTATGTTATATAGTTTAATGAATTAATTTTTCAATAAAATCAAATGGTTATAGAAATAATTTTAAAAAATTTATACAATTAGACAATAATTAAGTGGTATTAGTTTAGGATAAAAAACGGAGTGTATACATTCAAAAATATAACAAAAGCATAATTAAGAATTTTTAAAAAAGTTATTACCTCAAAAATTTTTCAATAACATAGAATTTCAAGCAGTTGAAAAAAATTTGACATTACTTGAGGCGTGTAAAAATGTAATTGCTGAATATAAAAGTTAAAAGAATTATTTTTCTTGCTGGAAAAAATCACATTTTGATGCAACGATAACTACTTTATTACATTACAACAAAGATGTTCTCAATGTACGTTCTTTCAAATAACAACAATTCTTTTATCATCTATTGAAATTATCACATAATTATTAAAATCACATATTTGTTATTTCTTTACCACAATGTGGACATTTACTATCTTGAGATCTTTTCCTTCTAAGCTCTTCAGTAAAAGCAGATGCCATAATACCTGTGGGAATGGCATATACTGCAATTCCAATAACTGCCACACCAGCAGCAATTAATTTTCCAGGTATTGTGACAGGATAGACATCACCATACCCAATTGTTGTAAGGGTTACTATCCCCCACCACATAGAAGCAGGTATACTAGAAAAGACATCGGGTTGAGCTTCATGTTCAGCATGATACATCAAACTAGACGCAAAAATTAACACTATAAAAAGAATAAAAAATGCAACTGCTAAATCACCTGCTTTTGATTTGAATACTATACCAAGAGTTTGCATTGGTTCAGAATATCTTGAAAGTTTGAATAATCTAAATAATCTCAAGAGACGAATTATTCTAATGAATCTAGTATCTGTAATTATAAATGGTAAGAAGAATGGCAATATTGCAGCTAAATCAACTAACATCATTGGTGAAACAAGTAACCTAACCAATCCATATTTTGAATTATTGTATTTTGGATTTAATTTGTAAACAACGATCCTTCCAATATATTCAGCAGTAAAAATAATAACAGAAAAGATTTCAAATGGGGTAAAAAGATAACCGTATTCATCTAAAACAGACTCTTCTGTTTCAATAATTACAACTAATACATTTACAGCAATCAGTGTAATTATGAATATTTGAAAACTTTTTGTGAATTTATCATTAGTAGTACCTTCAAGAACATCATATACTCGTTGTATTATTTTATTGGCCACAGCCTTATTAATTAGAAATATTATATAGTTTTAAACAGTTGTTATTTCATTCTTAGGTGACAATTTAGATTATTAAATTATATTTTAAATTTAATTTACCAGATAAAATCTGGAAGTAATGGCAATGATTAGTCTAGATTTAAAACTATTTCTTTTTTTAACCCATGTAATCATTATACCTGAATTACGGCCATTCCAATCAGCATAAATAAAATTGAGTGGTCATACCCACTACAATTTTGATAGAGTATTACAGAGAAAACTGATAGTGGTACGATTAATAATTACAACTAAAAATTTATTTAACTTATTTTAATAAAAAATAATTGGTCTAATAAAGAACAAGTTTTTGAATATTTTCAACGTAATACCTAAAGCAACGTTTTATATGATTATCACCACAATACAATTAGAAATTATTGAGAAGTTCTAATGGTCTTGTAAAATGATTTTAATTACTAGATCATTACGATGTGTATCAGACTTGTTTTGCTTTCTTTTCTAGCCATGCTTTTTCATTTATTTCATGACATTTGCAATCTGCAGATTTACCTTTACAATTTTTTTGATGAAGGGGTTTGTCACATTTGTTACAATCAGGATCTCTCCAACTAGCTTGATTCCCACAATTAGCACATCGCATAATTCAAAATTTCATTACAATTAATGATTTTTAAAGTTTTTTGATATCTTTTTTGTTTAGAGTTATTTTTGTTATTGATAATTACTAATTTTTATAATAATTTTATTTTTTATCGTTGAACTTATACAAAAATATACTCTTTTTTTGAATTAGGTATGATAGTCATAATTTCTTTCTTTATCACATGATTGCCAGAATAAATAACCAGAAAAACTGTGGTTTTCCAAATCCAAATTGGTGTAACTCATTTGCAGGTCTTGTGCTTAATTTTATACCCAATAACAATAGAATTTGGTTTACTGTATCGGATACAGAATGACATGTGATTCTGCCCACATAGAGGCACTTCCATTCATTGCAGCTGCAATAAACTTTGTAACTGCAATTCCTAGATTTCCAAAAAGCGCAGCATAAACTGCTTTAGTTGAACCAGTTGCCATGATTATTTTTCTATGTAATTCTTGTTTGAAATAGATTCTTCCATCTTTGTTAAAAATTATCCATCTAAATTAACAATCCAAGTATCTTTAACTCCTCCACCTGAAGAATTATTTGTTATTCTTCCATGCCTTGCAAATCTAGATAATCCACCAGGTGGAACATGTGGACCATCCTCTGCATAATATGAAAACACTCTAAGATCAACATATGAATCTCGTAAGATTAAAGGACTAAATGATTCTCTGGTAATGGTGGTGGAAAAATCCAATGTTTCTTGTAGAAGATAATTATCTGGGTTTTCAGTAATCTCTTGTTGTATTTTTTCAATCAGAGGTCCTCTTTTAGATTTTGGATGATCACGTGGTATTACAGTTCCCATTCCACCATATCCTCCCCTTTCTTTTACTACAAGATTTTCTATATTTTGAAGTGCACTTTCTAATTCTTCAGGAATGGTTGGATTGTAGGATTTTGGTTGCTCTAAAATTGGTTCTTCAGAAAGATAATGGCGTATTAATTCAGGAACATAAGAATACACTAGTTTGTCGTCTGCAACTCCAGTTCCAGGTGAGTTGACTAATGCAACTTTTCCATCAATGTATGCTTTTGTAAGTCCTGGTACAAACACATCCAAATCTTCAACTCTTCTATAAATGACATCAATTTGGATTTCGCCTTCACCAGGGATCTTTGCTACGATATGTCCAGAATCTGTTACATAGATATCACCAGCTTCTACTAGTGGGATTCCTATTAATTTTGAAAGATACATATGCTCAAAGTATGCAGCACCTCCAGTTCCATCTGTAAGTAATACCATGAAAGGATTTTTTGTCCATGATGCATCTTTCATAGCCTGGTATAGAAATGTCCATGGTTTGTATGGTTGAAGTTTATACCCTTTTTTCAAAACATTTAGATATCCATCGCTCATTTCACGAATTTTTGAAGGATAGGTAACTCCACTTGGAACTCGTAAATTATCCTCAATTACATAATACGTTTTTCCATTGTATAGAAGATCTGCTCCATAAACTTGAATGAAAATATCATTTTTTGGCAAATGCCCAATTAGATCAGGGTTAAAATATTCTGAACCTACAACTAATTCATCAGGAACAATTGTTTTTACCTCACTGTACACATCTTTTAGAAACATGTTTAACGTTTTTGCTCGTTGTTTGATTCCATCTTCAATTATTTGAAAATTATCGGAAGATATTATTCGAGGAACAAAATCCATTGGAACTGCATTATATTCATCTGATTTTACATTGTATGTGAATCCCTCCAAATACGCTGTAAGATCTGCAGACATGGCCTTTTCACGCAATCGAAATAATCGAGGATTTTGAATATTTTTAAAAAATTGTACGTATTCCTTTCGTATCAACAAATTATTATCTATTGCTTCGTTATAACTCTCAGTTTTTGAAAAATCAATTGATTGTGATGGAAGAGAGTCAATATGCATTATATTCACTGTTGTTGATGACGAGTTTGATTTTGCCTTTTTTCTTCAGAAATATGAGGAGGTGCAATTTCTTCATTAATTACTCTACCAATATTATTAATTGCTGCAATTACATCATTTGCATGTTTAATCACTTCATCTATCTTTTGTAAGTTTGGTCTTTCTTCTACTGCTATAACTAGAATGTTTGATTCTCGTACTATTCGTTCAACTCCCAGTCCTATTGCATTAGTTCTCATATTTCTCACGGAGTAAAGAATACTTGATGGTATATCTCCATGTAAGATTTCCTCAAGAAATTTTTCATGTTTGGTAAATTTTATTCCTAAACTATCTGCAAGAGACATTAAAGGTTCCTCACTTTGAAGATTCTTTAATGAATAAAGAGCACTAAGTAATGCTCTTGATACACTATCTACTCTTTCAACATAGCGTCCTAACCAATATGCTTTGTATAGTTTACTTGGAAGAATCAAATCCTTTTTGTTTATTTTATTATCCAGAATATCAACAGTAACTCATCTATACTATTAAACTAACATATTGTAAGAGTTATTATTTTTGAATAATTGTTGGAATTACATTTAACTGAGTAAGACTATGTGAGCTGTCAGATTCAAAATAACCTGTAATTGGTGCTACGTCGTTATAATCTCTCCCATGGCCATATTTTACATAGTGATATTCTAAATCAAAAGATCTATTATGTGTTGGATCTAATGGAATCCAACCAATATTTGGCCAATAAGCTTCTGTCCATGCATGTGTTGCTCCAGGAGTATCTACTAAAATTCCACTGACGTATCGTGCAGGAATTCCAATGGAGCGTAAGAATCCAATTAGAATATGTGCTTTATCTTGACATACACCCACACCTAAAGCCAAAGACTCTCTGGCTTTAGTTTCAATTGTAGTAGACAATGGAACATATTCAATATTGGTTGTGACCCATTCTGTTAAAATTATCAACGCATCTTTTAAAGTCTTGACATGATCTAAAACGTCAGGAGCTCTGTGTCTTATAAGTTCTGGATTGATAAGTGTTGAAGGATTTAGATAGATTCTAACATCAGATGGAAAAAGAGATTTATCCAGAGGTAGATCGAGATTGTCATTTACAGTAACATTGTATGGATTTGTCTCAACTGTAGATATTACTTTATAGCAACATGCATAGTGAGGTTCAGTTATCTTTATTCTTGCATTTTTATTTCCAAATCGATCCGTGTAGTAAATAGTTTTTCCATTTGGTTGTATAGATACTTGTTCATCAATTGGTTTTTGCCAAAATTCTGTTGAAGGGAATACTCGTAAGACATTATCATTTACAGTTACTAAATTATCATAAGAATAACTTACATCATACTCAACTGAAACCTTCAAGATGCACTTACTGTGTATACTGATATTTAAACTAAAATTTAAGGACATGTTATTAATTATTAAAAAATTAACAGTCGAATAGGTTTTACCGAATTTGATATAAAGAAGAAAAATTTCTTATCTAAACAATACAGTTTGGATTTAAAAGATGATAAATCACTATGGAATTTTATACAGTACTGAAATAAAATCAAACCTGTGAAAATGATCTTTAAAATATAGTACAAACACAACAACAAAATTTCAATAATTCAAATAATCTGCAGAATTTGAAGGATTGATCTAAAAACAGTGGTTTGATCTGTGTTTAAATGTTCGATGTGACATATGATTACGTGCTAGATAAAGTAACTAAAAAAAGAAAAGATATACACGATTATTTTTCAAAATCTGAAAATTCTCATGAAAAAGCAATGTATCAGTTTTTTAAAAAAGAGATAAGATCACATGACATAAAAATTTCACATAAAGACGTATCAATAATTGGAAATACCAGAAAAGAACGAGAGTATGTTTGTGCAATTTGGAAAGTACCTAATTTCCACAAAACAATTCCATGGTTACGTATTGGAATTCCACACAACGATATTTCACCTTCACTAGAAATTGTTCTTCCAGTGTTTCATGGAGATATGCCTAATCTTTGGTCAAAGGGGAAAAACTATTTCAGATTAGTAATAGAATACACAGTTGGGAAACATGGTGGAATGTTACAATTTTTTACCAACCCTATAGATTTGCAAGATACCGCGGAAATTCTTAATGTGATAAAGGAATTTAACAGAAAAATCAAAAGTTATGAGACGAGTAAATGATATTTTTTTAAATTCAACACAGCATATATTCCAGTGATCAGATACAAGTAAAGAGAATCAAAAAATGCCATTATTAATTGAACGTAGCCCTGAAGATATTGATGGTGGAGATATTTGTCCAATATGCAACAGATCTAAAAAATTACACACAATTGTAGAGATTCAAATATGTTCTAAAAAACTAAAAGATTTCCAAAAATCAGGCAAGTAGTTGTGTATTACATAATTTTATTAAATCTAAAAATAAGGAGCAAGCCTTGAAGGTTTCATTAGCCTATAATTAGATTGAACCAAATTATGTGATTAATATTTTTTGAATGACTATCAAATAATATTACAGTAAAAAAGATGTTAAAAAAAAATGCAAAAGGTATTTTGAACTAACCGTTTATTTCATGAGGAGAATTTGAGTTGGAGTGATTGAAAATTATCCAGGTATTATTGCTTTTCCAATAGTTGGGATTAATTTTCAATATCCCTCCTTTTTTTATTATATACTATTACAACGTCTTCTGCAAGTTTTTGATTTGGAATAATTATTCTACCTCCATCCTCAGTTAACGCAATAATTTTTGTCAGATGTAATTCTATTATTACACCATGAGTTTCTTTAATCAATATTGAATCGCCTATATTAATATCAGAACCAAAGTAGACCCCAATTCCTGCAGCAATATTCTTTAGTTGATGTTGTAATGCTATTCCAAGTATCACCATTCCAACTCCAATGGATGTAATTACTTCTATTGCAAATTCAAACAGTTTTAGAACAGTCCCCAAATAAATAATTTCAGAAATTATGATAAAGATTGAAACAATGCCTAATAATTTTTGAGTACCAGTTACATTATGCATTTTTTTACGGATAACATATCTTGCAATAAAAAATAACGTGATTGCAATAATAATTGATAATAATATATAGTAAAAATTTACTAATAGAATATCCATTATCAGTTTTGATTCGTTTTCGTATTATTAAGTACACTATTAACCAAATTGGTTGACGGCATAAACCAGTTTACTTGATTTTAATGTAAAACATTAAGAATATTTTATTCAAAATTGATTTCAATTAAAAGATGCGTTCAAAAAGAGACATTTCAAAAATCATAATTTCAAAAATAAAAAGAGATTTGGATTATTTGAGTTCTTTAATTTGATCTACTAAATTATTCATCTCAAACACCATTTTCTTTTGTGCAATCATATCTTTGGACTCTACAAATGCTTTTTGAAGTTCTGAAAGAGTATCCTGAAGACCGTTGATCTTTGTGATTGGTTTTTCGAAATTTTTGATCTGGACAGGTATTGATTGTTCTGAACTTGTTTGTATCTTTGAAATTTTTTCTGTACATCCATAGCAGGGAGCTTCAAAATCATTTTCATATCTTGGAAGCTTTCCATTAATGTCAAAATTTGACTGAATCTCTTCTTGTGCAAGATTATGTTTTGTGTTGAGATCTCTAATCACATTTATCATCTCAATTTTAGACATTTTTGCATAGTTAACATATTGTTTCATGGCATCAGCATAAGTTCCACCCTGTTCCAGAATAGAATTTCTTGCTTCTTTTGCTATTGTCAATTTAGCATCAAGATAGTCAAATTGGTCCCAAAAAATCCCAGGATTTGTTGAATTGAGGCTAGAAACGTATCTAGCATATGCATTTTTAGGAGTAGATTCTTCATATTTCTTTTCCATTCGTTTGAGTTCTTCATTCAATGATGTTTTTGCAAGTGTACGCTGTTCATCGATAAGTTTTTGATGTTCAGTTCTTTTTTGTTCATTTTCTTTGGTTTGTTCAAATTGTTTTCTAGCAATTTCAATTTTCTTTAAAATTTCTAGTGATATAGGATTGTTCTTAATATCGTCTCCTTGAATTTTTTCAAAATCAGTTTCTGCAAATGCATTAGTTGTTAGAACAGACGTCAAGAGAAACACAGTAGTCAATGATACATGTAGTAGGTATTTTGTCATTAAACAGAGAATGAGAAAATTCTTTAAGAAGAATACGAATAATTTCTCAGTCTCAATTATACTACTAGTTTTAATATTAGGTAAAGAAGTAATTTACAAAAGTTTGTAGATTACAGTATTGGGATGTAAAATCTAATTGAATGCTATTGTATTGCGGATGCAAATGCTTCTGGGGGAGCATTGACTGGATCTACAGTAATAACTACAGTGTCAAATGCCTCTCTACCATTATCATCATAAACTCGTAACTCAAAGGTTAGTACTTTGATTTCACCATTAGCTACAGTTGGACTGGTAAACGATGGAGTAACACTAGTTGTAGATGATAACATTACAGTTTCACCAGAGATCTGTGTCCACTGATATGAAATTCTTTGATTCTCAGGATCACTACTCTTGGTACCGTCTAGGTTTACCTTGACCTTTTCGTTTACCATTCTATCCATACCAGCATTAGCGATAATATCTAAACTTAGAGTATTTCTAACAGTGAGATTCATACTGTCTGCTGAGGCTAATTCGCCATCGCTAACGGTACAAGTCATTGTGAAAGTTTCATCAGATACAACACTTGGTGATTTAATTGAAACTTTAGCATTGCTATCAGATGGTACAATCACTAGTTTGGATGATTTTGATGTCCATTCATAACTAAGAATATTTGTATCAGGATCAGTTCCAGTACAAGTCAAATTAACAATTGTGTTTTCATCTACAGTCATGTCTGGACCTGCGTTAGCTTTAGGAGCACTATTTTCAGGAACAACAAATATGATAACTTGATCAGAACCGGTTTGTCCTACAGAGTCAGTTGCAGTAAGTTGTAAAGCTATACGTTTTGTAGTTGTTGGAGTTACTTCAGGAGCAGTAAATGAAAGGGTTGCCTTTGTTTTATCAAATGATAATGATTCTCCAGAAAGCTGCTTCCACTCAAGGCTAACAATATCACCATCAAGATCTACGGCAGATCCTGTAATTGTAACTTGGGTTCCACCAATAACTCTCTTGTCTGGACCTGCATTAACTCTTGGAGGGTAATTCACAGAACTAACATTAACAGACACGTCATCTGTGTCAGAGAGTCCATGAGAGTCAGTGACAGTTAATTCAAAAACTAATTCTTCAGATGCGGATTGGATAAAGGGAGATGTAAAGTATACAGAGTATGATGCACGCTCATAAAGATCTACAGTCTTTCCTGATTTTTGAGCCCACGAGTATTTTATTTTGTCACCATCAGGATCCATTCCTGTACCTTCAAGTTTTACAAGAACATTTTCAGCAACATTTCTATCATTACCTGCATTTGCAACAGGTGGGTTGTTAGATGGAAGTACTTTTACTAATGCCAGTGCGTTGGCCCAACCATTTCCAGCAGAATAGCCAGTTACTTGGAAGGACAAGAGTTTCTCAAAGTCACCTACTTCTGGAGCGGTAAATTCTACTTGTTGTCCATTAAATGAACTAAGAGTAACAGAGGGTCCAAGGAGTTGGATCCAAGAATATTGAATTGGTTTATTGTCTAATGTGCTACCAGTTGCACTTAGTGTGACTATATCTCCTTCAGTTACTGTTTGAATAGGACCGGCTGAGACTGAGATTCGCTTATTCTCAAGTCCACCAGGATAAGGATATACATTTACAGTGTCACTTGCAGTTCCACCAAAGCCGTCATTTACTGTGACTTCAAAAGTAAGAGGCTCAAATTGTGTATAATCTAGATAACTAGGAAGGAATGTAAGGTGTTTTTCAGTAGTAGTTGATAGTTCTACTGGTTGTCCAGATACTTGTTTCCATTTATATGTCAGTACATCGCCATCTGCATCCCAAGCACTTGGGAATATTGTCATTGCACTAATAGATGAAAAAGCAACTAAGTCTTGTCCAGCATCAATAGTTGGTGGATGATTTACAGGGTTTACAACGATTTCAACAAAAGCAGAACTAGATGCACCGTGTGGGTCAGTGACTAAAAGTTCAAAATCTAGAACTTTGATTTCACCATTTTTAACCTCAGGTGCCATAAAAGTAGGTTCAGCAACAGTATATGATGATAGTTTTACAGATTCGCCAGCAGTCTGAGTCCATTTGAATGTAAGATTTTCATCATCAGCATCAATTCCTTCTCCAAGTAATGTGACAATCTTGTTTTCAACTACGTTAACAGATTCAATTTCTGCAAACGAACTTGAGACACCACTGATTAACAATACAGAGAAAACTGATAAGAATAATAGACTATTCAACTATTTTCTAACTTAATGAGCATATTATAAACATTTGTACCTATAATTACAAATTTAGTAGATAAGAAAATAACAGGTTCATTTACCAATAAATTCGCCCCATTGACTTCCAAGTTTTTCGATCACTCTAAATGCCAAACGATCAATGTTAACATTTGACTCAGCCACAATCATAACAACTTTTTCATAGATCGGAAAACTCATTATCACAACATGCTCTCTTCTGGATGCAGAATATTTTACATGCCCTAATTCGGTATCAAATTTTTTTCTTTTTGCTACTCTGGATGCCAATTCCGTGCAAACAGAAGTAAATTGTTCAGGGGTTAGATTTACATTCATTCCGGATTTACTGCCTCCTGCCAAAACAGTTCCATCTTCATCTAATAGTCCTGCAAATCTAATTTCTACGTCATTAAGTATTTCCTGACATTTTTTCTCATATTCAGATACGTCAAATTTTTTTGGGTCCATTATATTATGAATTACTTTTTTTGTTAATAATGTCTTGATATTTTTTAGACATGTTAGAGTCTTAAAAAAAATTGATCAAGGCAATCTTCAAATTGTTTATTTAATTTATGAAGGTGTTTAGGATCAACAGAAAGCAAGTTCATATCAAACCAAGGCTCAGATAAATACAAATCTCTGTTCATTTCAATTTGAATCCAAGGAAATGGCTTATTTCCGTATGTTTTAGTGATATGTCCTCCATGAAATGGATTATTAAGTAAAATTTCATTTTTATCAATCTCAAAAGATTTAGAGATACAAGATGCAAGTAATTCAATCATCTCTTGGGAAGATGTTTGTCCATCATTATTTGACAGACAAAATTTTGGTCTTGGTTTTTTGTTTCCATCAGGAGAAATACTGGGTGCAATTGAAGCCATTGAATGACAGTCAAGACATAATTGTAGATCCAACTCTTCAATACTTTTTTGAATTGCATTATGATATGGAAGATAGTATAATTGAATTAATAAAGTTCTAAGAGAATCATCTGGTTCTCTACCTTTAGAATAGATAGGTTTGTCATAACAAGTAGCGCTTTTAATTAAACCGTCAGGATTCACAGGAGGAAGTTCTTGTAATGAACGATTAAGATCAACAAAGGCTCTAGCAATGTCAGTTTTAATTACACGTTGAACTTTATCTCCTAAATCATAAAGTTCCATAACAAATGGATCTGAATCATCAAACAAGTCTTTGTCTGAAATACACAGATGGCCATCAAGTTCCACAGGTTTTTTTATTCCACCATGAGGAATTGAGAGTAATACCGGAAGTGGACTCAATTCAATCCTTCCGCTGTTCCATCACGTCTTACTTCAGCTACACCGTGATAACCAGATTGAGTTTGCAATTTCATCACTGCATGAATTGCTCCATGATAAAATGAATATCTTTCTTTTACAGAAATTTTATATCCTATTTCTTTGAGAAAGTCAACTACTTCATTTCTGAATCCACCATCTTCGATACTAACAATGCCACCAATAGAACAATGGAATCTGGGTCTT
Organism: Nitrosopumilus sp.; assembly: GCA_029862745.1. Taxonomy (NCBI): domain Archaea; kingdom Thermoproteati; phylum Nitrososphaerota; class Nitrososphaeria; order Nitrosopumilales; family Nitrosopumilaceae; genus Nitrosopumilus; species Candidatus Nitrosopumilus sp. The sequence goes on along the minus strand of JAOTWS010000005.1, from coordinate 27,212 downwards.
TTGATTGCCTCACTCATTGGCAAGTCGCCATCAATTATTCTTGATAAGAATTGAGTGATTGTAGAAAATATCCTCTGACTACCAGGACTTCCAACCACCATCCAAAGTTTAGAATTATTAAAAATTAAAGCAGGTGAAACTGAAGTCCAAGGAATAGAATTCGGTCGTATATAGTATGGGTGATTAGGATTTGTGAATTCAAATGCAGACATGTAGTTATTGTAAAGAAAGCCTAGTCCATCTGCAGCAGTTTTTGAACCATATGCAAGCTCTATTGACTGAGTAATACCTACAGCATTTCCTTCATCATCAATTGTTGAAAGATGGGTGGTATCTTCACCTCCAAAGGCAGGATCAATCATAGGCAATGTAGTGTCCATAGAGTTATGAATGGAGTCAGCCATTTGTTTTGCAAATGATCTTTGAAGATGTAGTTTATCTTGAATTTGATCATATGTATGACGATTGAATGGTCTTTGCATTCTGTGCAAGAATGCCTTTCTAAATGTCTCTGCAACAAAATGAAATGAGCTAGGTTTTGCACTACGTAAAAACTTGGAAGGTAAATGATTTAACATCATCAGAGTAAGCAGTAAGGTTCTTCCAGCAGCTGGCGGAGGCAACGTTACCACAGTAACATGTCGATATTTTCTACTAATTGGTTTTCGAATAAGAGGCTCAGGAATATATGCTAAATCTTCTTCTTGAATCAACCCACGATTTTTTTTCATGTCTTGAGCAATTTTTTTGGCTATTTCTCCTTGATAGAAAACACGATATCCATAGTCAGAAATTGCAGTAAGTGTTTCAGATAGGTCCTCTTGAATGAATTTATCACCTACATCATATGGAACTAATCCATCTTTTAAGAAATATTTTGCACCAGATTTAGATTTTATGGATAGAAAGCTTTCAAGTTCTCTTTCTTGTAAACTGTGCTGAAGCTGAGTTATCTTGTATCCTTTTCTTGCAATACGTATTGATGGTGCAACTATATTTTGCCATTTTGTTCTACCATATCTTTCATGTAAGAATCCAATTAATGCCAAAGTACTAGGAATGGTAGTAGATCTATACCCAAGATGACGATTTTTCTTATTGGAATAAATTGACGAGTTGGCTAATGATGGTGAACGACTAGAACCATCAATTGCATATGATTTACCATCAACATGAATAATTGCCATAGATTGTCCTCCAAGTCCAGATGCTTGTGGTTCACATACTCCTAAGGCCAATGCAGTTGCACAAGCTGCATCTATAGCATTACCACCTTTTTTGAGTATTTCTACTCCTGCTTTAGTAGCATCAGGAAATGCAGATGCAACCATCCCTTTTTTTGCAACAGCGCATTTTTTATCCAAAGTTGGACGAAATGAACTTTCGATATTTTTAATATTCAATTTAGTTTACTCCTGAATAATTAGATGCAAGGTTGTTTATTACCAATATCAATAAAACTACATAACCAATCAAATGATCATTGAAAACATGCTCATCAGTAATGTAGGAATGAGAACCAACATGCATGATAGATGTTTTCACTATATTCTAAAATTGATTACACTATAAAACTGATCATAAATAAAAAATCTCAAACATACTAGGAATAATAGAGAAATATGAAAAAATAAAATAAGTTTCAAAAAATTATTTCTTTTTTGAAGCTTTTTTTGTTGTTGTTTTTTTAGTGGTTGGTTTTGCTGCTGCTTTTTTCTTTGCTGCCATAATTTTGATGATGTTTTACTTGAATTTCTATAGGTTAAATTAAAAAAAATACACAAAAGAAGTATATTATTTTAAACACATTTTTTCATAATTTTTTCAAAACATCATCAAAAATTATCATCATAAATTCATCAGAATAAAAAGAAGGGGGGAAAAGATTGTTTTAATGAGATGACAAGAGGATAAATTGGATTGAAGATGAAATGCTATTAAATTCTAGTATCATTTGTAAGATTATGAATAATATTCTTTGAATCCCTTATCAGTGGGATAAAGTTCAGTCTTTGAACCAAATAGTCCCTGTTTTTGTTCCACTTTTAGCATACCATTGTTTTCTAAATCTTGTAGTATTGCATCAAGTTCTTTATCATCCAATCCAGTATTTTTTTGAATATTCTCAAATGTTTTTGAACCTCTGTTTAGTGCACCCAAAACTAACATGTTTTTTGTTTGAGATTTCGATGATTCAATTTGAGGTTTTTGAGTAATTTCATTGGAATCTAGCTCAAATGGTTTTTTTTGGATTCTATTAGAGGTTTTAATTCCAATTCCTTTTTTAGCCAATAATCTAGGAATTATTCTTGATAATGGAATAGCTAAAAAAATGATCAGATATATCCATGAGAAATTTGGATCTGCCATTGATTTTTGTATGTCTGGATGTCATAAATTTGTTAAGAGATACAAATTATATTCCCCATGGTATTTTTCAATATGATTGATATAATAGTAGCTAATGCATACTAGTTGTAGTGTCTAAGTATCAATCTCCTAAAATTAATGTGAATATGAGTGCAGCAAAAGGAGTTGCAGTAGCAATTGTTGTTTTAATTTTAATAGGACTTGTAGCATCAGCTTCTGTAAAAATTGTTGAGTCAGGTCACAGAGGAGTACTCTTACACTGGAGTGCAGTTGATCTGACAAAACCACCACTAGACGAAGGAATTCATTTTGTGGTTCCATTCCAAGATGAAGTTGTAAATATCGAAGTTCGTACTCTAAAATATGCAAGTGATGCACGTAGTGCATCAAGAGACTTGCAAACAGTTGAAACAACTGTAACAGTAAACTATCATCCAGACAAAGAGGCAGTGCATAGATTATACAAGAATCTAGGTCTTGATTATGAGAATAGAGTGATTCAACCAGCCATTGAGGAAACAGTAAAACAAGTAACTGCAAATTATAATGCTGAGGAATTAATTACAAAAAGACCGCTAGTTAAACAAGACATTGAAGTAGCAATCCGCGAAAGATTAAATCAATTCGAAGTTATAACAGATGTAATTTCAATTACTGATTTTGAATTCTCACCACTATTTGCTCAAGCAATTGAATCCAAGGTAGAAGCAGAACAAAATGCACTCAGAGCAGAAAATGACTTGAGAAGAATAGAAGTTGAAGCAAGACAAACAGAGGCCAGTGCCATAGGTATAGCAAATGCAAACATTGCAGAAGCTAAAGGAGAAGCAGAAGCAATAGCCATAATTAACAAAGCATTAGCAGAGAATCCAAATTATTTGGATTGGTTAAAAACACAAGCTTGGGACGGTAAATTACCACTTGTAGTAGGAGAAGGCGGTACACCATTTATTCAGATTCCAGTCAAGCCATGAGTAAATTAGAAAACTTATTCTTGGTTTTGTGATTTATCTCTTATAGCATCATACATTACAAGGAATTGTTCAGGTTCATTTTGTCGATAATTTTTTTCCAAGTTGCGTATTTCTTTTTCAGATATCTGTTCCCCTTTAATATTATAATATTCTTTAATTATTTGAGAGGGTGTTTTTTTGATATTATATTTTTGAAGGGATTGAGTAACAGATCTTTTACACATCAAGTCAAAAACAAAGAATCGATAAACAAGATATCCAGATAATCCTATAATTGCAACAAAAAGTATAGGAATTATAACAACTGCTGCCATGATAATGTGTATATCATTTTGATATTTGACTGTTATCAACTGAAGTTTTTTCATAGCATTTCAAGTTTGAAAATATTACCTAGGTGAATTCATATATTCTGATAAAAGACAAAACAAGGTTACACAGGATAGATCAAAAATGTTTGTCCCCAGTAATGAGTCTCAAGTAATATGTAGAGATTTAATTTAAAAGATTATTTTTTGCCAATAACCAAATCTACTTTATAGTTTAGAGTACTACGCGTATTGAGTTTTAAATTCCAAGGAATAAAGGAAGGTTTACGGGTTTTTGGCATAAGTTTGAATCCTAAATTCTCCAAAGTAATCCGTAAAGTTGATTCATCAAGAGGGGTTTTTACAGAATTGACATCTCTGTCAAAATCATAGGGATCGGTGATTATAAAATATCCAGATGAAATTTGGCCAGATACTTGTTTAAGAAAAAGGATTGGTTCAATTAATTCTAAAACATTAAGTGCAAGTATTAAATCAAATTGTAATTTACCAAATACAGGAGATAATGAATCGGCTACAACATAATCAAGATTATCTTTATAAGTTTTTTTTGCGTGTGATATTGCACTGTATGATCTATCAATTCCAAATACCATTTGATTAGAATCAGCTAACCATGAGGTCATCATTCCAATTGAACATCCATATTCCAATACAAAATTTGAATAGATCATAGAATTAAGATTATTTTTCACATGTGAATAAAATTTTGAATCCTTACTATTCTGATATATTATTGACCAACGTTTTTCAAGAGATGTTCTATCATTATTGAATTTTTTAATTTTTGATAATGAAGATTTTACAAATTTTTTTAGTGTCTCAGAAATAACTGATTTGTATATAATACCACTTAAAACTTTACGATGAGATAGATATTCAGAGAAATCATTCCACAAAATGGGGATTTTTTCAATAATTGGAAATATTAAATTACATTTTTTGCATTTTAAAAATCCCTCTTCAATTTCCTTACCATATTTGAATACATCTAATTCTAATTTAGAACCACATCTAACACATCTAATAAATTCAATACTGGATTCTAACATTATCGTATAACAAATAAATTATTTCTAAGCTAATAATTTCTTTGATAAAAAAATCAAGATAATCTTAAATGTAGTATTTTTAGATCGTATACAAATTGGGTGAGTTTCAAGAATTTGCTGAGGCATTATTTGGTCAATTATCAATTGAAATTAATGAAGAAAAAGAGATTGCAGAGTTAGCAATCAAGGCTAAAGAAGACATTTCAGACAAAGTACAATTTAAAGAAATAGAAGATATTGCAAAAGAGATTTTACCTGAATTCAGAGAAAAAGTAGAAGATTTTCTAGGTCTAAAAGTTCCAGACAATATTTCATTAAAGTTTCCAGAATTAGAAGAACTAAAAAAATTGAAAGGAGATAAAGTTTTTGCAAATAAAGAATCAAAAGAATTCGTTATAGAGTTATTCAATGCAGTTGCAAAAGAGGATTTGAAAAAAATTACAGATTTGATGCAAAAAGATATGGTGAAATATTTAGTATACTCAACATATGCAATTCAATACATATCTAAAATCACAACCACATATGGGGATTATCTTGATTCAATAATTTACCTAAACAAATTCATTTTATCCAGATATCCACAAATAATTCTTCACAAACAAGGAGAACCATACGAATCTAGATTTGAAAATATCAATTCTGGATATCTTGGTGCAGTGAAGATGGCAGTATTAGAAGAATTAATTCATTCCACACAAGAAAACCTACAAGAAATTAACAAGAACGCTGCAATGAAAGTAAATAAAATCAACGAAGAGTTAGCAACTATAATTTTATCATTAGATAATGAAACAATCAACAAATTATCAGAGTATTGTCAATTACAAGCAGTACCAGATGATTTTCCATATGCAAAAAAAGCAAATTTATTTTTCTTTTTGAATCCAGATCATTTTTTGATAGAACAAATCGGACCAGATGTAATGACGTTTACACATGTTGAAATAGATCCAAAAATAGGCGAATTAATCCCAAAACTTTTGGAGATTTATAGAAAATGGCTGGTTCCAATTCAACAACATCATGCAGCATTTACAGTAATGGAAGGAATGGCAGCATTTGCAATAGAAAATATACTAAAAGATGATCAAGATTTTCAAAACTATCTTACTATGTTTATGGGTACGGATTTTTCATCATATCAAATACGAAAGAGTATGGGAAAGGATTTCACCAAAACAGTATATGAAAAATTAGGTAAGGATGTATTCAAAAAAATAATGATAAACCCTCCAAATACAAGAGAGATTAAGGAACCTGAATTATACCTCAAGAGACTGAGATCGTAACAATTGGAAGAAAAATTTGATCCGCTAGTTGCAGAATGGGTTTCATTTGTAAAAAATCCAAATTTCAATTTGGTTGAAAAATGTCTAAAATTTGCTCAGATTTTAGAATATCCAGATCTTAGTGTAGAAGATTATATAAAAAAGATCTGTAGAATTGGAAAGTCCTTAAAAGAATCAATTAGTGATGTGAAAAATCCAACATACTTGATTTCAATGCTAAATGAACATCTCTTTGAAAATTTAGGTTTTAGTGGAGATGATGATGATTACTATAATCCAAAAAATAATTTTCTAAATGAAGTAATTGATAAAAAAACAGGTCTTCCAATAACTATTTCGATTCTATATGTAGAAATCGCAAAATTTATCGGATTGGATCTCAAAATTGTTGGATTTCCAAGTCATATTCTAGTAAAATATAACGAAGAGATGATCTTAGATCCATTTTATGATGGGCGTCTACTTGATGTAGATGATTTACAAGATATTCTAGATGCTAATTTTGGAGGAGAAGTTAAATTCAAACCAGAGTTTCTAGATGAAGTAAAATATGAGCAGATACTAGTGAGATTAACTCGTAACTTGAAAAATTCCTACATACAATCATTCGTATATGATAAAGCATTACAATGTACTAACATGGTGTTAGCAATAGAACCTGAATCACCAGAAGATATCAGAGATAAAGGGATTCTAGAAGAAAGATTGTTAAATTCTGAAGTCGCATTAAAATATTTGAATAGATATTTAGAAATAAATCCAAACGCAGAAGATGTTGATTTTATTTTAGAATTAATTAGAAGTATAAAGGCAAAAAATTAATCAATAATGGAATCTACATCAGTTCCCTTTTTGATCATGGATATTTCATGACGGGCAATTTTATTTCTTAATGCTCGCTTGAGAATATCCACCTCACTTCTGAGTAATGCAATTTCATCTTCAAGTTTTGCAACTCTTTCATAAATGGTTTCAGCTTCTGAACTCATAATTATCTATCAAGATAAAATTTGTCTTAAAAAGTTATGGTTGAGCAAATTTATTCCCTTAAGAAAAAAAATACACCAAGGTTTCTGTACAAGTAACTCATTTTAGACAATTTTTGGCACATAATGATGAAAAATCACAAATGATTTAAATTATTAACTAAAGGGTTCAACGCTAAAAGGAAAATTTGAATATAATTATGGAGTATGTTTTTTTGTTCAAGTTGATTAATCAGAATTTAGTTGAATAGGATGACTGAGTAGCATTTAAAGGAACTGAAGGGAACTTGTTACCTATTTGAGTTTCTGCAACTGCTGCGGCCTCACTTAAAATAGCATCAGTTTCTTGTGAAGATCCAGAGTTTGCAAAGTAATAGTCATCACCTATAGAGCCAGGCATCATATCTCCAAGCATATTACCCATTGATTCTAGTTCCTGACTTGCCTGAGGTATGATTTTGTTCATTGCAGGACCAACTGCTTTCATCGTATTTACTGCTGGCTGCATTGATACAATAGCATCTCCCATAGTGCTTACAGTAGATAGTCTTAGTTGTGTTCTATCTACTGCAGTTCTCATATTTCCTATCATCTTGTTTGTCTTTCTGATTTGTGCCAACTCATTTGCCAGAATCTTGCTTGTGCGGATATCCTTGTTTTGTTGTGCCTGTATAATTCTCTGAAATAATTTATCATCCTTTTGATTTAGTTGATTTGAAGTATTGTCTAATTTTGATATTGGTTTGTTTAAGCCTCTTATTGCATTATCTATGCGTGGTTTTAGTGGTGCTTCTTGTTTGAACATGCCTGAAATTTTGTCTCCCAACCCATTGGATGGTGGTCTGTTCCATGATTGTCCAAAGTTAGCCATTATGATCAATATAAAAAAATTTGGACTTATCAGACCAAGTTAAATTTAATATACAAAATTGATCGTTTTGCCAAAAAACATCATCTTCCTATTAGTCATAGACTGCAGTTTTTGTATCTACTTGTATATCAGAAGGAACCTCCGGGAGTCGTTCATCGGTATCTTTTTCCAGTATAATATTTGCCTCTTTCAGTATAGAATCTACTTCAACACCAGACAATGTATTGATATTAAACTGATCTGTACTACTACCTTCGCCTAGTGTACTAGTCATCATTTCACCGAGCATGCCATTCATTGCATTTAGTTCAATGTCTGATTCAGGCATCATCTTCTCAAGAGATGGTTTTATTGAACTTACAACAGACATTGCAGGCTGCATTGCAATCATTGCCTCACCAAAGTCTTCTACAGTCGTCAGTCTTATCTTGATTTTCTCCAAAGCCAGTCTTGCATTTTCAATCATCTTTTCTTGTTTGCGCATTTCTGCAAGCTCAGTTGCAAGCATAGAAGCCTTTTCGATCTCGTTATTTTTTTGTGCATCTATTACTTTTTGAAATACTGTTTGATTTTGCTGATGTATTTTTTGATGCATTGAATCTAGCTTGAGTAATGGGATGTTTAGGCGTTTTATTGCCTCTGTAATTCTTGGTTTTAGTGGGGCTTCTTTGTGAACTATGTGGCGTAATTTATCGGTAGAACTTGAAGAAGAACGTTGCCAGTTCTTTTTAAAAAAATTCCCCATATTGTGCATCAATAATTATCCTTTAAGTTCCATAAGTAAAGCAAAATTGATTTAGTTGATCATTATGTTAGTTTTTGGGCATACAATAAAATATCCTAGTTTTGCTTTTCAATAGTAAGATCATCAACTCATCCTAAAACTAATCATTTAGTAAAATAATGACGATCATTTAGATCTATTTGTATTGACACAAAATTCATTTCATGCAATTTACAGAATTGACAGACAAGCAATGGAATATGATTTTAAAATATATTCCAAAACCAGCACATACTGGAAGGCCTAGATGTGATGATAGAAAGACTATCAATGGAATAATTTACGTTTTGATTGCAGGATGCAGATGGAGCGAGATACCAAAACAATATGGTTCAAAATCTACGGCACATCTCAGATTACAAGAATGGCAAGAGCAAGGAATCTGGAAAGATATTCTGTCTGCAGCAATCAAATCTGCACATAAATCTGGAAAGCTAAATCTACAAAAAATATCAGTTGATTCATCTACAATCCCTGCCAAAAAAAGGGAAACATAGTTGATTATGATGGATTCAAAAGAATTACAGGCACAAAGATACATGTTGCAGTTAATCAAAATGGATTGCCAATATCTATAATTATTGATTCTGCAAACAAGCATGATTCCACAAAACTAGTTGACGTGATGGAAAACATTTCTGATCATCTGGATAACAGTTCGATAGAGAAAATTAAATCAGTCTATGCAGACAAGGGTTATGATTCCAAAACCATTAGAGATTATTTGGAAGGCAGACACATTACACCATGCATTCCACATAGAAATTTTAAAACAAAAACAGTTCACCATGCAAATTACAACAAGACTCGTTACGTTGTAGAAAGATTCTTTACTTGGTTGAAGAATGGATTCCATAGAATTAGAATCAGATATGAAAGAATAGCCGAGAATTATCTTGCGTTTGTTAACATTGCGTCAATTATGATGTATTGGAGAGTTTTAGGATGAGTTGCATATATAGAGTTGTTTCCAACATTCAGATTTATCATTTAATAGTACATAGATTTACAAAGTTAACTTAGAACACTAATGAATAAATGATTCATAGAAGTTTTTGATTAAAACGATTGGGCTAAATTTTACTCAACGGATGAAAACTAGAACCGAACTAATATACTGAAAATTACTCTTTTTCAACAGGATGATATATGTATGTCATTTTTACTTAAAAGATACAGTAGAAATCATCACCATCATCTGCACCAAATTAAGTATTAAAATAGATACAGATATGTGTATATTTGAAACCGTTTTAGAAAATCTGACTCATGGGAACAAGAAGATGGTGATAATGCTGATCATTGTAGGAATAGGATAATTATTCAGATATTTATCTGTCCATATTTCCTTCATCTGAAATCAGTTTTGTAGATGAATAGTAATGTTATTTTTGAGATTCATAAGGTATTTGAATAACTTTGATAAGCTCATGGTTCCCAGTATTATTTTTGTTTGTAATGATTTTTTCTTTGGTGGTTAAAATGTCTTAAAATGTTATTACAGTCTTATCTTCATAGTAAATAACATACCAAAACTATCTACCTAATTCGGTAAGAAATGTGCCTGCTTTGATTAAGCCCGGAAATCACATCCCAATATTGAAATGCTTTCGTGCAGAAATAAGAAATCCAGTATTGGCATCAAGTATAGATTCCAAAGGATTTGTAATTGATCTAAATCATCCACCAATACATTTTTCAAACAAATTAAGGTTAATGTGAATAATGTTTTCTTTAGATAAAATCTTCATTATAGCATGTTAGAATATTGTTTAACCGTAATACATTTTGGTAAATTTTCAATATCCAAGGATAGTTAGTTAATGAAAGATAAAATGTATGCTCATTAACTTAACCTATAATTCAAACTCTTGGCGACATTTTTCACATTTTCCTCTTTCTTGCCCTGGTGGACCTAAGAGGAATACCTTACCAATTGTTTTACAAAGAGGGCACATTCCAGTAGTTGCATTTTTTGGACCTGTGCGAATAATTTTCTGAGTTTTTCTTCGTCCCATTACAAAAACTTTCCAAATCGGTCTATTAAGTTTTAATGACGCGGGGGAGTGCGTATAAGCATTTTGATGACCCACAATGAACAAAAACTCATGTAAATTTGAGAGATTTATGACTGTCTAAAGAAATTCAATTTGTGAAACTCATCATTTTTTGAGTTTTCATGTTAAATTATTCTCTGTTTTTCTTAATAGAATTATAGTTTTAAAAAAAATTCTAAATAAAGATGAATATTTCTAGTTCAAATTCCATCCGGTCCATACACTCCACTGTAGAGAACCCTCAAATTTTGGGTTCCAAGGTGGATGTTTTTTGTGTATGTTACAGGATGACTCATCACGATTATCATTTTTCTTCTAAAAGTATTTGGCCACATCTTTCTAAAATCTTTATCGAATCAAAACTCAAGACATCAGGGTTCGACATGAAATGTAAGCGGACCCGACCGTGTCACACACTGATCACTGTCGAATCCTAGACTAATAACGCAGAAAGCCATTGGAGTGCTTTCAAACTTCTACCAATTTTTTTCAAATGCTTGTCAGTATGACATCATTTGGCAGTTATTGAATTATTACATAAAATTTATACTTTTTTACCGGTTCAAATTTGACTGGAAGTACAACGTGTATGGGGTATAGTCAAACAGTATTATTTCGTACCCACGTGTAAGTTTTTTTGTGGAGAAAAGCCCATCGGAAATTTTTAGTTATTCCTTTAAACTAGTGATGTGAAATGTTATATCGACATCTTGACTAGTTGCTTCCTGTCTGTAGATATAGAATGTGGGAATTGTGGAAAAATAATACGAAACAAAATGCAGAAAATCAAATGCAACAATTTTTAGAATTGTGTTCTTATGCTATACGAAAACCTAATTTTAAAATCATAACACAAGATTGGGAAAAATTTTCAAAAAAATATGAATGAAGAACAACTTATGATATACGTACAAATCTACGAATAATCGAACGATATTGGAAGGATATACAAGATCGAAATATTGAATAATTGTTTAGAATATCAAGTAGAGTTAGAAAATATTCCATTTTTCTGAATTTGCTAAAAAAGAATTCATTGCAAGAGAATAAATGAGTGATTGTTGTACTTTTGAAACATTTTTACTTGAATCATCCTTATTTTTCATCCAATTCATCATTGCTACTAGTTAACGAGGATTATTTTTGATGACAAAGACACTTACATTTTGTCCAATCACAGGAATCATGTTTGGATTGAATACATTTGAAACCAAAATCACATAATGGTGTTTTTATCCATTTTAGTGATTGGTCAAGGAATTCATTGACTCCATTGTTGTTAGCATAGACAATATTTGATAATATTTCGTTTTTATTATCATATACCTCTTGTGAGTTTTGATGTTCCTCCATACGAATATTATTTTCGACATTAAGTGATCTTTTCAATTTATTTCTGCTTTACATACATCATACTCATTGAAAAGGAAATCCTGCCAAAAATGGAAATAGAAAACCAATAATTTCATTCATGAACGAAATTTTTTAAGACAGGTTTAATGTTCTCAGTATTGATAGATGAACCAAGCATTATCCCAGATAAATTGAAAAATCCAATAAATTTTAAAATTTTAATATTAATTGGACTGGTAGGAACAGGAATTCAGAGTTCTTACGCAGTAAAGTAAAGATATTTTTCAGTCAGTAAATTCAAGGATGAAATCCTTTAGATCTTAATGATGTTTAATATCAAAAGCAATGCCTTCACCTTTAGAAGAGGTAAAAATCACAGCGTTGTGGTTTTTAGTTAATCCTTTTACCCAATTTAATCTATTTTTTGATTCAATGTTTGCAGTGGGATACGTACACATCCAAGAGCCATTAAAACATTCAAAACTAGAATGGGATTTTTTTTCAGATTTCAAAAAAGCCTCCAGGCCTTCTTGTGTATTCATGTCAAAATTTAACATTCCAACAATTCTGCAGGGATTGGCAGGATCTGACGGCATTATTTTTCTTGACAAATTATCAAAAGGATCTCTATGTGAGTGTGGGTCTTTGCTTTGAGTCATACTTGTCTCCTGAATAGAGAGTGGGGGGAATCAAGCATGACATAATCATGACGTTTCAATAATGTCTTGAGGATTTCATCGTCTGGAATTTCGTTTATGTCGTATCCACAAATGCAGGAGATATTCTCCTTTTCAAAATAACTGTCAATTTGTTTTTCAAGTGCCAAAAATTCTTGAGACAATCCATGTTTGAACCATTATGTACAATCTATACCTGCAAGACGGGTAGCCAACATCGTCTGGTTTTTCTGATGAATTTGAGAAATCATTTGAAGTTCTTGTTGAGTAGCAACATCTTTGTTTGATAAAAGATCAGAATACAGCACATTTTCTACTGCGGGTAATTTTATCCTCTCTGAGGATATTAGACACTGAGGCACATCAGGTTGAACAAAGAACTTTTTCATTATTTTATTTCTGAGATCTTTATCATTCCATAGAAATAACACATGTTCATGTCCTGATAGAGTCTCCAAATATGTGGCAAGGCCTCTTCTTTGAATTTCATCAAGTATTTCTTCAATGTTGCCATAAACATCAAAATCAATTCGTCCAAGCATTTCTTTTCTCATCATACCAACAATCATTCCATATGTGCTCATCCTTAATTGTACTAGGAATATTTGGATGTCTAAAATATTCCATTTTTTTTGGAATACTCTATTGCCTTTGTAAGTTCTATAATACTTAATTTTGCCTTTGTAAGTTCTATAATACTTAATTTTGCCTTTGTAAGTTCTATAATACTTAATTTTGCCTTTGATATTTTTTCTATTACTTGTAGTCTTTCTAATTGCTTTCCTGTGGTTTCATCAAAATTATTTTCTAGTTGTTCTATTGTCTTTTGATTCTCTTTTAGCATTTTTTCCAGAAACGGAACCTGAACTCCCTCACGATATTTCTGATTATTTGGTGAAAGCATCAATTAGAATAACCTCTATTTGCATAAAAAGACTTTAGGCTTTCTATTGCTTGCTTCATGCATATACTAGGGGCCTATGATATATAACTACTAGGGGCCTAGTTTATATGGCATTGACAAATACCAACAACAATTGATTCAAAAGAGAAAAACAAAACTCCAGAGTACGATAAATAGGACCATTGATGGAGTCACATATTACAAAAATCGAGTGAACATACCTTCAGATCTTTTAGATGAACTGCAATGGGTAAAGGGTGATGAGTTGCAGATCTCAATTAGAAATCACAAGTTGATAATTGAAAAAGTGTAATTTTTTCTATTTATGTTTCTGAATCATTTAATTGTGTTTGATATGCACCATTTTTGAAGTGGTTTGTAAGGGGCTATGCATCAGATACAAGGCAAAAAAGCCCTTTGGAGTTCATGGCAGGTATGAAAACGGTCAAAAAAGGTGCTCAATTTGTGCTATTTTCATAAACTGGGACGGTAAACACTGTCCTTGCTGTGGTAATATTTTGAGAACAAAGCCCAAAGGTACGCAAACAAGGCAAAAATTAATGATATTGCAACAAGTAAAAAGAATCTAAAAAATAATTTTCTCTTTAGATATCTCCTAGTTTGTTTTCACTCATACAAATAGTGCTTTAATGCATTTCAATATCATATCATATGAGTCAAACAAGAATTATGAATCTCGAGAAACAAATTAATGAAAATTGTAAAAAAATTCAAAAAGAACTACAAGCAATAAAGAAAATATTTGGAAACGAAAGATAGAGTGTAAATTCAAAAATTTGAGAACAAGTGTAGAACAAAATAGCATTTTTTATGATATGATTTTTGTTTTCTCATCTACTAGTTTGGAAATGAATTTTTGCTGTTCTAAAAACAAGTGTTTCAGATTCTTGATTTTCTTTGAGATCTTGTCTTCAAAGTCTGGAGTTCTTGTTTTTCGGCTCATCTCACGTTTACTCTCTTTGAGTTTTACCAGTTCTTTTGAAAGTTCTTTACCACAGTTTATGCAATGATATTTGTCTCTACTGTTTGAAACATGACAGTTTGGACAAGATTTTGAGAACAAAATAGATTCTTGTGTATTGTCATTCTTGAGACCATGTAGTTTTAGAACTGCATCTTCCTGATCAGAGTTTGCAAGGTGTTCATAGACTGCTAACATGTTAGAGCCTCTAAACCAATTACCATAGATTTTGGCAACGTTTCCGAGTTTTTTGCTGTATTCAGTAACATCACTGTATGGATGTTCTGCAAGTCATTCTTTGATGGGTCCAAAGCTTGCAACAAGTGTTAATGATTTTGGTCCTGTTTTTCCCGTTGTGTGAATTCTAACAAAATCTTTTTCAAACTCCACCCCACTTAATTGAATACCAAGAAGTTCACCTGGACGGTATGCACCTTCAAGTAAAACAAAAATAATTGCAATGTTTCTTTTGAGGTATTTACCACCTATTTTTTTTGTAGATTGAATAAGTTGGAGTATTTCATCATCATTAAGAAGATCCTTTGGTTGTATCTTTTGATATTTATCATGAAATGATCCAGGTGTTATCCATGCTACTATTTCATCATAGTTTTTCCCTTTTGAATTATCAGCTATTTCGTCATGAAGGGCATAGTGAATGATTCTCTTTAATGCAGTAAGTGTGTCTTTTTTAACAGAATTTTCATAATCAGAATCAGCAATTGTTTTGTGTATAAATTCAATTTCTTCTCTAGTCCATTCGTTGATTTTTTTGTCATCTTTAATTTTTAAAATTCTACTAATACAATCAGCATAATTTGCAATTCTGCCATATGACTTGTTATCTAGTCTTAATCTGTCCAAAAATCTGCAAGATATTTTTGCATTACTTTCAGATAATTTTTTCTGAAAGTTTATCTTGGCCAGATCAGTTCTTCGTCTTGAGTTATGAATATCAATTTGAGTCATCAGATTATAATCTCAGATTTGATTTAAACAACAAATTTTGTTTATTGTGGGTAATCATTAGTGATCTAAGCGCGGGGAGAGGGATTTGAACCCACGAGTCATTGCTGACATGGGATTAGCAATCCCACGCCCTACCAAGCTAGGCGATCCCCGCATAAGGATGCCTAGAATTAATCTGTAAATAAGTCAAACTTTTTGATAGATCTGACATTCTTCTGGAAATATATCAAATGCTTCTTCCATTTTTAAACAATACCCGGTATTAAAAATAGATCCATTTTAACTGGTATTACTTTTCTTTCAGGTTTCTATCAGATTCTCTGTAATAACAATACAAAATCCTTCAATTGTAAGTGTATTAGACGACATAGATTCAACCCATTATTATTACAAAGAATTTTTGCACTACAAAGAATATCTTTTATTTTCTGTAAACATAACTTTGTTCCTTTTTTTGATTTAATCTTATGAAAGATAATAATACTATTTTTTCATATTTAATTTCATTTTATTTTAGGTAATCTCAACAAACTAAATCAACATAATAGAAGGTATAATCATTAAGAAACACAGAAAGTTTCTTAATGTATATCTAGTTGATTTTTTATAATTGAAATCGTAACAGTAGGATTAAATAATAAACTCTTCAAATTCTTACAGTTTTGAGTAAAAAAGCAGCAGTGATGAAAGGAGATGGTATAGGACCTGAAGTTGTAGATTCGATGCTTAAAGTTTTGAAAGAATGTAATATTCAATCAGAAATAATTCTATGTGAAGCAGGTTCAGAACAATGGGATAAAAATGGAAGAAAAGATAAATCATACATTCCAGATGTAACAATGAAGATTTTAGAAGAGTCTGATGCTTGTTTTAAAGGTCCAACAACTACAATACCAGTTCCAGATTCCCCTAGAAGTGTAGCAGTTACTCTTCGTCAAAAATTTGAATTATACTCTAACATCAGACCAACTAAAACTTATGACAGATTAACACCAAATAGAAAACTTGATTGTGTTTGTTTCAGAGAAGCCACAGAAGGATTGTACACAGGAATTGAAGCTCAGATAACAGAGGATTCTGCAATTGCAATAAGGAAAATTACAAGACAGGGTTGTGATAGATTTCTAAATTCAGCAATGAAATGGGCAAAAGAATACAATATGAAAAAAATGGTTGCAATTACAAAAAGAAATATCCTAAAACAAACAGATGGTATTTTTTGGAGATCGGCTCAAAAAGCAGTTGAGGGAACCAATGTGACACTATCAGAAATCTACATTGATAATATGGCACAACAAATGGTTGTAGCACCAGAGCAATTCAATGGAACAATTCTAGTCAGTACCAATTTATTTATGGATATTATTTCAGAGTTAGCTTCTGGATTAGTAGGATCTATTGGGTTAATTTATTCAGCAAATATGGGAGATAATTTTGCAATGTTTGAAGCGGCACACGGAAGTGCACCTCAATTTGCGGGACAAAATAAAGTTAACCCTACAGCTGCAGTTCTATCAGGTGCTTGGATGGCACAATATCTAGGTGAAGCTGAAATTAGAGATGCAATATTTTCTGCAACAGATCAGGTAATCAACGAAGGAAAAACAGTGACATGGGATATTGGTGGTAATGCATCAACAACTCAAATGACTGATGCCATAATCACTTATGCTAAAGAAAAACTACGAAAATAATTAATTAACAGCTTCAATCAAAATTAATTCTTCAAAAAAAAGTTTCTTTTTTGCAATAATTTTAGTTTTCAAACCTAATTTTTGAGCATAATCAATTAATTTTTGATAGTTGGATAATGACGAAGTTATAAAAACAAACTTGCCCTTTTTTTCTAGATTGTGTATTAGTGAATCAAATATTTTTTTAGGTATTACAAATCCTTCAGCACCACCATCTGTTGCAATATCCAAAATTTCATCAGTAGCAAGATAGGGTAAATTACAAACAATAAAATCAAATTTGATTTTTAATGCATCTGATCCATTACAGCAAACAAGATTTTTTGTTTTATAAGTTTGATTTTTTAACACTTCAAAATTTATGTCAGTTCCAACTACGAAAGAAAAAGTCTCAGAAAGTAATTTGGTCAGATATCCAGATCCACTTCCAATATCTAAAGCAAAATTTCCTTTTTCTTGTTTTATGTTATCTACAATGAAAAAAGTATCCTCAGATGGAGGATATTCATCATTTTTCCAGGATTTGGTTTGCAATGGTAATTATTTCATCCCCAGATAGATCATCTATTCGTTTATCTATTACAGTTTCCATATTGAATTGTTTTAGGATATTTTTGACAGTTTTTCTTCTATATGAAAAAATTTTATGAATTGTAAGAATTATATCTTTTTTTAGATTATTTTTTTTCACAATTTTTAAAAGTACAGAGTCAACTTTTGGGGGTGGTGAAAAATTATTTTTACCTACCTTAGATAACATAGTAATTTCAAATGCATGAGTTGCAATGATGCTTATTGCTTTTCTGTTCTTGGAAGACTTTGCTAGTAATTTATCTGCAAATTCTTTTTGAACCATAATCACACCATGTGAAAAAGAAGTCTGTGCAAGCCATTCTACGGCATCTTTGCTCTTAGAATAAGGCAAATTAGATATAAAAATTGTGAATGTATCTATGTTCTTAAATCCATCTCCAGATTTTAAGATAAGATTTTCAATATTAGAGAACTTGATTTTTGCATTTCTGACAAGATTTTCATCTAGATCAATGGAGATTACTTTCTGGGCTTTCTCACAAAGTAAAGGAGTTAATATTCCTAATCCAGTTCCTACCTCATAAACAATATCATTTTTTGAAATTTCAGCGTCGGAAATTATGGATTTGGCTATAGTACTTGAGTTAAGGAAGTGTTGTCCAAGTTGTTTTCGTTTTATCATCTCTTGACAAAGAGGTTCATTCTACTTTCACCAGTAATTTCATCCATAATTCGTTCCGAAATGTGTTTTACTGGATCTTTGAATCCAACTCTATCTTGTAGATCCTGATAGCTTTCAAATTTTTTCTTTTCTCTTTCTTCCAACATTGTTTTCATGTATGTTTTTCCAATTCCCGGAATCAACTCAAGTGCGTGTATTCTTGGAGTTAAAGGTCTTGCATTATTAATATATTCGACGAATTTTGATTCATTGGCAGTTACAATAGTTTGCACTACTATTGGCAATTCACTTTGTGCAGACGATGAAATTTTATCATATTCCATTTTGCCCAAAACAGATAAAACTTTAGTGCGTCCATCTTTTCCAATATAGATTTTCTCATCTATTTCAAATACAGAGTTTGGTATTCCAAGAATCTCTAAAAGAGTAAGATGATCTTCTCCAATTGCAGTTACAATAATTCCTTCTCTTCCACGTACAGTAGAAGACTTTCCTCTAGGATTAAAATCCAAAACGTATGCATATTCCTCATACTTTCGAGGTGGGGATTGTGCCCTATACAAAATAAAATACTCCTAAAAATTTACGAATACTCCTTAATTATCTTGAGCATTTTTTCTAGAGTTTCAGCAAGAATTAATTTTTTCCATCCAAATGTGAAAGAACGTAATTCAGCTAAACTTGTTGGTCTAATGTTAACAATCTCAACAGCCTCGTCTTCGGTTAATTCACATTCTTTGATGAGGTGTTTTTTCATTTCTTTTGCATCTTTAGAATCAATTGACGCAAATTTTGAAACATAATCATATGTCCAACGTTGGATTTGATCCATCTCTTCAGGATCAACTTTTCCTAAAATTTCTTTAACTTCCGAAAGAGAAATAGCTTGTTTCTTTTTTACTTCTTCCATATTATACACCGAATGGTTTTATGTGATCCAATCTAGTGATTAAGGTTTTCGATTTATCACCTAATTTCACATCTAATGTAATAGCACGTCTACCAACGCTTGTAATGACACCTACTTTTCCGTGGTATCTTCTGTGAGGTAATCCTTTGTGCTGTCGAGGATCAATGATGACAAGGGCTTGCTGACCTTCTTGGTATTCACGTAACAGAAATGAGACTCCTCTTGGAGACTGTTTTCTCATCACAGATCGGGATTTATGCTTAAATCCATGTGAACGACCATGAGATTTCTTAGTTGCCATGTAGAGTGAAATCTTTGAAAGCCCTATTTTAAGACTTAGAACAGGATTTAAGAAAATTAGCCGATGATATCAGTTCTAAGCTGTCCACAAGCAGCAGAGATCTCTGTTCCTTTTTCGACACGAACTGTACAATTTATGCCAGCACTGGATAAAATTTGTTCAAATTCAAGAATACTCTTTTCTGTTGGGCGTTTAAAATCACCGGCAGTGGGATTGATAGGAATCAAATTTACATGAGAGCCATTACCTTTCAAAAGCCTAACCAATTCTTTTGCAATTTCTGGGGAATCGTTGATACCAGCCATGAGGGCATATTCGAATGTCACGCGTCGACCAGTTTTTTTGAAATAATATCTTCCAGATTCAATAATATCTTGAACAGAATTAGAAAGTGCTGTAGGAACTAGTTTTTTACGTAATTCATTATTTGGAGCATGAAGTGATATTGCAAGACCAATCTGCAGATTTTCATCAGCTAATTTTTCTATTCCAGATCTAATTCCAATGGTAGATATAGTGATGTGCCGTTGACCTAATCCAAAACCTCGATCATGAGTTAAAATTCTTACAGCACGAATCATTTCATCATAATTTGCCATTGGTTCACCCATTCCCATGAAAACCAAGTTTGTCACATGCTCTCCTCGTTTTTGTAAAAGTTCTGCAAAATGAATGACTTGAGATACAATGTGTTCAGATTTAAGATTTGTTTCAAATCCCATTTGTCCTGTTGCACAAAATACACATCCCATTGCACATCCAATTTGAGTTGAAACACAAATTGTAGATCTTGGATGACCGCCAATCTTGGATGACTCATATTGCATTAGAACAGTTTCTACATAACTATCGTTTGTGAGTTTAAGCAATAGTTTTGTAGTATCTCCATCATCACTTACAACTTGATGAATTTGCTTTGCTGAACCAATAGTGTAATCAGCTGCAATTAGTTCTTCTCTCATTTTTTTTGGAAGTTGTTTAATCTCAGAGATATCTTTTGGAAATTTATAATATAACGGTAATAGAATTTGATCTGCTCTATATCTGGGATAGCCCATATCTATTACTAATTGCTCCATTTCTTCTGGGAGCAGACGATAAAGATCTGTCATGATATAGTATATCTCAAATCATATTATAATTTAATCAATAGTATAGAAAATAAAAAAAGTGTAAAAAGAAAAAGGTGAAAGAGAAGATATTATTCTTCTATTGGTTCAAAATCATCTAATTCAACATCTATTGTAGATACTGTAGTATCTACTTCAGGTGTTTTCACTGTAGTATCTACTTCAGGTGTTTTCACTGTAGTATCTACTTCAGATTCTTTAGTTTTTTTGGCAATTACCTTTTTTGTAGTCTTTTTTGTCTTTTTCTCTGCATCTTCAGGATCGATCACACCTGCTTCACCCAAAGCAAAGATAACTTCCTCTTCAGGATGATGAGGGCTATCTACCATTCTGGCAATTCGTTTTTTGCCTGATTTTTTAAAGTATATTCTGTAGGTACTTGTATGTGCGACTACATTTCCACCTATAGGACGAGTTGGATCTCCAAAGAAGACATCAGGGGATGCCATAACTTGATTTGTTGCAAGTGCGGCACAGTTGTATGTTTCTGCAATTCTTGAGAGCAGATGGACAAAATGATTTAGTTTTTGTTGTCTAACAGATAATGTACCTCTTCCAAGATATTCAGAACGGAACAATCCCACTGCAGAGTCTGCAATAATTAGCTTTACATTATTCTCTTCAATTATTTGACCTGCTTCTTCTAGAATCAATGTTTGGTGTGCACTATTATATGCACGAGCTACTATAATACGATCTAGAACTTTCTCAGGATCCATTTCATGTGCTTGAGCAATGGACACAATTCTTTCAGGTCTGAAAGTATTTTCTGTATCAATATACAAAACGCCACCATCAAGACCACCTTCTGCTTTTGGTTTTTGAACCATTACAGATAGTGTATGAGCAAATTGTGTTTTACCACAACCAAATTCTCCATAGACTTCGGTTAATGCTTGAGTTTCAATACCACCATCAAATAATGTATCAAGACAATTTGTACCAGTTGTAATTTTGCCAATACTTTGTCTGTGTTTGTAAATTTCACTTGCACTTACAAAGTCTTTAGCAATTAATCCTCCTTCAACCAAATGTTGTCTGGCTTTATTGACTATTTTTTCAGCTGTGTCCTTTTCCATTCCAGTGATTTCTGCAATCTCTACAGGACCTCTGACGATGAGATCCATGACGTTGTGGATACCTGCATCGGATAATTTTCTTGTAGTTACAGGACCTACGCCCTCTAAACTATCTAATCTTAAATCTTCAACCATACGGTATAGTACGGTACCAGTACTTTATAAGGGTATTGTTTTAAAAAAGGATCGTAGCATAACAAAATTTTAACAAAATCGACTAACGTCTCTTTCTTCTTTGTCCAGGTTTATTCTGACCGGGGAATCTACCCAGTACAAATCGCTTATTGAAGTTACTTTTATTCCTAAGACTAGAACTAGTACCTACAATTTTCCTTCCTTCAACTTTTGGAGTTTGTCCTCTTACTTTTCCTGCTTTAGTAAGGGAACCGTGTGTTGCCATAACTTTGGATAGTAATTAATGAATTTATATTTTTGTATGGCTACCAGTATTTTGCCTTTACTGTCTCAATAACTTTTTCGTGTTCCTTACTTTTTTTACGTGCATATTTCTCCATTGCACCTAAAGGTACACCTCCAAGGGATCTAGCTATAGCATTAAAAAAGTATCTTTGTGGGCCCTTTGATCCGGTTTTGGTCATGAATTTTTGAATACCATATTTGAAATTGTGTTGCCATGTTTTGTATAGAACACCTAGTTGTGCAGGAGTCATTTCATTTCCAATATGGAAGAAGTCAGATTTTTCTAGTAAACCAATTGGAACAAAGGTCAAAGCTGTAGCAGTAAACATAGAATCAGGTTGTTCGTGTTCTAATTCGCTGATTAATCTAATAGTATCCCATGAATCTTCAGGTTGTTCATCATTATCAAGACCCATAATCAAAGTGAATGCTGGAATCCAGTAATCTTGATTCAAAGTTTTAACACCTTCTTTTACAACCCAATGCCATTCATCTGGAGAATACGGTGCAAGTTTTCTATCTGCATATTTACCAATTAATCGAAGACTGCCAGTTTCAAATCCAGCTTGAATACCAATCATGTTATCAGGACTTGATTTCATAATTTTGGAGAGGTTCGGAATTAATTTTTCATCAGCAATTGCACCAGCTAATGTTCCATGAGTTGGGTTTGTATGTTCAACTCCAGTAGACATGATTGCAGTAAATAGTTCTTCTAATGCTTCTCTATTGGGTTCCATACCTTTTGCAGTTCTAGGATCCATTCCATAAACGAATATATCATCACTGTGAATCCATGCAGATTTAGAACCACCTTTCTTAATGTTAATCTCAATTTCTCTTTTGACTTTTTCTGGAGGATAGTATCTTAATGATCTTAATGTAACATCACAGAATTTACAACCTCTACCACAACCACGCATTACTTCAACCATCCCATGCATACTAGGTTCTACAATATCAGGAATTTCTTCTAATTCAGGCCTATCCCAGAAATTAACAAATCTTCCATGAATTTTTTTACCGTTTCTTTCAAATTCTTTAATGTTAACTTTAAAGTCACTTTTCTTTCTAAAAGGATCCATATTTTCAAAGTCGCCATTGATCAAATAGTTGAAAAATCGTCCAGCATGTCCATCAATTTCTGGTGCGATTCCACCAAGTTCACCCTCAAGAATTGCATAGATTCCAAATTCTTCAATTTTTTCTGGATCATAGTTGTATTGCCAAGTTCCAGATGCTCCAGAAATCACTTTAGCTTTACTTCCAGTTTTTGCTTTAGCAGCTTTTATTCTGTGATGTAATTCAGTATTGTAAAATTCATCATACGATGTTTGTTTTCGACCATAAGTAAATGTCATAGTAACTGGACCCATTCCAAGAGGATCCATCTCATATGTTCCAACAACTTGCGTATCTGGTCCGATGAATTGTTCTATATGATCAGGATGAGCAACTACAACATCTTGTCTGCTAAATCCATCACGGAGTAAACCAGCTTCCAATTTTCTTAATCCATATGGTGCATAATTTGCAATGCCATTTGTATGAGGGATATAATTACAAATAAAATCAAATAGAATTTTTGGGGTCACTTGGTTTCCAAGAATTTTATACCAAAAACTGTTTTTATCTCTATGAGGATCAATTGCTGGCGCACATCCAAAAAATGTTGCCAAAGACAATCCCCTATATGGAGACATCAAAGTTCTATCAGCTGTTAAAACGATTTTTGGATTACCCATGTCCTTTATGAAAAGGATTTTATGATTTATTTTAAACCTTGCTAGTAGGATTCAATAATGTTCTAAAATTCCAGCCTTATTTCTATGAAAAAAGCCAAATTCCTTATTTTTGGACAGATGTAATCCATCAAAAATAGTTCCATCCCTACAAACTAGATCTGTGCCAACACAGCAGCTACCACAAATTCCTACACCGCATTTCATCATTCGTTCAAGGCTAGCTTGAACAAAAAGATGTCTAGAATTGGCAGATTGAACAGTTTTATACATCATAATTTCAGGACCGCATGTATACACCCCGTCAAATTTGGTTTTACTCAAAAGTTTTTCAACCATATCAGTAACAAATCCTTTTTCTCCATAACTGCCATCATCAGTTGAAACAATTACATTATGAAGATGTTCCTCCAAAAGACTTTTTGCCAAATCTTCAAAGAAGACTTCATCTTTTGTTTTTGCACCAATTAGAACAGTAACATCATCATGAGGCATTATAAAAGTAAGCAATCTCATCATAGGAACAAGACCAGTTCCACCACCAACAAGCAAAAGTTTTCCTTCTTTTAGATCAAAAGAATTTCCATATGGACCTCTAATTCCAATTTGTTCACCTACTTTTACATTAAACAAACCAGTAGAGGCAGATCCATGTTTTCTTACAGTAAACGCAGCCTTTCCAGGTTCGTTTGAAATCATTATACTCATTGGTAACTCATTAACTCCAGGAATCCAAACCATTGCAAATTGCCCAGGAAGGGCTTCAGACATTACTTCATCTGAGAAGATTAGAGTTCTAACACTGGGTGTTTCATCAATTACTTTTTCAATTGTAACAATTGTAGGATGATTATGATCTCTTTGCAAGTCCCACCATTTCCTTGATAGTTGAATAATTTTTTCTCTTCATATATTGTAAGATACCTTTGTTAATTTCATGAAATACACCTATCCAATTCTCACCTATTGCACTACCAAGTTGAATTGCAGATGCTCCTGCCAAGAAAAATTCAATTGCATCCTCCCATGTAGATATGCCACCGCAACCAATGATGGGAATATCATATTTTGAGGATATTTCATACACACATCTTATTGCAATTGGTTTTATGGGAGTACCAGATAATCCACCATATCTATTACTAAGAATTGGACGTTGTGTTTCAACATCTATTCCCATAGCACGAACAGTGTTAATGGCAGTAATTGCATCTATTCCAGAATCTATTGCAGCACCAACAGTATTAAGATAATTAGAAGTTCCAAGACCTACTTTAGCAATTACAGGAGTACTAGTAGAATTTTTTACTGTAGAAACAATTGTCTTAACCAATTCAATGTCATCTCCAACTTCAAGACCAACTTTAGCAACATGTGGGCACGATAAATTTAATTCATAAGCTGTTACTTGACAATGCTCAAATTGTTTAATCATCATTTCAAAATCTTCAGGAATCGATCCAACCAAACTCACAATAATTGGAACATCTTTGTTAGATTCAATTATTTTTGCAAAATTTGGTGCGCCTGGATTTGAGAGACCTACTGCATTAATCCATCCACCTCCTTTAACACTAAAAATAGTAGGGTTTGGATATCCTTCCCATGGTTCTATACTTAGAGATTTAGTTACAACAGCACCAGCGCCCGACAGATATAGCCGTTTAAACACATCTAATGAAATTCCTAAAATTCCTGACGCTAACATTACAGGTCGATCAAGCTGTATTTGACCTATGGAAGTTTCAAGGCTGGATTCCACTTTGATTAATCATCCAAGTTTAGAATATAATAGTTGATTGATAGTTCTGGTACCTTTTTTAAAGGTGATTTAAAATTAACTATTCATGTATTCTGTAATTTTAACAGAACTAGGGATATCAGTATTCAATGATAAAAAGATGGAAAAGGCATTTCCATTCTCAAATCCAGTTAAAGAATATCTTTTAGTGAAAAATAAAGAATCAAAATTAAACGAGCTTGTTAACTATCTGGCTTCAACTCAAAGAGGAGTTTCAGTCAGCGATGAATCATTACTTGCAATTCTAAAAAAATATTCTATTGATTGCTATCTTATGGATGAATTAGAATTGGAAAACACACAAGCAACAAAACCACAAATTATTGTTGATTCAGGCTTTGCATCTAATCTTCAAGACACGCTTGGAAAACTTAGAGAGTTTGCACTAGGGTTATCATCTTCAAAAGTCACAGAAGTATCAGAAAGTCCGGATCTGCATATTATTCAAGCAATTAATTCACTAGACGAAATTGATAAAATTGCAAATGGACTTAGTTCAAGACTAAGAGAATGGTATGGATTACATTTTCCAGAATTAGACAATATCATAGACAGTATCAACGGATATGCACAAATAGTTCTTGCAGGAAAACGTGAATCATTAACAAAGCAAGTTTTTGACGAAGCAGGCTTTCCAGAATCGAAAGTAGAAATGTTATCATTAATTTCATCAAAGAGTAGAGGTGGCGATATCTCAGATGTTAATTTATCAATTGTTCAATCAATTGCAAAACAAATTCTTGACTTTCATGATTTACGTAAAAAACTTGAAGATCATGTAGAGTCTGAAATGCAAGAAATTGCACCTAATCTTTCAGCAATACTTGGAAGTGCAGTAGGTGCAAGAATTTTAGGAAGAGCTGGAAGTCTTAAGAGATTAGCATCACTTCCTGCCAGTACAATTCAAGTACTAGGTGCAGAAAAAGCATTGTTTAGATCACTGAAGACAGGTTCTCAACCACCAAAACATGGATTGTTATTCCAACATGCAATGGTTCATGCAGCCCCAAGATGGCAAAGAGGAAAGATTGCACGAGCAGTTGCTGCAAAAGCAGTCATTGCAGCAAGAGTTGATGTTTATGGTGAGGGACTAAATCAAACTTTACTTGAAAAACTCAACATACGAGTTGATGAGATAGGTAAAAAATATGAAAATCCAACTGAGAATTATACGAGGCCACCTCAAATGTTCAGAAGAGAAGGTGGAAGATTTGACAGTCCAAGAAGAGAAGGTGGCGAAAGAAGAAGAGAAGGTGGAAGATTTGACAGTCCAAGAAGAGAAGGTGGCGAAAGAAGAAGAGAAGGTGGAAGATTTGACA
>JAOTWS010000004.1 GCA_029862745.1 Nitrosopumilus sp. | reverse complement strand
TGTTAATCTCATAACATTTTATACCTAAGAAAAAATTAATCTGCTTAGGGCCCGTAACTCAGCTTGGTAGAGTAACCGGCTCATAACCGGTGAGCCAAGGGATCGAAGCCCTTCGGGCCCATATTCTACAGTATTCAAGACCTGCTTTTAAGCAAATGAAATATGACATTATTGAAAAAATAAATCTTGACCATCAATAATCTATATTCTAACAGAGGTTGGAAATTGCCTTTAGGAATGATGAAATAACAAACTTTGGATGATCTAATCTGAAATTCAAATTTTACATTTTAGATGTTCTTTGGAACAAAAAATTAGAGGACGGTTTAATCCTCGTAAAAAATCCAGGACAGTCCTTGAACTTCTTCCCAACTTGATTCATTTTGATTATCTTGATTGCTCATGATACAATATTGTAAAACCTGAATAAAAGAAGAACGTATGATTCCTCAGAATGATCTAAATACTATTTCTGCAAGATTGAAGATGTCTTCATAGGATCTGTCACCAAGATACCAAACGTTCTTGGTCTTAAGATCCAAAATACAATTAATTTACAAAATAAACAAGATTCAAATTATTTTTGTTGTCGTTATTTATCTAAAACTAAAATTCCCCAGTCAGTTGCCTTATGCATTCCACCAATCTCTCCTTTACCCCCATCCCACACGGCAAATGCAATCTTGTATCTTTCACCTAGATTGAACTGTTTGTCTATTGGGCCAAAATTATCTACATTCACATCTGAGGTCTCAAGTGGTCTTGAGACCTCAACTATCCATTCTTTTGTAATTTCATTATAAGATGAGGCAGAAGATACTTCGTTGTTTCCTCCATATTTGTCATCATCATCTCTGTAATAGTGCTCTTTTAGCTGCTCAAATGGTCCTGCAAACTCATCATCAATTTTATCATATGATTCTGTATGTGTGTCATATGCCTTCCAATGCCATATATCGACAACTCCTTCACCTATGGTTCTCTGGGCAACCTTGACATGAGGTACTCCTGCT
Organism: Nitrosopumilus sp.; assembly: GCA_029862745.1. Classification (NCBI taxonomy): domain Archaea; kingdom Thermoproteati; phylum Nitrososphaerota; class Nitrososphaeria; order Nitrosopumilales; family Nitrosopumilaceae; genus Nitrosopumilus; species Candidatus Nitrosopumilus sp. The sequence goes on along the minus strand of JAOTWS010000004.1, from coordinate 230,521 downwards.
GCTCCCATTGCAATATCGGAATCCCCTGAAATGTCGAATCCTACTGATATTCTATCAGATGGAGTAGACTCATCGTTGTTTGCATCGTTGTCTTGCCATCGCATCAAAAGATAGAGGTTGCCATCAAAAGTCTGAGCCTTGACATTGATTTTTCTGCCTTCATCATCAAATACTGTCATGAACATGCTTTCAGGTACATCATTCCAATCGTCACTATTTCCATCAAGGATTATTTCTGTCTGAGATCTTGGAGCATCTATTCTAGTTGGCTCTGGTTCGGGTTGACTAGGATCATTCACAATAAGAAATCCTTTCTGTTCATTGTGTCCTGCTCCGCACATTATCGAACAGTAAAATCCAAATGTTCCAACCTTGTCTGCAACAAAGTCAACTGTTGCAGTCTTTCCTACACTCAAAGGCTCATTAATGCCAAATTCATCTAGTGCAAATCCATGAGTCACATCAATGCTGGTAATTTTTAGAATTACTCTGTCTCCTTGATCAACTTTGATAAACTGTGGCTCAAACCCCCACTGAAATGCAGTTACATCAAATGACTTTGTATTTTCATCTCCTGTAGCAGTACTTTGAATGGTTTTTTGTTTTTGAGTTTGTTTCTGCTGCATTTCCAACATGGTATCTACCATTTGTTGTCGCAATTGAGGATCATCAATCATTTGGTTCATCATGTTCTGCATGTGTTGTGGATTGTGCATCATCCATTGGTTACCAACTGGGCACCATGGACAAGATGTTGTCTGAGGAATCTGAGACTCTGTAGATGGTTCGCCTGTAGGACACATAGGACAACTACTGGGTCCACCACCACCCATCATCATGCCTTGACTCATTCCATGTCCCATCATTCCATGTCTTTGCATCATGTCTGTCATGTGAGGATGGGCAGTCATGTGTTGCCACATCTGGGGATTATTCATCATGTTAGTCATTACTCCTTGCATTTGGTGTGGATGTTGTGAAAGCAAATCCCAATCAAAATTGCCCCATCCTCTATCTGCCAATCTAAGATAACTCTGGGGAGTGACACAAGTGGGCATTCCATTAGAGTCTTGCATCATTAAGACCATGTCTGGGCTGCACATTACCTGGCTGGGATTATTGATCATACGCATTTGGTGGTGTGGAGGAATAACTTGGTCCGATTGGGCAAATACATCATTGATGAAAAATGAACTTTGTGAAATTGAAAGTATTCCTAAGATAAGTAGCGATAATAGAAGCAATGATTTCATTTGATACAATTTTATGTTTTTCTTCTTTAATATATTATCTAGAATCTCCTTTTTTGAAATGGAGTATCGTTATCTCTAAATCCCTTCTCTAAGATCGAGATATTTCATATACCTCTATCATCTATGCCGACAATACTGTACTCTTCAAGTTTGGTAGATTCTTTCTTGATATATCGAATTGATAAATTAACACCAAATTGATACCGAAAAGATAGGCATAATCGTTCAAACTTTCGGAACATTTTACCGAATTGATAAATTATTACTCCTAATTGATAATCTCCGAAACCGAATTGATAAGTTACATCACCGAATTGATAGTTGTTTAAGTCAAATAAATAAAAAAATATTGGAGTAGTCATTTCTAACTATTTTTCTAATGTCAGTGTCTGTAGTTTACACTCTTTTTGATTTTAAAATAATTGTGTAACCACCATCCGCCAAGTCCTGCAAATACTAATCCTGTAAATACTGCCATCAACTTTACAATGTTAAAATTTCCAGTAAGGTCAAGACCTTTTTCATCCTTAAGATATTTTGTGAACTCTTCGGGTCTTGCATTAAACTGACTCAAATTTCTCATACTGCTTGCACGATACACCCTAGGGTTTTTGTCAGGTCCCCTTTCCTTGCTCCGCTTTCTTCTTCAATTTATAGTGTATTTTGCATCATTAGTTTCATTTATCATTCCGGTATTCTCTTCCAACATTCCGGTAGAATTTTCTATCATTCCGGTATCTGGATTTATCAATCCGGGAGGGGAATTGTTTATGGATTTTTTAGCAAAACAAAGTAAAGAATAATCAATACAAAAGAAATTATACAAAAAATTAATAACTAAACTTTCCTTTGCAGAATCGGATTTGCATAATTTTCATGTGTGTAATACCAAGATTCCATGTTCCCATTATCTAAATACCTTTTAATCTCTTCAGAATGAAATGATGAGACAGTATCACCATTTCCCACATCCTTGTTCTCGGTATCTATTATCAATAATAAACACCCATTAATTTAAGATAAACTCTATCTGTCGTTAATTGAGCATCTGTCAAAGTTTCCATCCTTATCACATCATATATTGTCCAAGTTGAAATATGTCTGATATCAAAATCATTTCCTTTGAATCTCATATACAGGGTATGAATACTTCAATCCAATTGAGAATCCTTTTACTTCCTTGAATTTGTAATCATCAAATTTTTTTACCATGCGATAAAGATCCCCTCCTATCACGGAACAATTTTTTGTGGCAGCATAGTTTATCTTTGAGCACATGTTTACAGGCGATCCAATCATATCTAAGGATTCAGAAGTGTTTGACTTCATCAAAACTACAGATCCGTAATCAGCACTGATTCTATAATTCACAGGAGGTAATCCTTCTCTGGCCAGTCTTTCGCATATTTTATCATGGTATTCAAGCATTGCAAGACTGCACTCTATACATGACATGAATCCATATTTTCTAGTTGATTTTGATGACTCTGGAAAATAGTATATCAGGCAATCCCCAACATTTTTTATCACAAAACCGCCAAACCTGGTCAGAATCTTTGCCATGGAGTTTAGAAATATTTGGTAGTACCTTGGGATCTTTTCATTTCCAATAGTGGCTGCAATCTTTGTAGATCCTACCATGTCAACTAGTCCAACACAATAACTTTTGGTTTGTCCAGAAAATGCAACTAGATAATCTGAGGGATTCATGGCTCTATTAGAATTATCAATACTGTCATCTAACACTGAAAAATTGTCCTCAAATACAATTTCTTCTTTTATGGTCATAATGAAAATCCCCATGTGAGGGCAATTATTGAAACCGCGCTGGAAAGATAAAACGAATAGTACGTTCGCCTGTACCTTGGCCTCATCTATGCAATCACCATTTTTTTAATTTCAGCAGTCTTGCACAGGCCAATTAAACAATCATGACAGAGATATTCGCCGGACGTATTCTTGCAACCGCAATCACATGTACACGTATAATCATTCATTAATTGAGCCCAGAGAGATGAAGCCGTACGGCTGTGAATTGAACAGTATTCCAAAAATCATTCTACCTTAGATGGATCAGTCTGTCATATAAAGGGGCGTAATGTCTCATAAAGTGTTTTTCGTTACTTTTTATGATTTTTTTTGAAGATTATTGTCTAAATGTGAAAAAACTTTTCAAAATTATCAACTACGATCAGACTTTCTATCGGCAATTTATCGGTAGTTTCGGAAAAGTTTCAACAAAATCTCCGAATTGATACCGAATTGATAATCGCTGTCTCCGAATTGATAGTTCATTCCACCGAATTGATAAAAAATATCAGAAAAGCAGCTAGTTCTAACTGCTTTTCCAACATCAGTATCTGTTTACTGTGTTATTGTCGTTTCCATTTTTGTAATAGTTATACAACCACAATCCACCAAAGATTGCAATCATCACTACACCAAAAATCAAGAATGCATTCCCAATTCTAGAGTTTCCAGTAATGTCGACTCCTTTCTCATCTTTGAGGTATTTTGCAAACTTTTCAGGCCTTTCCTTAAACTGTACATAATTCTTCATGTTGTTTGTATGATATGTCCTAGGTCTTTTGTTAGGTCTTCTTTCTCTGCTCCACAGTTTTCTTTCTAACTAAAACATTATAAAATATAACAACGTAACAGACTTGAAATCTTGAAAAAGTTAATTAGATTAGGGGTTTCGAATACTGGAGAAAACGGGAACCTTCGGGCCCACTACCATCTACAGTCCTAAAATAGGATCCACTTGTAGTAATAATATTATTATGCAAATGGAGATACCTTTTGAGAAGATAAACATACGTAACGAACCATATCAATTATTTTTAGATTCAATTAGAAGTCAAGTGACTGCAAGAAAATACAAAAACGCGCTGTATACATTTCTCAAACTCATCATTCCAAATCAATTATACATTAATTCTTTGGGAAAAACTCCTACAAGTAGAACTCCGCAAATCTTAAAGTATTATTGTATAACCATGATCCTAATTTTGGAATAATCAATTCACTAAAAATTAATGACATTACAATTAGTTTTGGTGATTTACCTGAATGTTTTAAAATTATATCTCATGATACATGTGTCATTCCAGTTCCACAAGAGTATCTTACTGGTAAATTAGTAATTTCTGGTGAAAACATTTAGGATGGAACTACAAAAACCACATTACCTGAAATAGATGATCATACAATTAATCCACCAAATAGTAAAGCTGAAAATTTGTTATCTGAAGGTCTATTCATAGAATAGATTAGTGTTGTTGGGATTGTCTTTAATTATTTTAATTGAATATGTAGTGTATAGAAAGTACAGAGAGAACTAGTGAATTAATTATTTGTAAATTTCTTGTTCCAATCTCTTGCCCATTTAATCATCAAGTAAATTGAGAATATAGTCAATGTCACTGATGATGTAATGCCAATAACATTGTATGGTATGGTGTCAGACTTTGTCACTTGTGGTTTAATTGGAGTCATGTAAGGAGGTGTAGGCATGACTGTATCTGAACTCATCTGCCCACCAAAAGGATCAATCAATGTCATTTCATAATATCCAATTAATGACAGTCTTAAAACAATCAAAACTGAAGGAATAATGACATACAAAACATATCTTTGGAGTTTTTTTGATCCTGTAAAATACCCAAATATTAATGGGAGATATTATTGCAAAGACTACCTGCCAAGGATGCTGACCTACCTTTTGCAGGCACAAAACAAGACTAAATTTGTTTCATTTATTTCATTTTAAATAGTTTGTATAAAATAGCAATTTTATGCCAAGAGTAACTCATTTTGAGATTGCAACAAATGATCCTGCAAAAACACAGAAATTTTACAGTAATGTGTTTGGATGAAAATTTGACAAATGGGGTGGACCGATGGAATACTGGATGACAAAGACTGGAGATGACAAGCAGCCTGGAATTAATGGTGGATTGATGAAAAAGATGCCTGGTCAGGCATATGGCATCATAAACTATATGGAAGTGTCATCAGTTGATGAGTTCTCAAATAAAATAAAATCCGAAGGCGGAAAGATAATTATGCCAAAAGAGAAAATCCCACAAGTAGGTTATTTGGCAATATGCTCAGATATTGAAGAAAATATGTTTGGCATAATCCATCTAGATGACAATACAAAGTAAAAGAAAATAAAAAAATCTGAAATATTAAAAACATCATGTAGCACTGAAAACAAAATCACAATATCCGTAAAAAAGATCGATGATAGAAAATTGTAATTTTGGATCTTAAGACCAAAAACTAGCGCTAGTAATTTTGGTGACAGATCCTGTGAAGACTAGTGCAACATTATTTTAAAATAATTGTATTTAGATAATGCTGACAATTTATCACTATAAAACAAAATCTAATTCTATAAATCAATAATCTTCCTTTTTGTAAAGTCAGTTTCCCATGCACCAACTTCCATCAGAACTACTCTATCGTCTTGCATTTCAACTACTTGATATTTTTTTCTTTTTTGCATTTTGTAATGATTACATAATTAGTATAAAAGGTTGATGAATCAATTACTGGTACAAATTAGCAGTGAGATCTAAATAATGTGATTATAAATTAACAATGGAATTCATACGGGAAGAGTCATTATCTAACCGTTTAACCGACCAACCGACAGACAGACCATGACATATGGGATTGGACAAACTTTGGCCCAATTCCTATGCTATTATTATTGTAACATGTTCAAACATTTGCGGTATGGTTTCTTATATCACAATAACCTAATCGTTTTGTTATAGTTTAGTTTCTTATATCACAATAACCTACGTTTCGATATCGTTTTGATTTTAATACAATTACATTGATTATTTTTCTGAACAAATCATTTCTGAATTTTTTATACAAAATTTGTAATTACACTAACATGACTCAATCCAACAACTCACAATCTTGGGAAGAAGTACAACAGGTGTCTGCAATTTAAAGACAACATGCGGAATCTTGGAAAGAATCTATCTATTGGTAACTTGTGCACTTACAAAATCTGTGATCCTACAAGTGTAATTAATTATTCTCCAGAATGATATCAATATTTTACGCAAGGTAAAGATCACAATTCCAGTCTGTATTATATCATAAAGTTAGATTTTGTAAATCTGTTAAGTTCTGATGAGAATCAAATGAATGGAAATATGTGGGTCGTACAGGCGTCAATAAGTAACATTTAAGACCATTTCATAAGATATTAGGTATTTCATGTAAATTCAGATAATTTTGATATAAAATCAGGTCTACATACATCCTGACACCGTAAAATACGGTGTCTATTCAGAATACACTATTTTCGATTTTCAAGCACTCAGATGAGCCTCAATTATTGAAGCTAAATTCAGAATGAGGTCAAGTTACTGAATCACTACAATTTGGGTCATATCCTTCGATGAAATTATTAGAAAATAATCTAGAATATGCTGTCATACAAAACAGACATCTAATTGTAAATCTTAAGTCCAATCTGATACTTAGAAATCTCTATGATAAATTTAGCACTAAATTATCTGTCCTTATTCAACTATCTATTGAAACATCTTTTGTATTGTTGATGCCGTTTCTGTTTGAAAGAATTAATTATATGATTGGATATTTCCGCCAGTTCGGTTATTGCAGGGATCATTTCTGTTTTACATTTTGCTGCGTATCATTATAACAAGAAACCAATTAAAATTATACAAAAATACAAAGAAAAAATTGATTTGTTACTACACTCTTGGCATTATAGATAGTCTTGACTTTGCAGACATTGCAATTATAGATATGATTGCAACAGCTAGAATCATCATTGCAATGGCTCCAAACTCTGGAACAACATTTGAGAATATCACGTTTTCACCTATTGGTCCTGCTTTCTCATCTATGCCAAAACCCTGAAAGACAATTGTAATATCTACTGGATCAGAAGAATCTAATGGTGTTGTACTGTGCTTGCCTTTGCCATCCTGGTGATATGTGCCAATATTTTCTAATACTGTATTGCCATTCTGTGTCACCTTAATATCATAATTAACATGATCTGCACCTTCAAACTCAATACCAATCTCCATCTTTTCACCTACTGTTGGTGTTGTAGTCCAAGCTAAAATCTTTGTACCATCAGAGAGCATTCCTGTTACTGTGGATTCTCCCATCATTGCTTCTCCTTGATTTACTGTAGGTTCTACTATGGGTTCTCCTTGATTTACTGTTGCTCCTGCTGCTACCACTGTTACAACTCCATCCATCCATGGATGAACCATGCAAAAGTAGTTGAATTTTCCTTCTTTCTCAAATGTATGAGAAAATGTTGTTCTAGTCATAAACAAACTGGAATCAAATTCACCAGAAGGCCCACCAGCTGCACTACCTGCAGTCACTGTATGTGGTTCATTGTCATTATTTGACCAGGTTACTGTCTCGCCAACTGCTACTTTTACTTCGTAAGGAATGTAACATGTGTTTATAACCTCACATCCTCTAAGTGAAGATCCTAGAGGTACGCTTACCATGGTTTCTGCAGAAGCAAATGGGACTGCCATAATTAAGCTTGCAATAGTCACTGTAAGTATTATTGAAAAGAATGTCATTGTTTTCGTTATTTTCACTGATAAACTGACTTGATGAAAAGATAATAAAGTTTTTGAACAACAAGTATCGGTGTAGTCTTCATTATCCGTAGTTGAAAAATCTCTCTCTTCTATTGATTATTCTAAAATCATGAAAATCCAGATCATCTTCTTATGTGACATTGCAGAATTTAAGAAAATGCCAATATCACCAAACAAATTTACGGAATCTTCTCCATAGATGTTAAATTCCATTGTGCAGTAAACGTTACAGAGTGAGCAATGCCAGTATTGTGATATTGGCCAAACATTGTTTGGTCTCACTCTGATACTTTTCTGATGAAATAGCCTGTTCAACGATTCATTTCTTTCAAACAAACGTTCAGGATTGATTCCGTCTATATTAAATTCTATTATTGATATCATGCGTCAAGGTGTGAGTATTGTCAATTCTTGCAGAAATTGATCAAGGTATGGCAATCTTTGGCTCTAATCCCTGAAGCTTTCATGACACTGATGGAGAAGAGTTTTTCATTACTTCATTAACCTTTTTTTCTTCTAAAGACATAATCTTTTCAAATTCTTTTCGTAATTCATCATATTTACTCTCTTTCTCTTTCATCTTTGAAAACCTAATCAATCTTATTTCTTCTACAATGGCATTAATTTTGTCGTTAGTTTCAAATATTATTTCATCAATTTTCTTTGATGATTCTTGATCCATAACAAAGTATGCACGTCATCATAAATAATTATTCCGAGATTTCATTGTTCATTAATTTCGGAAATTAATTTCTGAATCATAATTACACTAAGAGTAGAAAAATAATACGTAGTAATTTTCCAAATCCAAGATGGTAATCATTTGTTTTTTAAATTGTTCTGAAATTGTTATTTACCAAAAGAGACATCATAATTATTGATGGATGGAGAATTGCACAGAAAAATAAACGAGGCAAAGTCACTTCATAAAAAATATGTGCAGATGATGGGTGAGCACATGGTTAAGGAAAACGTGACAGATGAGGATTTTAATCGAAGAATCATGAAGGTGTACCATTGTATGATAAGTGCATATGATGAGATTAACCAAGAAATTGGGCTATCCTACAACAAATGATGTATATCTTTTTCACAGGAATATGTTTTCAAAGAAGGTAAATGTCAAAATTTAGGCAATTTACAGATTCTAAAAAATTTCATAATTTCTTAGAGACAGAATCAACAATAAACATGACTGTATCAAAACAAAAAACTTGTTTGATTTAATGTTACAAAATCTGACAAGTTTTCATTATTGTATTGCTCTACTTTATTGAGGATATAACCAATACTAGTTTTAGATTAAACATATACGATACAAGATCAATTTCATGTGTAGGCTGTGGAAAAGCAATTGGTGAAGTTGATTATGATGCAGAGATCATTCGTCCAAAGTGCGGTCAGTGCTCAAATCCTACTCCTGATATCAAAGATAAAATGCCTTACCTGATCTCTCGCTAGATCTTGACTTTGTTTATAGTCAACAAAAAATTTACAATCTATGACGACTTACTACATACTATTGGATTATTCTAAATTATGTTCTTTGATTTTAGGTATAGAGCCACAAATTAGAGGAGTTTTTGTTTATCATCATAATGGTGAATTATTGGCCGGAGGAATGCGCAATGGCATTAAAGCATATCTTCCTCTTGAAGAAATAACAAAGTCCATCCACAATACCATTTCACGCTGGAAAACCCGAGCATCGCTTTATCCTTTCTTTGGTCCTGGGAAATATTCTATTACAGAATATAAAAAAGTCAAAAGGATTACTTTTCCATTAAATACTCACTACATACTTGTAGTGAGTGTAGAAGTTGAAGTAGATCATGATAAAATAATTGCCAAGATACTTCAATTAATAAATTAAAGAAATTATCAAATTGATTTATTTTTTGTAAAAAAAGTAAACGAATATTCATTTTTGCTACAATATAATTTTTATTTCATGTTGTTACATCTAACGACGGTAGTAGTCAACTGAACGAAAACGTTGGTACGGGGAAAAATGATCAATGGACAAGGTCAGTGGATCTTGTGTTGGGTTTTCAGATGATTACTCATAATTTTTGTATTGTTAGTATAACTGTGGCTCAAAAATATATCACAGACAAAGAAGGATATTCCTCATGTGACCAAAGTGCAATAATAATTGAAATAACAGTAATTGATCTTTTGATGTAAACAATTCTAATTCATGTCTAACATGCAAGTTACAATAACACTAAGACTGTCAATACTACTGGTTCTTTAGAAATTGTCATGCATCCACAAACAAATGTTTTAGAGTTTGTATTTGTTTCATCCAAATCCATGTTACTAATTAACTAAATAAATATTTAAGAAAATTATAAAAGTCTTTATGGATATAAAGTATTTCTATAATCCATGTTATATTCATCTAATTGTAATAATAATTGATGACTTTATTGCTAATGACTGATCCAATATTGGAAAAAATTCAGAAGCATTTTGAAAGTTTGGGATTAAAATCATCAATAGTTGATGAGAAACTAGATTTTGAGCTAGACTACAAAGACGTGCATTTCATGGATGGAAAAAATGGAATAGGTACTGCAGGAACATTGAAACTAGAGAATTTCCCTATCGATTATCTACATATCATCAAGAAGCAAGAATATGCAAAATGTGATTTTGCTGTAGGCGGCCATGTCGGAATGGGGGTTCACATTCATTCTTGGTATAAGATGCGATTCTTTCTTTCATTTCCAGAATCAATAAAATTAGGACCATTTGATATGGGAACGCTTACAACAATTAAAAAAGGATTATTGCATTCAGAAGTTGAAAGTTTTGCCTGGAATGGTTATCAGAAACTAACTACCCTGCCGCCGGGATTGGTGCGAGATAATGTATCTGATGCATTGCATTCAGATCAAAAATTGAAACAGTTAATGATGAAATGTTTACTAAAAGAAAGAACAATTATTGTCTCAAGATATTCTCCAACAATACCTGAGGAAGTTACAGCAAAATCCACAAACTCAAAAATCAAAATAGAGTCAACATGGAAACTCCAAAAGGACATGCTCATAGATCAAAATACTTTGAACATGTATGAAATACTTGCAAGAATTGTTAAATCTACAGTAAACACTCTAAAGTATCATTTAAAATAATGTCGCATGACATTGGATAAAATTTGATACATAATCAATTTAACAATGAGATAAATGCCAAGATAAAATCTAGTTTGAATTCATTTCTGTAATGCCAGTTATTACATAATACACATCAAAAGTTTTATTGTATATTATCAACTTGCTATATTCATAAGAATTAATTCTATTTGACTAGTAGTTTTTTTAGCATAAAAGTAAAATAATCAAAATTCATTTTTTGTGAAATTTTAATTTCATAGTAAATTAATAATCTAAAGGATGCCAATGAACTTGCATTAACTCACATTCGCAATTTACTCTTCTGCCGCATTTAGGACAATTACAATCACAAAGTAACAATGATGATCCACATCCAATGCACTTTGTATATTCAGCATAATCTTCTTTCATCTTTCTTCAAGTGTAATTAGATCTAACTAGAAATTAAAGAGATTAATTGTTTTTATTAAAATTTGTTTGAATTTTCATGTATTTATCTTAAATTTGTAACTATTTCTATTGAATTCACTAAAATATGATTTTCTCTTAGATGTGTTGTAGTAATAATGATTAAAGAGGTTTTGGTGATACTGTGAAAAAGGCATTTGTGTTGATTAGTTGTGATCTAGGAAAGGAAGAAGACACTCTCATTGCATTAAGAACCATGAATCAGGTAAAAGAAACTCATGGAACTTGTGGGGCTTACAATATTGTAGCAGAAGTAAACTCATATGATACTGAATCATTACGTGAAACCATAACTTGGAAGATTCGTACGTTGCCATCAATTAGATCTACTCTTAGCCTCATGGCAACAGAGGGATAAAACTAGGAGAACACTATGTCAAAAGCATTTGTTCTGATAAACTGTGAATTAGGTTCTGAAAAACAAGTAATATCTGATCTAAAAATAGTTGATTGTGTAAAAAAAGTTAACGGGGTATTTGGTACTTATGATATTTTAGCAGACTTGGAATGCGACAGACTTGAAGAGCTAAGACAGACAATTATTTCAAAGATTAGAAGAATTGATAACATACGTTCAACTACAACCTTGATTGGGATAAAGGGACAATGTTAGGTGAGACATCATAGTAAAACTAAGATGTAGTGATTACGGATTTGAGTGTGATTTTGAAGTAGATGGTGATGAAGACCAAGTCGTAGCACAATTTATGCAACATAACAATGAAGAACACGGGATAGACTATAGAAAAGAAGTCGTGAAACAATTCATATTGAGAAAATACCACACCTAGTTATTTTAATATCTGCATTAGCACAAATCTCAACATATGTGGCCGCAGATACAATCTCTGATATACTCTCAAGAAAATGATTCTATGCTGTTTGAACGGTATGTTTCATGTTCTTTGTCTAGACTCCTTTCTTTGCTTCGCAGTTTTCCTTCTAACTAAAATATTATAAAATATAACAAAGCAACAGACTTGAAATCTTGAAAAAGTTAATTAAATTAGGGGTTTCGTATGCTAGAGTAAACGGGAATATCCAAAAGACATTTGATTGGCATCATATTATCAGACATGAAAGTAGAGATTTAAAATTACATGGATGTAAAATCTAGAGTCGTTAACATGAGTTTTGAAAATTATTGCTCATGCTATTACAACATATAATTGGAAATTAATTGTCTTGAATGCAAGCAAGTTTCAATGGAATCCGGTAAATGGGGTTAACACATCATGTCCTTATTGACTATTGACAAGTTTGCTTCATATGATCTGTTTTCTTCCAGATTGATGCAAAATTCTGAATTTATTGTAACATGTCTTCATATATTATGATCATCATTTTTTGCTCGAGATGTTTTATAAGATCTAATACTATTTGTTGCTGTTTTTGCTCCAACAGATTTACCTTTACTTGAGATGATACATCGTTAAAAACAGTATTGTTACCAACTTGTGCCTTAATCATATCCTTATTTTCTTCAAAGAAAATCTTTACTTCTTCGTCACTTACCTGAATCTCTGTTTTTGAGATCTCATCAATCAGCACTTCATTTATGATAAATTCCTCTCTAAATCCATTCAGAGCCTGCTCATATGTAGTTCCTGCTTCCACTAGTTTCTCTTCAAATTGTTCCTTGGATAATCCGGCTTGGGTGTATGTGGCAATCAATTTCTCTTCTGCATCTATAATAGTTATTACAACATCACGGTTTTGTGCCTCTTCAAGAAGCAAAATTTTTGTAATAATCATATCCAATGCAGATGCACTGTTAAGTCTTTGTCCTTGAGAGAATCCTACCTTGATGACGTCATTTACTTCATCCAATCTTATCTCTTGACCATTTACCTCTGCTACAACTGGATTGTCCTCAATCTGTGATTCTAATTTTGAAATTTCAGGATTAAAATCAAACTGCATGTTTTTATCTGAATCTAAATCTGCAATGTATGATCCTACAAAAAAAGATGATACTGAAGATATTATAACTAGTCCCACAAGTAATGTAACAAATGTTACTTTTTTCATTACCACGTTATTGACATTGTTAATTGAATTCTCATTTTCCACTGATAATCACTATCCTATGATTTTTAATTAGCGTATTTATTAACTATGATTTGTAATTGTAAAGTATTCTCGATTAATGTCTGAAAACGATAAATTATTCAATTGAATTTTATGTACTTAAAATTACTATAAAAGCAGAAAAGATGAAAATCATCATTAGTGTGGTAATTGGAATTATTTTAGTCAGTACCATTGGAATATTATTTTTACAAAATGATTTAGATGAAAGCAATGAAATGATATTTTTTACATTACAAGGGGATGATACCGTCTCTTCTTTCCCAATCAATTACAACTGGATTGCAGGAGAACAAATGACTTATGTATCCACAGTAAAGAGCGGACTTTTGGTGATTGCAACAAGTAGTGCAAGTGATACTGCTTTTGCATTTAATGGTCAAACAGGAGAAGAAATAGCCAAGTTTCATGTAGGGAAAACACCAAAGGGAGTAAAAATTCGTCCTGATGCAAATTTTGCATTTGTGGCAAATGAGGCCTCAAATTCACTTACTGTAATTGATCTTGTATTGGGAAAGATCCATACGGAAATTTCAGTTGGCAAAAACCCACACAATATAATTTTTCATCCCACAAAAGATCTGGCTTTTGTCACACTTCAAGGTGAAGACAAGGTGGCAATTATAGATACAAAGAGATTCGAAATGATTTCCTCAATTCCGTTAGAAGGACTACCACATAATTTGGACGTATCTCCAGACGGAAAACTTCTCTATGTCACAAGTATTGCAAAAAATGACGTTGTAGTAATCAACTTGGAAAGCCAACAAATCATAGCAAGAATTCCAGTCAGTAATGGTCATCATGGAATAGATGTTTCCCCTGATGGAAATAGAGTCTATGTTTCTGGAATTGGAGGTGATGTGATAAGTGTTATTGATGCAGAGTTACAGGAAATGATTGTTCAAATAAAAGTAGGAAAAGGTCCTCACGGAATAAGGACAAATTTGGATGGCAATATTCTATATGTTGGAGTAACACAAACAAATGAAATTGTAGTGATAGATACTATGAAACTTGAAATTATCAACTCTATAAAAACTGGAAACACACCGTTTTGGATTGCAACACCGGAAAATCCTTGAGTTTAGTACACTGTATATCTCCAAAAAAATCAATTTGTGGGGTTATGAAAGACAATCCCTTGAAAATAATTCAAAAACTAGAATCTGTCATGCCTCTGATCTTTTAAAACTACTCTGATCTCTACTCCAGATATCTACCTTCAATACAAGATGTTTTTGGAACATGTAGTTTAACTGAAAAACAATATTTTGATAAAATTGAGGTTGCCCATTGTTTTCAATTAGTTTTAAAATGAGCCAATTTAAAATCAACTGGCCGCAATGAAGAATCAGAGTTATATCTGAAATGGTGATTGGAAGGCATTTGTCTGAGCTGCCAATTACTCATTTGTTTATCTGCTTCTTCACTTTTTCTAAAACAGTTTGATCTATGAGATTTTGCTCATACAGTGATTCTGTAATTTCTAAGATTTTTAAAATTGAATGAATCTTTATTCCTAATTCTGCGAATGCATCTCCAGCTCCTTCCATCCTATCTACTATTACATATACATCCTTAATGAAAATATTAGATTCTTTTAGAGATTTTATTGCATTAACCACTGAACCACCAGTAGTTGCAACATCGTCTATCATTAGCACTTTCATCCCGTCATGAATTTTACCTTCTATTGATTTTGATGTACCATAGTCTTTTGGTTTACTTCTTACATAGATTAGTGGCTTGACAGTTTCCATCGCTAATGCTGATGCAATTATCAAACCTCCTGTAGGGACTGAAACAATTGAATCGAATTTATCTAATCCAATGTTTTGGGCAATGTCGTTTTTAAGATGTATTACCATCTTTCTAAATTCATGAGGGTAGCTCGGAACCAATCTTAAATCTACATAGTATGAACTCTTTTTTCCACTTGCAAGTGTAAAATCTCCAAATTTTATAATGCCCTTTTGGTGCAAAAAGGTTCCAAACTCATTCACAAACTCCATACTCAAATTCACTACACTGGATTTATTTTGGTTTGTATTGTGAATTAATTATGCCTGAAATCTGGTTAAATTATGGTATTACAGACGTAGTTTTGGATATAAAGGCAGAAAATTTAGAGCAAAAAATTGATTCTGAAGGTAAAGTTCTAGATGATTCAGCGATCAATGAAAAACTAAATGCGCTTGATCTATCCAAGCCCATCGAACTTGTAGTTTTACATAATTCTAAATCTATTCAAAAAATAATATCTTCTCTTTTTACTATTTGTGAGCAAAAATCAAAACCATTTCCAAAAATCTTCGCCGAGAAAAAAATCCTAAATTTGGTCAAAGCAGGATTGCCTGAAGGAAGTTCAATCAATGAATTTGCTGATGTTGGAATTTCAAATTCAAATCTCATATTTCTGGGTGAAATGGAGTTTGATGGGTTATTTGGATATGAAACTATATCTACGCGTCTTATCAAAAAATTTGGTTTAGACTCTATGTTATCAGCATATGCTAAAAGACAAGGAAATCTTCCTACACCTGGTCAATACCCTGAAAGTCTAACTGAAGCAAAAAAATTCACTGATAACTTTGAAATTCAAGGAATAGAAATAATCGCAAACTCTGAAGGAATAATGGATTTCTCTATAGGTCATCCCTCTAAAACTATTTCATCTACAAAAATTTTAGAATCTAATTCTATCAAAGATATAGGTCAGCACAAAACGATGATACTTAGTACCGGTAAAGATGCCAGTAATGATAATCTTGGAAATTCACTATCTTCACTTTGGAATTGTTCTAATGCAATTAAAAAAGATGGCCTTGCAATATTGGTTGCTGAATGTAAAGGTGGATTGGGTTCTGATGCGCTTCAACAATACATTGAAGATAGATTAACTTTGGAACAACTATACAATCCTACTAAATATGTTGATGGAATGGAAGATTTACTATTTCTTTCAGAAATTCAAAAGAACTTCCAGATTGGATTAGTTTCAATTATCCCTGAATTTTATGTAAAGAAACTTAATTTGATTTCTTTACCCGGAATTAAATATTCGATGGATTATATTTTAAAAACACAAGGTGGAAAACAAAAAGTTATAGTGGTTTCAGACGGTGCCCGGATTTTGTTAAGGTAAAAGACCAGGTAAAAAGTCTGATGGTAACGGGGCACACAAAATTGCTAATCCTATGATTCCAATATATGCTATTTTTCTATTTCTTGTAAGTGGTGATACATCATCTAATGGTGTTGCACCGGGATTTCTTGAACTCAGGATCAAAATTAAAAACGCCATTAACCAATAATTTAACAAAACAAGAATCGCCATACTTCCAAAAGTTGCATATCTGTGAAGCTTTACTCCAAGAAGTGTTCTTGCCATATGTCCACCATCTAATTGCCAAGCTGGAAGTAAATTCAAAAATGTAATTAAAAATCCAATCCATGCTGCAAACATTACCGGAGTCATAATCACCTCGTTTCCTGTTCCACCTTTCCCAAACAGGGCTAAACTGGCAGACATTAACAATGGTTCTCCCTGCTCCCATTCTATCAGTCTTGAATCTGCAAATAATCCTGCTGCAATATCTTGATCTAAAACTGGTGCTGTATATGCTCCGTAAATCGAAACTATTATTGCAATTGCTAATCCAGCAATAGGTCCTGCAATGGCAACATCAAATAAAATTTCTCGATTAATGGTTAATCCTTTTGATTGAATAAATGCACCAAATGTTGGGATTCCTATTACTGGCAATCCTGGAATAAAGTATGGCCAAGTTGTTTTTAATCCATGTAATTTGGCAGCAACAATGTGGCCAAGTTCATGAATTCCTAAAATTCCTAATAATGATAACGTGTAGACTCCTGCCATTTCTAAAGGATCCCCGATCTGAACTATTGAATTTGTTCCAGATGTTCTATAGTATCCATCAATCATTACAAATGAGACTACAACTGCAAACAAAATTCTGGGAGTCCACGCTGTGCTCATCCATTTTCTTTGCACTTTTGGAGAAAATTTCTGAATAATTACGTGTTTGATGCCATCATTACCTTCTTCTAATTTACATGCGTAACTCATATTTTCTAACTTTCTTGCCAAATCTTCAAATTTTGACTTAAATTCTAAATTTTCTATTTTAAACTCTAGTGAAAATTCTGTTTTATTAATATCACTTACTTCAAAAATGGAATTTACTAATGAAATAACTTCTTCCTGCGTATACTCTACCATTGTTTTGGATTATCGTCTTTCCATTAAATGGTCTTTTGGTTTAAAATTAAATATTAATAATTCTATAGAAAATCATGCAAGTTATTCTCAGACAATTAGGTGACTGTAGTATTAGTAGAGCAGGACCAAGCGATCTGATTTCTGTAATGGAGATCAATCTGAAAACTCTTCCTGAACACTATTCTGATTATTTCTATGAGAGTTTATTGACAGAACTTCCTGAGGCCTTTATAGTAGCAGAGATTGGAGGAAAACTTGTTGGATATATTATGTGTAAAACCGAATACGGTTTTTCAAATTTTAAGAAATTGGGTTTTGTCAAAAAAGGTCATGTTGTTTCAATAGCTGTTCTTGATGAATACAGAAGAAAAGGTATTGGACAAGCACTTGTTGAAGAATCAATCAAAGGTGTCAAATTAAAAAAATGTGATGAATTTTACTTGGAAGTTAGATGTAGTAATAATGATGCTGTAAGATTGTATGAGAAATTAGGATTTGTAATAAGGCAACAATTAAACGCATACTACCGTGATGGTGAAGATGCATATCTTATGGCAATTGAATTAAATTAATTCAAACCAATAAATAACTCACAAAAAATTATTTTTTGTGGACAAGCGAAAAGGAATTGGTATTACCATTTTTGTGTTCTGTATTGGAGGTTTCTTTCTCTATGCATATTTGTTAATGTTATCTGAGTGGAGTCCAATTGTTTTACAATTATCAATATTGATGATTGCTGGAGGTATTTTAGGTGTTATAGCATGGATTGGATATGTTATGGCAACAACAAAACCATCCTCTGCATCAATTACATCAGAAGATTAATTATTTAGAAATTCTTACATCTACAACAGTTTGATAATATCTTGGACCTACAGGTCTGACTATTTTTGAATCTAGAATTTCTGATTTTACTGGTGTAACCTGAAGATAATGTTCTTCTGAAAGTTTTCCTGCATCTGATTTTTTATCTGCATGAATATGTGAATAATAATGAATGGTTCCATTATCTTTGGTTGCATTGATTGCTGATTCTAAAAACTCATCAGATTTTTCAGGTAACAACATTAACGTTCTATCTGATTTATTAATTAATTGTTCATTAATTATTTTAGATGCATCACCATTTATGGAAATTACTTTTCCAGTAAGTTTGTTTATTGCAATATTTTTCTCACATAGCTTTGAGGCAACTGGATTGATATCTAGGCTGTAAACTGTACATTTTTTCTTTTTAGCAGCCATGATGGAAAACATTCCAATTCCTGCAAACATGTTGGTTACCACCTCCCCATCTTGAATTAAATTTGCAATTCTTTCTCTCTCTGTTGACAGCCTAGGTGAAAAAAATGCATTTTCTACATCTACTATGAATTTACAGCCAAATTCTTTGTATTCTGTCTCTGTATTGTCTTCTCCTGCAAGAATTTCTAGATCTCTGGTTCTAAAATCACCTTCTACAGCAGACGCCTGATAAAATACACTCCTAGCTATTTTTACTTCATTTAACAATGTCTCTCCAATGATTTTTTTCTTTGAAGATAGAGCATCTGGAATTCTTAAGATGATTATATCTCCGATCTGATCAAATGATGAAATTAACTCATCACTTTCTTTTGCTGTAAGCACATTTTCTAGTGCTTTTTTTAACATTCTAGTCAATGCTTGTAATAGAAGTTACCAGATGTTTTTTGATCCTTATCTAATCTACTTTTTAATTTATTTACACGTGGTCTTAGACTTCTCTCATCTCTTCTAAATGAAATGTCCAGAGATTTTAGGAATCTGTTCATGGCATCAGCTTTTCGCATTGGTGATGTAGCTTTACCTGTCACTCCTGATTCCCCCTCAAAAATCACCATTGTATCTGATACTAAATCCATTAACTGTAAATCATGATCAATAATAATTGCAGATTTTCCAAAGGAACGAACAAATTTCTGTATAAATTTTGCAACTGCAATTCTATCTTCTACATCTAAAAATGCTGATGGCTCATCTAATGCATACAAATCTACTTTTTGCAAAAGACATGATGCAACTGCAATCTTTTGCAATTCACCTCCTGAAAGATTCTTAATAGATTTGTTGTATAATTTTTTAATTTTTAATGGTTCAAGTATTTGTTCTTCTTCCATACTCCCTTCAACTTGATTGCCATTTGCTTTGTCTAATACTGATATGACTTCTACATCAATATCGTTTTGAAGATATTGTGGTTTGTATGCTATCTTTATTTTTTTATCGATACTCCCCACATTTGGTTTTTCAACTCCTGCAATCATTTTCATCATTGTTGTTTTACCTAGAGCATTTGCACCCATTATTCCTACAACTTCGCCTTTTCTTACTTGACCAGGCTCAATTGTAACTGAAAATGTGGGATATTCTTTTACTAATTTTGGATATGTGACAATTGTACTTCCTTCTTCAAATATATCGGTAGTTGATGATGATACATCAAAAGAAAATTTTTTGTCTCTAAATCTAACATTTTCATTTGGTAAATAACCGTCAAGAAATACATTAATCCCAATCTTTGTAGATAGAATAGTTGAAACAATTCCATATGCTGCTGGTTCTCCATATAATACTTCGATATAGTCACTAAGAAAATCAAGTAATGTTAGATCATGCTCTACCACCATTACGCTTTTTCCAATACTTGCCAGATTTTGAATTACACGAGCAACTCCAGTTCTTTGAAAAACATCATTATATGAAGATGGTTCATCAAAAAAGTAAAATTCTGCATCTTTAGATGCAGCAGCAGCAACTGCAATTCTTTGTAACTCTCCTCCACTTAATTCCTTTAAACTGTGTTCTAATGAATTTTCTAATCCTAATTCTTTGATTAGCTCTCTTGAAACTCCTCTTTCATCATACCTGTCAAGAAGTTCTTTTCCTGTTCCTTCAAATGCTTCTGCAATATGATGTACTTGTTGAGGTTTAATCGATGCACGAATTTGTTTTTGTTGAATTTTATCAAAATGCTGTTTTAGTTCTGTACCACTATAATGTTTTAAAATCTCATCCCATTCTGGAGGATTTTCATATCTGCCTAGATTCGGTTTTAAATTACCTGATAATATGTTGACTACTGTACTTTTACCCATTCCATTCCTTCCTAGTAATCCTACAACCTCTCCTTTTTTTGGAGTTGGTAACTTGTATAATCGAAATGAGTTTACTCCATATTGATGAATTTTATCTGTAGCTAACTCGCTAGCTAGATTCACAATTGTGATTGCATCAAATGGACATACTTTGACACATATTCCACACCCATTACAGATATCTTCATCAATCTGAGCCTTTTTTGACTCTTCGTTTAGAATAATACATTCAGCTCCCGATTTATTAACTGGACAATATTTTATGCACTCTAAACCACATTTCTTTGGTTGACAAAGATCCTGATCCAAAACTGCAACTCTATGTGTCATGTTGTAATCCGGCATTTCCTTTGCTTTATACCTATTTTGAACACTTTCAAATCTGGCGTTACGTTAATAGATGAGAATTTGTGAAGATCTATCAAGCCGGCCATAGCGTTAGGGTGCGACCCAATCCCTTTCCGAACTTGGAAGTCAAACCTGACGTCGCTGTTGTGCTACTAAGATGCGAGAGCTCTTGGGAAGCAGCAGTGCTGGCATCTTCTACTTTTCAATCAATCTTTTAATATCCAGTAAACCAAATTGATGTGATTTCAATGGCAAATTGTTCTGTATGTGGAGAATCTTTTTCTGATGATATTAGATTTCTTAACCATATGATGGAGAAGCATGGTTTTAGAAATCCAAATGTCGGTACACCTGATAGAAATAGTAGAGGATACTGATTTTACAGATTTTGTAAATAATCTAAAATCAATCTTACTCCAAAACCTGTTGCACCCTTTGGATTATACGATTTTTCTTTTGTACCTGTCTGTGTCCACGCAACTCCTGCAATATCTAAGTGAACCCACGGTGTATCTTTAATGGCATTCCTCAAAAAAGCTGCAGCCGTGATGGTTCCAGCAGCTCTGCCTATTCCGACATTTTTCATATCTGCGACTTCTGATTTTATCATATCCATGTAATCTTGATTTAATGGAAGTTCCCAAACCTCTTCTGTGGTTCTGCTGGAAGCGTCATAGATCTTCTTTGTTAGTTTTTCGTTATTTGATACCATTCCGGCCACATTGGTACCTAATGCAACTATACATGCACCTGTCAATGTAGCAAAATCAATTATTGTTTTTGGTGAATAAGTTTTTTCTCCATATGATAATGCATCAGCTAAAATCAATCTACCTTCTGCATCTGTATTTAGAATTTCTGCAGTTTTTCCACTATACAATTTTATAATATCGCCAGGTCTGTATGATTCACCACCAGGCATATTTTCAACAGAAGGAATAATTCCTACAACATTGATTGGTAGTTTTAACTCTGATACTGCTTTCATAATTCCAAGAACTGTACATCCACCACATTTATCAAATTTCATTTCATCCATTTTGTCTCCTGGTTTTAATGATATACCACCTGTGTCAAATGTTACTGCCTTTCCTACTAGAACTATGGGTCTTTCATTTCTTGATCCGTTATTATATTCTAAAACAATTAGTTTTGGTTGGTTTTTACTTCCTTGACCAACTGCGGATATTCCACAAAAACCTCTCTTTTTTAGTTCGGGTTCAGAAATAACTTTGCATTTTAACTTATTATTTTTAGAAATTGTTTTTGCAAAATTTGCTAGTGTAGTAGGTGTACATTTGTTTGGAGGTAAATTTGCAATACTTTTTGTAAATATTGCACCATCTGCAATAATCTCGGCATTTTTGATAGCCTTTGAAATTTTATCTGATTTAGAAACAATAATTGTCAAATCTGGAGAATCATCTAATTTTTCTGATTTGAAATTATCAAATTTGTATAATCCCATTTTTGATCCTTCTACAATCTGAGAAACTGACAAAATTGTATCTTCCACAAAACTTGGAGGTGCAATTATAGTAAACTCTTTTAATTTTAACTCTCTTGCTTTTTGAGCAATTTTTCCAGACACTGATCTGATGGTATCTTTTGTCATATTGCCCTTTTCACCCAACCCTGCAAGCAGAATTCTTTGAATTGAATCTTTTTCTGAACAAGGAATTATGCTTAATGCTCCTAATTTTCCTTTCATATCTTTTACAGTTTGATCTATGATTGAGGATTTTTTAGCATCGAACTTTTCCAATCCTAAAACTGTGGTTGAATTTTCTAACACAAATCCACAAAGAAGGCTAGTTTTCTTTTTTGAACTCTCAATTCTAATTCTCATATGAATGCCTACTTTTTCAAGTATTATTTAGATTTACTTTAAAGGACTGCTGTTAATTGTTAGTAAACTAGATGATCTTACAAAAACTGGTGATTCTTTATTTCGGTGAAATTGATTTCATGACTGGAATTAATTTTGCTTTTCCATTCTTGAAATTTTACTTCTGGCAAAAAAATAATTAATTTTGCAAATTTTGTACACAAATAACCTGACTATTAATATAACATGTTGGAGTATTTTCTTTAATTTCCGCGTTCTCACTTAATTACGATCAAACTAAAATTTTACAAAAGTAGATATTTACTTCATCTTAACAATATTTTAGATGGGTCTTAATTACTATCTCACTAAAAAGAATGTTCTTAGAGCAAGAAAACTGGTAATAGAGTCAATTGATTCGGCTGGTTCTGGTCATCCTGGAGGTTCTTTTTCTATGGCAGAAATTCTTGGGTGCCTATATAACAAATATCTTAACTTTAATCCTAAAAACCCTCAATGGGAAGATCGCGATCGTTTAGTTCTATCTAAAGGTCATGCTGCTCCAGGTTTGTATTCCAATCTGGCTGTTGCAGGATATTTTTCAGAATCTGAAGTCAGAACACTGCGAAAGTTTGGAAGTAGGTTACAGGGGCATCCAGATCTAAAATGTCCTGGTGTAGAGTTTTGTGGAGGTTCTTTAGGTACTGGACTATCTTATTCTATTGGAATGGCGCTTGCAGCAAAAATTGATTCCAAACAATATCGTGTTTATACAATTATTGGTGATGGCGAATCTGATGAAGGTCAGATTTGGGAAGCTGCTATGACGGCTGCAAAATACAAAGTTGATAACCTCACTGTTTTTCTTGATAGGAATTTTATTCAACAAGATTCCTACACTGAAAAAATAATGCCTCTTGATGAACAATTAGAAGGTGATAATTTTTCTGAAATGTGGAGAGATGCATCACGTTGGAAGACTGGTGATAAATGGAGATCATTTGGTTGGAATGTAATTGAAATTGATGGACATAGAATTGAACAAATTGATGCAGCACTTGCAAAAGCTAATGCAACACAAGGTGTACCCACAATTATTGTCTCTAGAACCCTAAAGGGAAAATCAATTGAACATATGGAAAATAATCCACAATGGCATGGTAAATCCCCTGATTCTGATATTGTTCCTGTGATTAATCTTGAGTTAGATTCTCAATTTATGATTGCGCCCTCTATTATTGCAGGAGATATGTCAAATTTACAAAATGAAATTAAAAGATGTGTATCTGGCAGATCTGATTATATTCATCTTGATGTGATGGATGGCAAATTTGTCCCTACAAAAACTTTTGACCATAATAAAATCAAAGAACTACGACCTCTCACTGTTATTCCATTTGATTCTCATTTAATGATTAGCGAACCCGTAAAACATGTTAGAGATTACATCGATGCTGGAAGTGATATTATAACAGTTCATGCAGAAGTTACTGACGAATCCAGTTTTGGAGAGATTCATGATCTATTGAAACAAGATCAAGTTGGTGTCGGACTTGCAATTAATCCTGATACTGAATTGCCTGAATGGTCATACAACTTTCTACATTCTATTGATCAACTTATTGTCATGTCAGTGGTGCCTGGAAAATCTGGTCAAAAATACATTGAAGAAACACATGCAAAAATGGCAAGGTTGAGTTCTATCTTAAAAGAACACAATTTTTCGGGTTATATTGAAGCTGACGGTGGAGTAAATCTTGGAAATATTGGTTCTATTTTTAGAGATGGAGCGCGTGTATTTGTTGGTGGTGGAGCTATAATTGGACAGCAGGACGTACATGCTGCAATCAGGGATTTTAGGAATGAAGTTGTACATTCTAGAAGATGTCTTCTACTTGATAAATGTCATGAGTTAGGAGGAAAGGACTTGGTAAACAAATGGATTGAGTTACATGTCATAGGAGAAAAACAAGAACAAATTAAAAAAATTGCGCTAGATGGAGGATACCTTTGAATGAACCAATAATGACTGACATGCGTTCAGCATATTCAAAATCTTTGATTCAAGCTGGAAAAGAAGATCCAAATATCGTTGTTTTAGGTGCAGATACAACTGATTCACTAAAAACTTCTGAATTTGGTAAAATATTTCCAGAAAGATTTTTTAATGTAGGAATTGCCGAAGGAAATCTCGTTACAATTTCATCTGGATTGGCAATTTCTGGAAAGATTCCATTTGCTAGCACTTATGCTATATTTCTGCCTGGAAGAGCAGTTGATCAAATTCGAAATAATGTTGCTTACCCATCTCTCCCTGGTGGCAGAAAAGGTCTTAATGTTAAATTAGTTGTATCTCATGGTGGTTTGTCTGTTGGTCCTGACGGTGGCTCACATCAACAAATTGAAGATATTGCAATAATGAGAGTAATTCCAAATTTTCACGTTTTTATTCCTGCTGATACTGTTGCAGTTTCAAAATTAATTCAGTTGATGGCAAGAGAATACGGTCCATTTTATATGAGAATGGCAAGATCAAAAACCCCTTTGATTCATTCTGAATCTCAAGATTTTCAAATTGGCAAGGGAATTACTCTAAGAGATGGCTCTGATTGCACTATTGCAGCATGTGGAATTACCGTTAGGATGGCTTTGGAAGCAGCTGAATCATTACAACAAGAAGGAATTTCTTGTAGGGTTTTAGATATTTTTTCAATAAAACCCCTTGATCATGGCATTTTGGAAAAAGCAGCAAGGGAAACTGGCTGTATTGTCACTACTGAAGAGCATAATATTATTGGTGGAATGGGATCTGCTGTAGCAGAATCTGTTTCTGAATCGTATCCTGTACCTATTAGGAGAATTGGAGTACAAGATATGTTTGGAGAATCTGCTAGAGATGATGAAATTCACTTACTTCTAGAAAGACATGGAATAACATCTTTTAATATGGTAAAACAAGTCCAAGAAATTAGGAGTAAAAAACTATGAAAATTTTTCTTGATACCGCTAATCTTGAATCTATTAGAAAATTCAATGATATGGGATTACTAGATGGTATTACAACCAATCCCTCTCTTATGTCAAAGGAAGGTGGCAATCCAAAAGATGCAATGAAAGAGATTACAAACATCATTAAAGGTGATGTTAGTTTGGAAGTTGTTAGTACAGAATATTCTGGAATGATGGAAGAAGGAAAACGTCTTCGTGAATATGGTAATAATGTTGTTGTCAAAGTTCCTATGACACCTGATGGTCTAAAAGCATGCAAATCCCTTTCATCTGAGGGAATACCTGTCAATGTTACATTGATCTTTTCTCCAAATCAAGCTTTACTTGCTGCAAAATCAGGGGCAAAGTATGTTAGTCCATTTATTGGTAGACTAGATGACATCGGTCAAGATGGGATGCATCTAATTAAAGAAATTAAAGAAATTTTTTCACATTATAATTTTGGAACACAAATTCTTGTTGCAAGTATTCGTCATCCTTTACATGTAATTGATGCTGCAAAAATAGGAGCAGATGTAGTAACATTACCACCCGCAGTTTTAGATAAAATGCTAGAACACCCATTGACAAAAATTGGTTTAGAGAATTTCCTTGCAGACTGGAACAAACTAAAATCAAGTAATGCTGATATCAAAATTTAGTAGATTCTAACCTATTAAAAACATAGTAAAATAAAATTTTAAAAAATAAGGCCCTACTTCTATACAGAGCCTTTGTTTTTACTCTTTCTTGAACTAGTGCCTCTACCTGTGCTTCTTGTCATTCCTTCTGTTGAAGGTCTTGCTCTTGGATCAGGCATATCGCCTAGTCGTTTAGAACCTGTTCCTCTACCTGTGTGAACCATTCTATTTGCTGCCGCTTTTTTACGTGCATGTTGAATTTTTCTAAATTCATCTCCTGACCACTTTGTAGGATCATCATCAACTTCAATAGTACCTGTACCTCTTCCAGTTCTAATTCTTATTTTACCCATGGTTTAAGTTAATGTTGCTTATATTTATCCAATTTTATTTTTTAATAAGAAATATTGAATTTTCATACTTTTTTACTATTTACGAATATAATTTTTTAGACAAATTTGTATTGGTTCTAATATAATTTAGACTATTTATTTATTGAAACATACATTTTATTTTATAATTCCTATTGGTGAATTTGTATTAATTTCATCTAATGGTTTTTTGTGCTTGCTATTTTGCAAATAGTTACTAAAGTATTACTGAAATCCATCCTGATGTTGGAAATAATTCTGATCTTTTGATTCTCATTACTGATTCTAGATAATTCATTAGCTATGATAAAAATAAATCTTCATGATATGTTCTAAATTATTCTAATCTTAATTACTAATCCATCCTAATTTTCTGAAATATACAAACATTAGAATTGCTGGTATAGCAGACGCAATAATGATTACTATAAAAGTTGTAAATGGACCTAGGAACATTATCTGATCTCCAATACCACCTGGCAAATTAACATTCATTCCATAAAATGTTCCAATTACTGTAGATGGAATGGCTAATGTAAAGATAATAGTTAACATTCCAAGTACTTTATTTGTTTTTTCTGTACTTAACACAAAATCAGTATCTTTGTAAATTTCCATAGTTTCTCTTGATTCTTCTAATGTTTCTATTACTTTCTCAATGTGATCAATTACATCATCATAGTAAAACCCAAGTTGTTCGTCTTCTTCGGAAAATCTTTTTACTTGTTTTGCAATTTCTAACACAAATTTTTTCAATGGATTGGCAATTCTTCTTAATTTATTGATCTCTCTTCTCAGCAAAGATATGTTTCTTGCCACTGGTTTTGTTTCATCAAACACTCTATCTTCTATTTCATCTAGATTTGCAATTATTTTTCTAGATGTGTGTAAAAGGTCATCTACTAAAACATCTATGATTTCATAAAGTAATAGTCCTGATGATTTTCCTAATAATCGATTCTTTCTTTGCGGTTCTGAATTATTTTTACATATGTCTACTAATTCTATTAATGGTTTAAGATCCCCTTGATGTACTGTAACCAGAAAATCCTTTCCAATAAATATTGATAATTGACTATTCCTTGATACCCCAATTTTTTTTGATAGTGGTGGAAAATGTAGAATCACAAAGAAGTGATCATCATAACTATCTAGTTTTGGCAATTCAAACTTTGTCATGCAGTCTTCGATGTTTAGCGTATTAAAATTATATTTTTTAGCTAATTCTTCCACATCATTTCTATCGGGATTTTGTAAATCAACCCAAACAAAATTTTTACTCTCTATGATCTCAATCTTACTTTCAATAACCTCTTCTAATTTTTTATTAGAACGCAATCTGTTGGCAAGGAATCCTTTTCTCAAGTTGAAAAATATCTTAATATAACAAATTTAAAGCGATCGCTATAATTGGTATATTCATTTTGGATTATCAACAAAATTAGAAAATATTGAGACTTGAGACTATTTGAAAGGAAGTAAATAATTCACTCCAACCCAAGTTATTCCAATTGTTACTGCCATTGCAATCCACCATAATCGCATATTAGAAATTCTATCTAGTTAATAATAAATCTACAGCCTAATTTTCAGTTAGAACTTAAAGATTATTACAGGATAAACAAATTCAATTCTTTGTGGCCTTCGTAGTACAGTGGTTAGTATAGAGGATTGTGGATCCTCGGACAGGAGTTCGATTCCCCTCGAGGGCCCTTCATTTTTATGTTTAGAACTCTGATAGTCCACATTTCTCTTTAATAATAAGCACTTATCTCAAAAATGATTTAGCCGTATACGAATAGAATTAAGATCTATGATGATAAACAATAATAATCTTAATTCTAGAAACTCTTCTTTATTATTAATTTTGTAACTCTTATCAATAATTCCTTATTTGATGCAGGAACTATTCTATCTATATTTCGTAAATAATGCTTTTGCAGTATTTGCTGCTCTTGAAAATCTAGATTCTACTTCTTCCCAGTTTACCACATTCCACCAAGCCGATATGTAATCTGGTCTTTTGTTTTCATATTTTAGATAATAGGCATGCTCCCATACATCTAATCCTAAGAGTGGTACTATCTCTTCTGTGATTGGACTGTCTTGATTTGCTGTTGTTTTAAATTTAATTTTCTTTGATTTTGGTTCATAAACTAGCCATCCCCAACCACTACCTTGAATGGCTGCTGTGTTTACAGAGAATGTCTCTTTGAATTTCTCAAAACTTCCGAATTCCTTAACTATTTCATCTTTTAGTGCGCCGCTAGGCTCTCCACCACCATTTGGTTTCATACTCTCCCAAAATAGTTCATGATTGTTGTACCCACCGCCATGAAAGTTGATTCTATCTCTAACTTCAGGTTTAAGTTGATCCAAGTCTGCAAGTATCATGAGTAATCCTTGGTCTTGATTTTCTTTTGACATATCTTCCCATGCATCATTTAATCCATTGGTATATGCTTGATGGTGTTTTGAATGATGTATCTCCATAGTCTGTGCATCAATGTGAGGTTCTAATGCATCATATGCATATGGTAGTTTAGGTAATAGAAAATCTGACAATGTACTATATCATAACTTTTCCCATATAAACAATTTTTTTATCATGGTAAAGTAAAGCAAGAATAAATTATTCACCTCTCTATCTGTACTTACTTTAATATCTAAAATTAAAGGACTTTAAATTAGACAAGTGCATATTGTTTTTTATTATTTTAAAATATACCAAATTTACTAGATTCCATCTCTTCTTTGATCGCAAGTTTGAATCTAGGAGATTTGCTTTCTATATTTTTTGTAAGCCATGTAAGAAATTTTTTCTCAATTCCTTTTCCCTTTAATTTTTCAAAGTCTGATCCCATAACATCTGTTAATTTTTCTACTAGCGACTTATTTACACTCAATACAAAAAAGTGCCAACCAAAAGCAAATTCTGAATCTGTCATTACAAAATCTTCATTACTATGAACCATCTCTTCTAAAAGCAGTAGTTGATGAGTTAGTGCCTTACTTGTTTTGTCATAATCTACTGTAGAGACGTTGATATTAATCCTGTTTTCCATGGTATTGATATATGAAAACAAAATAAAAGGATTACACAGTTTTACTCCTTTAACATATATTCAAAATCTATATCAAAATGCATTTTCATGATATTCATGTATGTTTGGATCGATTCAGGAATTTCTTCACCACACGCAACACCTAATTTTTTAGCGTTAATCCAAATAACTAATGTTTGTATAATTGTTAAAAAACGATCATTTTTAATTTCAGGAGACCCTATAGATTTGGTGTATCTTTCTGCAAATTCCCACGCCGTTACAAAATCTACACATTTCACACCAAAAATTGCTAGTAATTGATCTTGTAGGCTAGGCGCTTTCTTGAATGGCGTTTTATTGATAATATATGGAAACCTTACTTTATCAGGAAGACAATCTTGTAACGGTCCCCAAATTGTGATTACTTTTGTTCCTGGTTTTAATTTTTCAAATTTTTCTAGCATTTGACTTATTATCTTTTCATCTGTAAACCAGAACAAAATTACTGAGGCATCTGAAAAATCTGAGTTCTCTATATTTTGACATATCATTTCTCCTTGAATCTTTTTTTCGTCTAGATTTTTTTTTCCATCACTTATTTTTTTAGGATTATTATCAATGCCTACAGCCTTTTTCACTTTAAACTCCTTAACTGCAATCTCAATTCCTCTTCCATCGCCACAACCCAAATGATAAAAATTATCATTTTTGCCTAAATTCACAAATTCAAAAATCTCTCTAAAAGATTTTTCAGGTAATTGAATATCTTCCCCGCTTAGTACATTCTTTGGAAGTTTCTCTAAATACTCTTCAATTTTCATTATTATTTTTAAAGCAAGCGTGAATTTATTCTCTTATACTTTCTAATTTTGAAACTGCTTGCCATAATTGGGTTCTAACATATGAAGGCATATTGGGATCTTGTGTAACGTCATCTAATAAGCTAATTGTGTTTGCTGCTCTTACTGACAATGAATACTCTTGATTATTTAGATCTACAATCAAATCTGTAATAGATTTTTTAATTGTTTTTGGCGTAGAATTACTTGAAACAATTTGATTTAATGTTTCAATTGCTTCTTTCATTGCTTCTTTATTTTGATTCTTATCTGCCATTTCTTACACCTTTTGTTAAAAATTAGAGGTATATAGTTACATCTCCACAAATACATTATCTGAATCTACAACAATATTGTATGATGTTAAATCTCTAATTTTTGCGGGAAATTTAACTAGTTTTCCAGTCTTACAATCAAATTCAGCTGCATGCCATCCACATGTGATTATGCATCCATCTAATTTTCCTTCAGATAAACTGGAGCCTGAATGTGTACATGAATCATCTGTAGCACAGTACTCACCATTGATATTTGCAACTAAAATGTCTCTTCCGTCAACAGATACCTTAATCATCTTTCCAGCTGGAATATCTGATGTTTTACCAACTATTATTTTTCCCATTGTAGTTTTATCTTATTATTCTTAATATTTTTTTGTATGTTATGGATTTGATTATAAGAGAAGCAAATATTGAAGATAAAATTCATGTTTTAAAATTTTGTACTGACACTTTTTCTTGGGGTGATTATATACCTCAAGTATGGGATTATTGGTTATCAGAAGGAAATTTGTTTGTATGTGAAAATCAATTTCCAATTGGAATATGTCATGCATTTTATTCAAAAGATCAAATTTGGATTGAAGGTATAAGGGTTGATCCAAATTTTCGTAGAAAGAAAATAGCATCTAAATTAGTAAAACATGTAGAATCTACTGGAAAAGAAAAAAACATCTCATTTTCTTATATGCTCATTGATACACAAAATACTAATTCTCTTTCCATGGCAAATTCATTAAATTATGATATTTTTCAAACTTGGAATTTTTATTCACTTGATCCTAAAACAAATTCAAATCATAACAATATTGATTTTGAAAAATCCCTTGATTGTAAATTATACACACATTATGTAAAGTCTTGGAGATGGATTCCATTGTATGATGAACTGGTGTCCTTGTTTTCTCAACAAAATAAAATTATTAAATCTAGTGTAGATGGAAATACATCTTTGGCAATCATTACTGATTCGGAGCATTTTGATAGGACAATGATAGTCACATTATTTTCAGCTCATGATGTTACTGTGATTCAAATACTTTCATTTTTACAAAATTATGCTTTAAACAAAAATTATCAACGTATTCAAATTTTAACAATTGAAAAACTACCTAAATTTGATACTTTAGAACATAAAATTT
This sequence comes from Nitrosopumilus sp., assembly GCA_029862745.1. Classification (NCBI taxonomy): domain Archaea; kingdom Thermoproteati; phylum Nitrososphaerota; class Nitrososphaeria; order Nitrosopumilales; family Nitrosopumilaceae; genus Nitrosopumilus; species Candidatus Nitrosopumilus sp. Next base: position 198,105 of record JAOTWS010000004.1, on the reverse strand, counting down.
CTTTTCATCTAATGAAAAAATATTTACTCTAATTAGATTTTGCAAATCGTACAGTATTCTTTAAAAACCCAAGTCCCTCAATCTCCATTTCTATTTTATCTCCATCCTTTAAGAATACAGCATTTGGTTTGTTTAGCATTACACCTGCTGGTGTTCCAGTAGAAATAATGTCTCCCTTTTCTAATGTCATTACTCGTGAAATTTTTGAAACAATTTCTGGAATTTTTATGAACATGTTGTTTGTAGAAGAATTTTGTCTCAAATTACCATTGACCTTGGTTGTCATTTTTAGGTTTTGAACATCCTTGATCTCATCGGTAGTTGTTATCCATGGACCACATGGAGCAAATGAGTCAAAACTTTTTCCTCTAGTGAACTGTTTATCTTTGAATTGAATGTCTCTTGCAGAAACGTCGTTAAGTATCATGTATCCAAATATTACTTTTGATGCCTCATCAATGCTAACATTTTTACAGTTTTTTCCAATAATTAGGGCTAACTCTATCTCATAATCTAATTGTGTTACAAAATCAGGGCATACGATATCTGACTCAGTGTTGTTTAGTGCAGTTCGTGGTTTCATTACTAGCGCAGGATCTTCTGGTGGGCTCAATCCCTGCTCTTTGGCATGATCCATATAATTAAATGCCAAGCAAATTATTTTACTTGGATTTGCAATTGGTGCTAATAATTTGTATTTTGAAATATCTTCTCCATAGGGCAAATCGTTTATTTTATTTTTAATTTCATCATACCATCCATCAAAAAGGAAATCTTTTACAGTTTGAGGGATTGGAACTCCTGTTAAATAAGTAATCTCATCTTTTGTAGATACTTTATCTCCTTTTATGAAACCATATGTCTCATTATTATTGTGTAACAATCGTGCAATTTTCATTATTGATCACTTGTGTGTGAAAATTGCTTGATTTTGTGAATCTTTTCTGCAATATCCAAATCTAACAAATTGTACTTCTTCACCTTCTTTTAATTGTAAGTAATGTGGTTCTGTATAAACGTCTAATTCTTCTAAACTATCTTCGTTAAACTCATCATTGATAAACAATGCTTTTGGAATAATCATCTTGATTTGATATGCTGTTTTTTGAGAGACCCATTGAATTTTTAAAATATCATCTGTTTTACCATTCTCAATAAACTCACCTTCTAACTCACTACCTTCTTTTGTTATGGATATATTCCCTAAACCTAAAAGGCGAATTTGTGTTCCTGTTTTGATTGTTTGAGCATCATCTCCAGAAATGTAAAAATCTCCATCAATCTTGATTTCTCTTTTTCCCATGTTATTAACTGGATGGTTAGGAATCTCAATAGATGAAATTGGTAAATTTTTTACTGTTAGTTTTTTTGCATTACTTACCATGAATAATCTAATACTACTTGCATCTACAAATTTACGATTAAATGCTTCTAGTGAGTCAAATGGTGCTAGGGTATTTGCTTTGGTCAACCCTAATGACATGATAAATTTCCTTATGGCTTCAGGTTTGATTCCTCTTCTACGTAATGCTTCAAGTGTTGGTAACCTTGGATCGTCATACCATGAAATTTTACCTTCTTCAATCAATGGTTTAATAATTCTCTTTGAAATAGGCATTCCTTTGAATTCTAATCTGGAGAAGAATCCTTGCACTGGTTTTCTCATGTTTAACGCATCTAAAATTGCATTAATTAGCTCCTCTCTTAGTTCAAATTCTTTTGAACGAAATGCATGAGTTACACCATCAATACTATCTTCAATTGCAACTGCCATATCATAACTAGGCCAAATTCTGTATTTTTCCCCTAATGTGTAATGTTTACCTTCAATGATTCTGAATAATACTGGATCTCGCATAACTGCATTATCTGCTTTCATATCTCCGCGAAATCTGACAATTGCATCGCCTGGTTTGAATTTATTACTCATTTTTTCCCAATTTTTATAATTTTTATCAACATCTCCCATACTGCATTTGCATGCTTTTCGCTCTCTTCTATTTTTGCTAATGTCTTCTCTTTTACAAGTACAAACGTAAGCTTTTCCTGAATTAATTAATTCTGTTCCCTTCTCGTAAAATATCTCCATATCATCTGATGTATTTTTAATCACATCAAATTTTATTCCCAACCATTCTAATCCAACTTTGATGGCAGCATGATATTCCATGCGTTCTGCTTCTGGATTTGTATCATCCATTCTTAAAATAAATTTCCCACCATACATCTTTGCATATTCAGAATTAATGATAGCTGCTTTTGCGTGACCGATATGGGGATAACCATTGGGTTCTGGAGGAAATCTTGTGATTATTTTACCATACACTGCATCTTTTAATTCTGGAAAGCCTTCTCTTTCTTCAATTTTTTCTTTAGGTATTAAAATTTCTGGAAAGTTTTTCTCAATTTCTTTTTTTTGCTCTTCTAATGACATTTGATTAACTTGTGTAACAATATCAGAAATATCATCTGTGATTTCTTTTACTTTGTTTCTAAATTCTGGTTTTGTTCCAAGAATTTTTCCCAAAATTATTTTATCTCTAGTCTCTCCTTTATGCTCATATGCATTTTGAAGAGCCATTTTTTTTATCTCTGTCTTTAATTCTTCATCCATTTAGATCATCATATATTGTAATTATAAACTTCTTTTAACAACAAAATCTAGTAATGAAATTAATTCAACTTTAGCAGAACCAGAATATTTTGATAATGATTTTTTGGCTTTACATGAATATTTTAGAGCCTGTTTTCTTACACTTTCTTCTATTCCTAAAGATCTAATAACATCAACTGCCTTGTTAAGATCTTTTTTAGATGCTTTTGAATTTCCAAATGCTTTGAGAATTATTTTTTTATCATTACCTTTTGCTAATTTTATTGCCATTAGAATTGGCAGTGATTTTTTGCCCTCTCTAAGATCATTTCCTACAGGTTTTTTAGTAATTTTTGGATCTCCCATTACTCCTATGAGATCATCTGTTATTTGAAATGCTATTCCTAAATTTCTTCCAAATGATGAGAGATTTGAAATATCACTAATTTTGGTCGTTGCACAAATTGCTCCCATTGCACATGATACATCAAATAATGCTGCAGTTTTTTTTTCAATCATTGTTATGTATTCTGCTTGTGATGGAATTTTCCTTTTTTCAGCCATTTCTACATCTAGTAATTGTCCCTCACATACATCTACACAAGCTTTAGCAAGTCTAGAAACTAATTGAGCGGTAGAACTAGTCGATAATTTTGTATCTGTGACTATTTGAAATGCTTTTGAAAATAAAACATCACCTGCAAGAATTGCTATTGGTATTCCAAATTTCTTATGTACTGTTGGAACACCATGACGCATTTCATCATTATCCATAATGTCATCATGAACTAACGTAAAGTTATGAACCATCTCCACAGCACTTGCAGCTGGCATTGCATTAGATATTTTTCCTTTTAGAATTTGACAGCTCTTGATTACCATATATGGTCTGAGTCTTTTCCCGCCGTTTACAATTAGATGTCCTGCCGCATCATATAGTTTCTTAGGATCACCTTTTAGTTTTGAATTTAGATATTTGTTTATAATTATTGCATTTTCTTCAATCTGCTTAGTTTTTTCCATTTACTATTCTCCATTGATTATCTGGTAGATGATTTTTAATCGCTTTTTGTAACTCATCTTTTATTTTACTATCCATCCATGTGGATAAAACACTTGCATATTTTTCTAGCATTGATTTCTCAGATTTGTCTAATAATCTTAGCGCAATTAGCATCCAAGGGCAATAAATTTGTGGATTTGCTTTTAATTCTAAAAGTAACTCTTTTGCCGAAATCCATTTAATTTCGTCAATCTCGCATTCGATCTCTTTTAATTTTGTGGCTTTGTCAATCACACCAATTAGAGTTCCGCAAATTTCATTTTCAGAACCAATATCTCTGTATGGAACATGATATTCAAATTTATGTAAATAATCTAAAGTCCCCTTAATTCCTAATTCTTCTGGCATTCTTCTTTCTCCTGATGACACATAAGTTTCTGATTCTCTTGGATGACTAGCAAATGTTCCATCCCAATCATTAGGCCACAACATTTTCTCCTTTGCTCTCTTTGTAAGCACTAATCTTCCATCATTATCAAACAATAATGCAGTAAATGCTCTGTGTAGTTTTCCATTTGGTAAATGACACTTCACCTTTTCTTCACTGCCTATTGGATTATCGTTTTCATCAACTAAAATTACTAATTCTTCGGACATTTTATTTACCTCTAAACAATGTTCCCTCAAATGTCCTATTTTTAATCGCTTTTACAATTCTTTCGGGTTTATTTCCATTTGCAAAGAAGACGTTTATCCCACTCTTTGAAATCTTTAATGCTTCTTCTAATTTTCTTGTCATTCCACCTGTTACATCCATTTTATTTTTAGTTATTGATGGAAGTTCATTTTTTAATTCATAAATTAATTTTTTTGATTTTAGATCTGAGTATAACCCGTCTTCATTTAATGCAAAAATACAGAGTCTTGGTTTTAGTATTTTTGCTAGATGAGTCATTATTTTGTCTCCTGATAAAATGTATGTCTTTTTCTGACCATACCATAGTGCATCTCCATATGTGACTGGAATAAAACCTGATTTAGCTATTTTTTCAATCTCTTTAATTTTTTTCAAAATTGGTTTATTTCCTGACATAAAATCAGTCGGTGGAAGACAATATGGATTTAGATTATTTTTTAACAATGAATCTAAAATAATTTTATTTAATTCAATCATTGAATTTTTAACAATCGCAACACCTCTCAGATCATATTTTCTTTCTTTTGTGTGCATATTATATTTGACAGACCAATAGTGTCCATATGAGCCGCCTCCATGAACAATAATTATGGGCTCATCAATTTTTCTTAAACTTTTAGAAATATTGTTTATTGTTTTTCTTCGTGTTGATAGTGGTTTTTCTTTATTTGTGATTATTGATCCGCCTAATTTTATCAGAATCATGCTGTTCACAATTATATAGTCAATTAAAAAGTATCCAGTCCTTTAAAATCAATTTTTACTGAAAAACAATCATAGTTTTTAGATTGAAATTCATTCATGGTTTGATCTAAATTTGATGTGTCTGTCAAGGCAAAAATACAACCACCGCCTCCTGCACCTGTAATTTTTGCACCAAAAGATACTTTTTGACCCACCTGGATCATATCTTTTAATTTATTGTTTGAGACTCCTATTGTTTCAAGATACTTTTGATTCTCTGTTATTTTACTGCCCAATTCCTCAACATTATTAATTTTTAATAGTTTTAAAACATCTTCAACTAGTCTTGATTCATTATCACATAATCTGGAAAACTCTTCTTCATTTCTATCTTTGAATTTTTTTACTTTTGCAACTATTGATTTTGTGGAATGTTCTGTATTTGAATTTGCTATTACAAGATGGAAATTAGGTTGGGATTCTATTTTGGTAAATCCATTTTTTTTATCATACTCCATTATTCCTCCATATGTGCATACAGTACAGTCAGCTCCAGATGTATTTTCAAAAATTGTCTTTTCAGCTTCAATTGCCATTTCTAAAATTTCCTTTTTGGTTGTATCTTTAAATAATCTAGAAATTGCAGCAGCACCTGCAACACAGCATGCAGATGAAGAACCCAACCCAACTCCTAACGGAATATCTGATTCTATCTTAATGTCAATTCCAGTGCTTTGATTTTTTATCATTTTGTCTGCTAAATAATAAAATGGTTTTAATGGTGAATTAATTTCTGAAATTGATTTATTTGGACCTAATTCTAAATTCCCTATGTTTGATTTTATTGATATCTTGTCCCCATCAACTTTTTCAGCCGTTACTGTGATTCTTTTATTTATTGCACAAAGAACTGCTTTGATTCCATATACTACAAAATGCTCTCCAAAAAGAATCACTTTTCCTGGAGCTGAAGCTTTAGATTTCAATTAAATACTTTAAAATTATAATTGATTTATTCTATTTCCTCTTCAGTAGCTTTTGTCTCAAAATCATCAATTTCATACTTCATTGCTTCATCCTCTTTTAATTCACCACGTTCGATTAGAATTTGACGAACCAATAACCAATAAACAGTTGCAAGAGCTTTTCTTCCTCTATTGTTTGCTGGAATGATCACATCTAGGTTTGATGTAATGTTGTCTGTATTTGCAATGCCTATGATTGGAATTCCTGCATTAGTTGCTTCAATAATTGCTTGTTCATCAACTTGTGGATCTGAAATCAAAACTAGTTTTGGTTCAATATAATATGGCAGTGATGGATTTGTTAATGTGCCTGGCATGAATCTTCTTAAAAGATTCTTTGAATCTAGCATCTCACAGAACTTTTCAATGGGTGTTTCTGCGTATTGTCTTGCAGAACATACAATGAGATTATCTGTTCCTAGTCTATTGATGAATTTTGCTGCTGTTTTAATGCGCTCTAGTGTGATGTCTAAATCAAGCATGTAGAGCCCTTCGGGACTAGCTTTTGTGATGAATGGTTTCATGAATTTTGTCTTTACTTGTGTTCCTACCCTAATTCCGGTAGCTAGAACCTTTTTTTTGATGTCTGTTTTCTCAGTTAGTTCACTCATTGCGATTTTAAATCTCTGCCATGCCACATATTAAATCATCCCCTGATAGTCGCAATAACTCGTTTAGTTTTGATATTCTTTCTCCTCCAACTACACCAACTTTGAGCATTTTTGACTTTGTTGCAATGCCTATGTGAGATATTTGGGAATCTATGGATTCGCCAGATCTATGTGATGTTATTAATCGAATATTATTTTGATTTGCCAAATTAGCAAATTCCAATGCATCAAAAAGACTACCAGCTTGGTTCACTTTTAAAATTGCTGCATTACATGATTTTGCTTTAATTGCCTTTGCTAGAATATTCTTATTTGTAACCGTAAGATCATCTCCTGTAACTAATGTATCTGGGAATTTAGATGTAAGCTCGGCCATATCTTCAAATGCTTCTTCGTGAACTGCATCCTCTGCATAAATCAACTTGTATTTTTCAATGATGTCTGCTGCAAAATCTATTTGCTCTGATGTAGAATTTTCAAACCCAGCCCTATCGTAAATATATTTTCCTTTCTCTTCATTCCATTGTGTTGATGATGCAAAATCTACTCCTAACGATACTTCTTTTCCTAAGGTAAATCCTAAATTTTCACATGCTTTTGCAGATACTTCTAATGCTTTTTGGTTTTCTAATTTTGGAGCCCATCCACCTTCATCACCTCTCCCATTTGTAAAAGTAGGATCCTCTTTTTCTAAAACACGACGTAATTCACTATGTACAAGCAAATTAGTTTCAATTGCTTCCTCTATTGTTTTTGAACCTGTAGCACAAATCAAAATCTCTTGAATGTCAGGTGTTCCTGGTCCTGCATGTGCTCCGCCACCTAAAATATTTCCCAATGGAAATGGAAATTTGAACGACGATTCAGATGAGAGTGTCTTAAACAATGGTTCTCCTAATGCTTTTGATGCTGATTCCATTGATGCAATTGTTATTGCAAAAGCAAGTGCGCCACCAATGACTGAGTAATTTGTAGAGTTGTCCAAATTTTTCAATACCTCCTGAATTGCTTTGAGATCTGAAGATTCGATGCCTATGAATTTCTGAGCATTTTCTCTTAAAATTTTAAGACTTGATTCAGGTTTTCCATTTGGAAAACTGACTGCTTCATATTTTCCAACACTTGCTCCAGATGGAGCACAAACCCTTCCTAAAAAATTACCATCAGATTTAACGTCTACTTCGATTGTTTTACTTCCTCTACTGTTATAGATAACCCTTCCTTCAATTGAAGAAATCTTGGTCAATTTATTCTAGTTCCAATTCAACTTCTTGTTTTCTTCTCTGAATTGCTTCGTAGAATGGAATTACTTGTTGAATTGTTTCAACAGTAGTCAAAAGCATTCGTCTGCAACAATATCTTGTGATTCCTAAGGAATCAAGAGTCTTTACTGCATCTTCTCCGGCCTTTAATTTACTTTGATAATCGTCAAATTTGTCTGCAACCAAATTCCCACATGTAAAACATCTAACAGGAATTAACACAAACAAAAAAGTAATCAAGGATTATAAAAACCATGCAAAGAGTTTTCATTGCGGGCGTCGCCCAGCCTGGCCAAAGGCGCTAGCTTGAGGGGCTAGTCTCTCAGGAGTTCGTGGGTTCAAATCCCATCGCCCGCATTTTATAATGATGATGATGATGATTATTTTTGTAATTTTTCTAAAACTTTGATTAATTCCATTCTTCTCTTCTCTTCTGTTATTACCGATCTCACATCATCTACAAGTATTCTATTAACATCTACCTTTCTTCGAGCTTCTTTAACGACTTTATCATACATTGAAAATGTGTATAGTTGAAGATACAAATTTTCCATTGTATCAAAAATCCTTATTGATTCATCTATTTCACCAATTCTAATTTTATCAAACACTTGTCTTTTTAATTCGCCTACACAATCTAATAATCCCAGTACATATGATTCTGGCATTACTGATAACATTTTATCTGAAGGTATTTCTTTTTGTTCTACAATTGCAATAAGACATGCAGCCTCTACAAATTCTTGCTCTGGAGTAATTAGATACCTTCGCAGATCTCCAGTTGCTTTTTTCTTATACATCTTCAATAATTTCCCTGCTTTGTTCAAATTCTTTTTTCCATTCACTAAATCTCCTTTATGTACTGCAATGATTGATTTGCTACATAAAATGACTATCTCTCTTGTATTTTTTAATAAAAATTCCCTTGAATCTTGAATCTCTCCTAAACTTTTTGCAATTTTATTAAGCGATGATTTGACGTTCTTTAATGTCATATTTGATGATGTTTCAAAACTAGGATAAAGTCGTTTGCTAAACTCTTAGGAATATCATAGAAACTATTCCCAAAGTAGAACTTTTAGATACAAATTTCACAATCCTTTAAATTTGATTTAAAATAGTCACTCCTCGTGAACCTGATAATTTTTGTATTAATTCCTCTTGTTTTGTCATTGGGTATAGTTTCAACAGAAGCATTTGCAGTTGAAAATAATCAAATATGCATTGACAAAGTTTGGATAGAAAACAACAAAGGAAAAATTGCATGTGTTACACCATCTACTGCATCCGCATTAGTAGAACGTGGATGGGGAACGATTCTAGAAGATTCTACTAACATGCAAGTTATAGCATCCATGTTTGCGGTTCATCCTGAAAAAATGAGAACTGCAGCAGCACTTCCAGAAACTTCAATGGGCCCTCAAATTGATTATTCTAAAGGATATTTGGTTGAGGAAATTAAAGACGGGCTTTACTGGGTAACTGATGGCGCATATCAAGCAATGTTTCTAACAACTGGTCAAGGAGTAATTGTAGTTGACGCCCCTCCATCTATTGGAGAAAACTATCTCAAAGCAATAGCAGAAGTTACTGAAGAACCAGTAACCCATGTAATTTACAGTCATACTCACAATGATCATGTTGGTTCAATCAGTATGTTCCCTGATGATGCAGTATACATTGCACATCAAGAAATTACTGATACTCTATCAAAAAGAAATGATCCTAACAGACCAGTACCAACTGTAACGTTTGAAGACAAATACGCACTAGAGGTTGGAAATCAAAAATTAGAATTAGCATATTATGGGCCAATGCATGAACCTGGAAACATCTTCATCTATGCACCAAATCAAAAAGTTTTGATGTTAGTTGATGTGATATTTCCTGGATGGACTCCATTCAAGGATTTAGCAATGGCACAAGATGTAACAGAATTTCTTGCAGCACATGACAAAGTTCTAGAATATGATTTTGATACATTTATTGGAGGTCATCTTACACGTCTAGGAACCCCTGAAGATGTAGAAATTCAAAAAGAATACTTTGAAGATATTCAAACAAGTGCTGATAAAGCAAACCAGGAAATCTCCTTTATGGCAATAGGACAGGAAGTCGGTTTCTCAAATCCTTGGCTAGTATTCCAAATCTATGCTGATTCTATAACACAACAATGTACTGATGAAATTGTTCCAAAATGGATTGATAGACTTGGTGGTGTTGATTTGTTCACTTATGATCACTGCTGGAAGATTTCAGAATCTCAAAGAATCGATTAATTTAGTCATATTTTAGGCATAATTTGCATTTTCAAAGCAAAATTTGGGCAATGTCTTTAATTCTTTATTTTTTCTATATTCTGCATGAAGAAGCAATTTTGTGGATATTGTCCTGAGGATACCTGTCTCTTAGATTGTAAAATTTGTAATCTTAAATTGAATAAAAATAGTAATTGTAACTGCTAATTTAGTGCCATTTTAGACATATTTCATATTTTCAAAGCTCTTATTTTGGATATGATTTTAGGATCTTTATGGAAATTACTGTTGATCAAATGTATAAAATCGAAAACAAAGGCCATGATATGGGATTTTTAAAAAAATTTATGATGGAAAATGCTGGTGCTGCATCAGTAAGAAGATTAGTTGATAAACTTGGCAGTGTCGAATCTAAAAATATTGTAATCTTTGCAGGCTTGGGAAATAATGGAGGTGATGGATTGGTAATGGCTAGACATCTGTCTGGCTATGGAGCAAAAGTTACTGTAATGTTGCTTGGTTCTCCTGACAAGATCAAAACTGAGGAAAGCAATTGGAACTGGTCTATCTTACAGAAGATGCCTTCTGTGAAACTATTGTATGGTGACTCTATTGAATTTGATTTTCAGCCTGACATAATTGTTGATGCAATATTTGGAACCGGAATATCTGGAGATATTAGAGAACCATATACATCTGCAATAAATTACATTAATCAAACAAATTGTTACAAATTCGCAGTTGACGTTCCATCTGGATTAGATCCACAAACAGGGGAGACTGCAAATATTTACTCAAAATGTGATATGACTGTAACATTTCATAAAATGAAACAGGGTATTCCTAAAAGAAAAGATTTGACTGGGGAACTGTTTGCTGAAAAAATTGGAATTCCTCCAGAAGCAGAGGAGGGAATTCTATGAAAGTCCATCAAATACAAGTTGGAAATATGCAAAATTTTTCCTATATTGTTGAAGATGAGAGTACTAACGAAGCAATCATCATTGATCCTTCGTGGGACTTGATCGAATTAGAGATGATCATTAAAAAAAATAATTTAAAAATTAAATATGTTGTAAACACTCATCATCATTTTGATCATACATTGGGCAATGAAGCCATGGTGGAATCTACCAAAGCTCCTATAATCCAGCATGAAAATTCAGAACTGAAACACGATATTGCAGTAAAGGATGGAGATTTTATTGAATTTGGAAAGTCAAAATTAAAAGTATTTCATACTCCTGGACATTCTAAGGACAGTATCTGTCTAGTTGGAGATGGAAAGATTTTTTCAGGTGATACATTATTTGTTGGAAATTGTGGCCGAATTGATTTGCCTGGAGGTAGTGCAAAAGAACTCTATCATAGTCTCTTTGACGTACTTTATTCATTAGATGACAGTCTAGTCCTATATCCAGGACATAATTATGGAAGTAAAGAGATATCTTCTCTTGGCCAAGAAAAAACCACCAATCCTGTTATGCAAAAACGACCAGAGCAACAATTCCTTGAAATGATGGGTCAGTGAGTTTTTTTTGGAAAATTTTGAATTATTTGGTAACATAGATCAGGCTCAAAATTTTATTCAAACTGTAAATTCAGGAAGATTTCTTTTTTCACTTGTCATATCTTATACTGAAACATGTGAGATTCCAGGAATTACTTTTGCAGGTGCAGATACAGATTCAATAAAACTTACTCCTCCAGCTGATGCTGAATATCTTCACTATGGATATTGTAAATCAATTGATAAAATCCCAATGACTCCTGATGGAAAACCAACTCCTGCATTATTAACAAAAACAGCTTTAGAATCTGCAAGCATTCCTCATCTAACCGTAAATGCTGGAAGTAAAGTTTCACCGAAATTACCTTTTATTGAAACATGTATGTCTAGTGGAAAAAATATTTCAATCCAAGACGCAATGACTGATTCTCAAGTATCACATGCTGTTGACTATGGTAGAATTGTAGGAAGGAGCATGGCCTCTCTAACTGATTTTCTGGTAATAGGAGAAAGTATTCCTGGTGGAACAACTACTGCTTTAGCTGTATTACGTGCATTAGGGTTTGATGCTAAAGTAAGTTCTAGCATCCCAAACAATCCCGTTGAATTGAAAAATCAAATTGTTACTTCTGCACTTAAAAGAATTGATTCTGATCATCCTTATAGTATAATTGCTAAAATTGGTGACCCTATGATTCCTTTTGTAGCAGGAATGCTAAGCTCTGTTTCAAACATGTCTAAAGTAATGCTTGCTGGAGGAACTCAGATGTCTGCAGTGTTGGCATTTGCATCAAAAATTGGATTCAATGAAGAAAATACTGTGATTGGAACAACTTCTTACATAACACATGATAAAAGTGCAAATTTTGTAGATGTTGTTAAACAAATTGCTGATATACCAATAATTTCTGTAGATCCTGGCCTAAAAGATTCAAAACACCCTGGATTAAGAGCATTTTCAGAAGGGTTTGCAAAAGAAGGTGTAGGTGCTGGTGGAAGTATCATAGCATCGATGCTCAAAACTGGAAATAATTCTAAAAATTTTTTAGAACTAGCTGAAAAAGAATATCATAGATTATTTACTTCACTGTAACTGATTTTGCAAGATTTCTAGGATAATCAGGATCTGTATTTTTTTCTAGCGCTGCGTAATATGCTAATAGCTGAATAGGGATAATTTCTAAAATTGGATATCCTACCTCATCTGATTTAGGAAGTTCAATCCAAAAATCATACACATCACTTTCTATATCGGATATACCAATAATTTTTGCACCTCGTGCTTTGATCTCTCTTGCACTTGTTAGTGTATCCAAGTAAGTTGAATCATTTGGATTTATGATTATGACAAATACGTTAGAATCCATTAAAGCAAGAGGTCCATGCTTTAACTCCCCTCCTGGAATTCCTTCTGCGTGAATGTAAGTTAATTCTTTTAGTTTCAAAGCTGCCTCTATTGCAATTGGATAATGCATTCCTCTTCCAAGTACATAGATATCTGAAATATCTTTTATTTCATTTGCAATTCTTTGAATTTTTTTAGGATTTTTTAATATTCCTGATATTAGTTCAGAAATTTTCACAAAATCAATATCTATCTTATTATTATTATCACTTAATTTTTGAATAATTTTGTAGAGTATTACAAGCTGTGTTGTGAAACTCTTTGTTGCTGCAACTCCTATTTCAGGTCCACAATTCATTCCTATTACAATGTCTGATTCACGTGCAAGTGATGATGTTAACAAATTAACAATTGCTATTGTTTTACATTTAGCTTTTTTTGCAATCTTGACTGCTTCCAAAACATCTGCACTTTCACCACTTTGAGATATTGCAATCATGATGGAATTATCTTCGATACTATTTGGTGCAAATTGAAGTTCGCTTGACATGATCGGTTCTGACTTGATTTTAATGTATTTTAATAAAATCTGTTTTGCAATTAATGCTGAATTATAACTTGTACCACTTCCTGTGATGTAGATATTTTTTGCATGTTTGATATGATCTGCAGCTTTTTCAATCGCATCGATAGTTCTCTCTCCTGCTTTTAGAACCGTTTTATGTTGTTCATAAATCTCTTTTAATGTAAAATGTGCATAATCGCCTTTGTATGCATCACCAAATTCCTTAGAAACTTTTACTATTTCGTACTTTGCATGTTCACCATTAAAATCTATAATTTGAAATTTGTCTTTATCTAAAATTACAAAATTTCCATTTTCAACATATATTACATTATCAGTATACTCAATGAATCCCAAAACATCGCTTGATAAAAAAAAATCATTTTGCCCAACAACTCCTATGATTAGTGGTTCATGAAATCTCGCTGCTGCAAGTTGACCATTTTCAAACATTGCAACAAATGCATAATGTCCTTTAATTTTCGCAACTGTTTTCAAAATTGTTTCTTTTACATCCTGAGTTTTCTCATAATATTTCTGAATTAGATTTGCAATAATTTCACTATCTGTATCGCTCTTGAAATAATACCCTTCACTTTCTAATTGTTTTTTTAATTCTTCAAAATTCTCTATTATTCCATTATGTACTATTGCAATTCTTCCAGAATTACTTGAATGTGGATGTGCATTGGCATCGGTTACTTTTCCATGAGTTGCCCATCTGGTATGACCAATGCCTACTTTTCCTGGAAGTATATCTAATTGAATTTTTGAATTTACTTCACTTACTTTCCCAATTCCTTTTTTTAGTTCAATTTGATGGTCTGATTCTGTTGCAACTCCTACACTATCGTATCCACGATATTCCATTCTTTTTAATCCCTTTACTATTATTGGAGCTGCATTTTCTTTTCCAAAGTAACCTATTATTGAACACATGATAATTCTATATGATTATTGGGGGTATTTACTGATAACCTATTACTTTGATTGTTCCGCAGAAGAACTTTGCTCTTTTGATTGTTCCGCAGAAGAACTTTGCTCTTTTGATTGTTCCGCAGAAGAACTTTGCTCTTTAGATTCCTCTGCAGTCTCTTCAGATGATGGCTCCGGAGAAGGAGTTTTTGATTTTGTCTTTTCTAACATTTCTGGAATCTTAGATTCCGGTGTAAAATGGACACTATCTTCTTCTTCCACTGTGACTGTATAAGATGGAATGTCTACTTTTCTATCACCAATCATAATATGGCCATGAATTACTGCTTGCCTTGCTTGATATGGTGATTTGAATCCAAATTTCTTTGTAACTAAAGTCTGTAATCTTCGTGATAGTAAATCGTTTGCGTTTAGATTTAGTACATCATCTAGTGTTGCATCACTACTTACTAATCCTATTCTTGCAAGTGATTTCATTAAAATTGGTTCTTTTTCTTCTCTTACTTCCTGTCTTAACGCAAGTAATGATCTTGCTTGATGTCTAACACGTGATAATTCTGTATGTGCTTTCCATAACTCTCTTTTAGTTCTTAATCCAAATGTACCAAGAGTTTTCAACTCCTCCATTTTTAATTCATAATTAAAAGGTCTTTTTGGTTTTCTCCAAACTTTACGTGGATATTTTGGATCTCCCATCTAATACACCTATTTTTTTTCCTCTGGTTTAGCTTTTGCAGCTGCTGCTGGTTTAGCTTCTGCTGCTGGTTTAGCTTCTGCCGTTGCAGCTGCTGCTGGTTTAGCTTCTGCTGCTGGTGCACCTGCACCACCTTTCTTTGCTGGTGCTGCCAATCCTCCTTTTGCAACTCCAACTGCACCACTTTTTCTACCCGATGTCCTTGTTCTTTGTCCTCTAACTTTAAGACCTGATAGATGTCTATAACCTCTCCAACTTGCAGTAATTCTTTCTCTTTCTATATCATTTCTTAATGTAAATGGAATGTCTGATGTCAATAAATGTAAATCTGCCCCTGTCTCAATATCTTTTCTTCTATTGAGGAACCATACCGGAAAATTTCCGCCAACTGGATCTGTTATTAATTTTTCAATCGCTTGAACATCAGACTCGGTAAGGTCGCCGATGTTAGCATTGCTATTAATTTTAAGAGTATCTAAAATTGCAGTTGCAAAACTATTGCCTATTCCTTTGATCTGGGTTAATCCCACGATCATCTTTCTTTCTCCAGGAATGTCGTTTCCCACAATCCTAACAATATGTCTATATTCTTGCGTACTCAAGTATTCCAAAATTCTAAGAAACCCCGATAAAAACCATACTAGGTACCAAATTTGGATATTTTTAAAATGACAAAATTTTATGACCTCTATCTTACAGCCTAATTCATGCAAATTTTAATTGGAAATTATCTAAAATCTTCATCTTCAGTCCAATCATTACCTTGAACATTCCATATATTGCATTTACAGCATTTTTTAACTCCTCTCTGAGCATCAATGTCTATGCAAAAACAGTGTTCACCTTTACCTGATGAATCTTGACTACAAAGTTTCTGCATGATGTAATTTATGCTATTTTCTTAATTATCTTATTGGAATAATATGTTCAAAAAGTTATAACTTCCAATTCCACATCTCATATACATGGATGAAACATTTGATCGCGAAAAAATTATAGAATGTATGTTTGATCCAGTTACATCCTCTATTTTAGCAGATTTGGAGGATGGTGAAAAGGAATGCTCCTATTTGGCACAACATTCCTCTGTATCTGAATCTGAGGTTCTTGAAAGACTTTCTTATCTAATTGTTCATGGGTTTGTTTCAAAAAACTCTGATAACGGAAAATGTTTACTTACTGCTAATTCTGATAAACTTGAAAGTATTGTTGAACATGGTGAAAATTTTGATGCAACAATTAATGGTCTTGAAAAAATGGATACCTATCTAAACTGATTTTTTTCTATTCTTGATGCCATATATTCCAATTACAACTAACCCTATCATGCCAATCATAATCAAAGATGTAGATATAATAGACATGATATATTTTTTGTAGGGATCCGGAAGTGGTCCGATTGCACCTGCTACATAAATTCCGTCATCACTTGAACTCTCAATTAGTAATTTGTAAACTCCAGTATCCCGAATATCAAATTCTTCCTCAATAGTATCACTATCTATCTGTTGAGATATGATTTCAATATCTGATGGATCTAACACTTTAAAAGAAAATGTGTTTTTTTTAAAATCCATTATTTGAATTGCAAAAATTCCTATAGGTGTTTTTTCAATATCAAAATCAGTTGAAATAATTAATTTTTCTGTTGTGCTTACTCTTCCATTTTCTTGCTTTATTCCCTCTAGTGTAATTTGATTTTCAAAAATTGATACTATTAATCCTGATACTATGAATAATCCTAAAACAACAATGACTAATCCTAGTTTTTGCACAGATTAAATTTTGCTTTCTTTAGTTTAAACCTAATTTTTTCCAAAATTTCATGTTATTTTGCACAACAGTTAGATCAGACTACAATTCTCTTATGATACACTATTGTCTAGTAGTTTTATTATGTCTAGATTTGCTATTGACATGTTGATTATGTGTGCTACAAGTAGTAGTAGTATTCTAATTTAATTAAATTGGCTCTGGATGTATTGTAATTACAGCATCTTGAATTTCTGTTCTAATTACATGCTCTATCTCTGATGTCAAATCATGTACTTTCTCGATTGATAATTCTTTATCAAATGAGCAATCAATATCTATTTTCAAAATATTCTCAAAATTTAGTGAAACTATTCGTCCAATCTTTTTGATTTGTTCATATTTCTCTAAAATTCCTCTGATTTTTCTTTCAGTCTCTCTATCTCTGATGTTGAAATTTTCTGGTACATCTAGGAATGGTTCTAAATGAATAGTTACATGCTCAATATTAGGAACATTTTTTTGAATTTTTTCTTCTACTATCTCAGAAATTTTATGCGCAGAATATAGGTTAATTTCTCTATTTACCATGACATGTAAGTTGGCAAATATTTTACCTTTAGAATTATGTGTTATGACATTGTGTACTCCTTTTACCCCATCCACACTTTTTACAATATCTAAAATTTTTGCATCTAATGGAACATTCTCCCAATTTGGTTCAAAATGAATCGTAATTGCTGCATTTGGAATTTCATTTATGATATTTTTTTCAACATCATTGCTAATTTTATGAGCATTTTCAAAACTTGCATCCCCTCTAAGTGAAATGGTAATGTCTGCAAATATCGTATCTCCTGATCTTCGCATAAGTATGGCTTGTACATCTATTACTCCTTCTGTATTTTTAATAATCTCCTTTACATTTCTTACAATTTCTGGAGAAATAATATCTGTAAGATCTTGTGCAGTTTTGTAAATTAATTTAATACTTAGAGCTACTAAGAGAACTCCTAGGATTAATGCCGCAATAAAATCTCCATTATAAAATCCATATGTTACAAAAATGATTCCTCCAATTGCAACAAGAGTAGATCCCAAATCCATGAATGCATGGTAAAAATCTGCTTTGAGAGTACTTCCTCCAATTTTTTTAATCGACCTTCGCAATAAAATTATTCTAAAAATATCAATTCCAATAGTGTACACACCTGCAATAATTGCAAAAATTCCTGGAAGAATGTTTGGCGGTGGACTTTGTAATCTATGGATTGATTCATAAATGAAAAATATTGCAATTATAAAAATTGCAATTCCTCCGATCAAGCCACCTAATGACTCAACTTTCCCATGTCCGTATGTATGCTCTTCATCTGGTGGCTTGATTGCCAATCTTGCGGCTAAAAGAAGTATGATTGTTACAACACTATCCAGTAACGCATGAATGCTGTCTGTGATAAGACCTAAACTATTTGATAATAATCCAAAGACAAATTCTACCACAAATGCAGAAAATATGGCTATAAGTGATATTCCTAAAACTCGTGATCTTTGAACAAACATTTCTTCTAACTGTTGGTTTGATCATGTATTACAACTGTTCTAAAAAGAAATCATACGACAAGATTATCTGTTACGAATGAGATTATTCGATATGTTAAAGAGTATTCATGCATTTTTGATGCTATTTTTCATAATTTCTTTAATTCCAATTATTCAGGCAGAGGCTGCTGGTAATGCTAACTTGTTTGTTTCTGCAGAAAATTCCAAGTTTAACAATCATTTTTCAGGCTCTATGGTAATTGAAGTAGTTATCCGTGATAACAATATACGAGATACGGATCAAGGTAAGGGCGAACCTGACGTTACGATAAATGGCAAAATACTACGAATGGTTCAGGCAACTGATGGGAACTGGTATGCATATTTTGCAAATATAGACAAAGCAAAGATTGCAGATTCTACATTACCTAATAGCATAACAAAACAAGGATTAGACTTTGGCTCCATCTGTAGCGCAGCAGAAGCTAGTGCTGTCATAGGTGTTGATCTTAATGATGCTGATGGTGTAGCATATCCCTATGATAGTTGTAATGGCGTGTTTAATGATAACATCAATGTTGTTAGAAAAGCAAAAACCCCCAACCCTACAATACCTAATACTGCAGGATTATCTGGTCAAATAGGCATTGTTAATGATACATGGCCATTTATTCAATTATTTTCATTTAATGATGTAACTATTCAATACAATCCATCTGGTACGCCACAACGAGTTGATTTAAAATATGATGAAATTCCAAATATTTCTTTTAGTATTGATAGGGCACTTTATCCAAACAATGCTGAAGTCTTTCTAACTGTAAATGATTTTCAATTAAATCAGGATCCAACCGATGAAGATTCTTGGACATTTAACATCGAATCTCCGAGAGCTACTTTTTACCAGGCATTTGATAGTTCTGGAAATAAAGCTGCAAGCGGAAATGCAGGATTGGTAAATTTACTTCCGCATCTTTCAAGATTAGGGTTTGATAATAACGGTGAACTTTCTTTGAAACTTGGAAACGTTTTGAAACTAAAAACTAACAGTGAGCAACGTTATTCTTCAGTTGACGTTGATGGGGTTTCAAACACATATTCTAAAATTGTCACATTAGTTGAAAAAGGACCAAATTCTGGAATCTTTGAAAGCTTTGACTCTAGTGATCAATCAGTAATAGGTACACTTGTAAATGCACCTCGTGGACAAACAGGACAAATTGAATATAATCAAAAATCTCTATCTGTTTTAAGTGGATCTTCTTCAGCGTCTGTTTCTATCAATAAACCAACTTTGACAATTGGTTCTAATTCTCAAACTCTATCTCCTGGTACTAAGTATCCTGTAATTTTGATAGATCCTGATCAAAATCTAAACACTGGTGCACGTGATCACTTAGATGTATTTAGAAGCACAGCCATAATTCCAACAATAACTATTGGAAATCCAGTTACTTTGGAGCGTGCTCAAAACGTCTTATTTTATCCAACTTCTAATGTTTTCAATATTTTTGAATCTGTAAATTCTTCAGTGCCTGACTCTAATTCTGATCGATTGATTATTGACACATCTGGAATACCAAATAACACCACATTTGAAATGATTTCAATAAACTTGGGAGTCTCCGCATCTGCATTATCATCTGTTTTGCTTGATGTTTCTGACCCTAACACATATGGTACAAATTGGATAAATTATGATTTGAGATCCTTTCAAAATGATTTAGAGATATCTAACTTTAGTAATACCACTTTCACTCTTTATTTTGGATCTCTTACAGGTCCAACAATAACTATAGCTGATGCAGGAGATGTCTCATCATCACGTGGGTTTATCCAAATCGATAAATCTGATGTAGCAAATATTTCTGATCAAAGTGGGACTGTATTTCTTGTAATTGATTTTAATTCTTCAGATGCGCTGTCTGTTTCTAATGAAATCAATAAACAACCTATTGTTTTTGATTTCTTTTCTTTTGGATTGCAAAATGATAAAAGCATAAACCATTCTATTTATCGTTTTGAGCTAGAGGAGACTTTGGATAATTCTTCTACTTTTGATGGTACTTTTGAATACGCAGTTACAAATCAACTGAACATACTAGATCCTAATTTTATCAAAACAATAAAGACCATTGGAGATGAGATAAAAATTATTGTCACTAACAGATTAATTGACGAAAAAGGAATTGCACTCTCTTATTCTGATTTAGATAAAGTAGGTGTTTTCACTATAACTTCCTCAAAATCTGACATTCTCACAAATTCTGGTGTTGTATCTACGACTTCTTCATCATATCGTTTTGGTCAGCCAGTAACATTTACCCTAAACGATCCTGATCTAAATCTAAAAAGTGATATAATTGACATTTACTATACTGTCGATAATCCAAATTCCCCTAGCGTAGATACAGTTGGCAAAGATGGAAATATTTTATTGGAAATTTTAATCAAGGATATTAGATATAAGCGTTGTACAATTAATGGAATTGAATATGGAGGTTTGGCTGATACTGGTTTCACACTGGTAGAAACTGGTCCTAGCACCGGAATCTTTACAGGTGTATTTAAAATGCCATCTCAAATGTGTGATAAATCCGGCACTAAATTAATCTCCACTGCAGGTGGTAGCCTTGATGCAAAATATTATGACTCTCGTGATAAATCCGGCAATCCAAATATCTTTACGATGTCTAAAAACAAACTAACTTCATCTTTTTCAACTCAACCCAACTTAAGTACAACTAATACTTCTAAACCAGATTTAAGTACAAATAATATCTCTAAACCCTCACCTGGTAATACAGAGAGCATAATTCTCTCTGGTAGTATCCAAAATTACAAAAGAGGAATGCCTTTAGTCATTACATTAGCAGATCCCAATGGTAAAACTCAGAATTTTGGAGCTTCTTTAACAAATAGTGGTGCATACAAAACAGTCTTTACAATAAATGAAAACTCACTTCCAGGAATATACACAATAAAGCTTTCACATGCAGGAACTGATGTTGGAATCACTTCTTTTACTGTAACATCTCCTGACATGCCTAGTTGGATAAAAAATAATGCCAAGTCATGGTCTTTATCATCGATATCTGATTCACAATTTATCAATGACTTGGAATATTTAGTTGAACAAGGAATTATTTCATTATCTACCTCAAATGTAAATAATATTGGAGATAAGATGATGATTCCTGATTGGGTAAAAAATAATGCCAAATGGTGGGGTGATGATAAAATATCTGATGAAGATTTTATTCAATCAATTCAATATCTGATCAAAAAAGGCATAATTAGAGTATAATCTGGTCAATTTTTATTTCATTGAAAATATAAATACTCACAAACCTGATTCAAATTGAAAATGAGATTAATGGGGTTACTTGCATTCATATTATTATCTACAACAATTTTATCTTATGGCATGAGCGGTGTTGCATTTGCAGACAGTCATAATATTCCACCGCTTTCAGTAACTACTGATACAAAAATATATGCAAATGGTAGCACTGTAGTTGTTACTGGAAAAATCCGAGATTATGATTCATCAACTGATTCTGGAAAAGCAATTACTTTCATTTTAAAATCCCCTGAGAATAATCTTGTAACAATTGGACAATTTACCCCAAAGTCTGATGGTACTTTTGAGCGCACATTCATTGCAGGTGGACCACTATGGAAAATAAATGGTGATTATACACTTGAATTACATTTTGGCTCAAATGAGGCTGAAACTACAATAAATTATGTTGGTGGAGAAGCAGTTATCTCTAAACCAAAACCACCAGTAGTAACTGAACCACCAGTACCCGTAACATGTCCTTCTAACCAAGAATTGATAAATGGTAAATGTATTGATAAAGAACCACCAGCACCAGTAACATGTACTCCTGATCAAGACTTGATAAATGGTAAATGTATTGATAAAGAACCACCAGTTATTCAAGAACCAATATGTGGCGCTGGTACTGAATTAGTAAATGGTGTTTGCCAAGTGATTCAAACTGAAAAACCTGATACAGGTGGATGTTTAATTGCAACAGCAGCATATGGAACTGAGTTAGCACCACAAGTACAATTCCTCAGAGAGGTTAGAGATAACACTGTACTTAGCACTGCTTCTGGTGCAGCATTCATGAGTGGATTTAATTCAATATACTACTCATTTGCCCCATCAATAGCTGATATGGAAAGAGAAAACCCATTGTTCCAAGAGGCAGTTAGAGCATTTATCACTCCAATGATTTCAACATTATCTATAATGGCTTTAGCTGATGAAGGTTCAGAAGTTGAAGTGTTAGGATTGGGAATCTCTGTAATTGCTCTTAATTTGGGAATGTACATTGCAGCACCTGCATTAATTGGAATCAAAGTTCATAATCATATCAAGTCCAGAAAATAATCCAAATTTCTTAATAGGTTATTATATTGAAACCAATTAACCTATTTTATGCATACAGAATATGAAGAATTTGATACAGTTGACGATCTTCTAATGTATATGACATCAGCTGCTCCTCCGATGAAAAATACTATGCCAATAAACTCTTACAAAGGCTATGTGTTGTCTTTCATTCCACTTAGTCCATCAACGGGAGAAACATATCTTATGCTTTATGCAAAGGGTTCACTTGACCCTGGAATCTATGAATTTGATGTAAAATCAAAATCATACAAAAAAGTCGAAACTATTGAGAGAGCTGATAAAGTTTATTTTATTTCTCTAACACCAAAACGAAATACAATAGCAGACAAAGCTATTGAAACCCTGCAAAAATAGAATCTCTTACCTCACACACTATTTGTAGGCGTGATTTTATGTTATGTCTAATTAAATTAAGATTATTGCTAAATAATGATTATTTTTTTTATATTATTATTGTTATGATAATAATCTATAATTTCTTTGTTTGAATTTTTGGTGCAGATACTGATCTACTTCTTGCATATTTATCAATAATCTCATCAGGTGTTCTTCCATTGAAGAGATCCTTACATAGTCCTCGTAGGTATCTCATAATTGCCCAAGTACCTGCTTTAAGAATTCCATACATGAATACTTTCATTGGTGGTCCATATGTTTTGTTTCTGAGAATAATTGGAATGATGTCATTGATCACGCGTAAATTGTTCTCCCAACATTTCCAAAATAATGTAAATTGTGCCTCATTTAGGTTTCCAAAGTGCATTGAGTTTTTCTCGCTAAAGTCTTGATAAAGTAATGGTGCAACTAGACCTCTGAAATCCATCTCTCTGAAATCGCTCATCATATCAATAGTATATTGAATATCATCTGGCGTTTCATCTGGCCAACCAATAATGATTGTTGCAGCAGGGAACCAGTGATTCTCATTTAGAATCTTTGCACCTTCTCTTACGACACTTCCCCATTCTTCAGGTGCAAATGGTTTTGTTTTTACACCTAGGTGTTTTTTTACCATTGCCGGCGCAACTGTTTCAATTCCTAAATTAGTTGCTAGCCATCTTCCTGTCTTATCTTGCTCATTGATATGTGAAATTTGTTGCATCAACGTAGGATCAGCAGCTACTGCTGAAAATGTCATGTGCGTTGTTCCAATAAAATTAGCTCCTAGACCTTTGAGTCCTTTCCATAAATCTACTATTGCATCTCTGTTTGGAACAAAGTCTCTATTGTCACATCCATAAAGTAACATTTCATCTGAATGTAACCAAATTGAATCAAATCCGTAATCTAAATTAATTTTTGCTTCATGTTGTAATCTCTCTAGTGGAAGATCCTTCTTTGATCTTTTGTTTACATCACAAAAATCGCAACCTCTACCACAGCCTCTCATTGCTTCAATTAGTGAATTAATTGTTGGACCTTCAATTATTGGTATGTTCTCAAGATTTCTCACAAAACAATGCATCATTTCTGGAGCATCATTTTTTTCTAGATCTTGGAACAAATCAACAGCTAACTCGTCGGCCTCACCAACAACAACTGTATCAATTCCATGTATTTTCATCCTATCAGATTTAGCTAGCTCCCATGCGCCATTGCCTCCAACTACTACTTTGAAATCATATTTCTTTTTGAGTTGAATTATGCTTGCACACATTTTCTTGAATTTCATTGCAACATATGACAATTTTTCAGGAGACATTGTTGTTGTAACTGGCGCCATTCCTAATGGGTCCATTACATTAATTCCGACAACTTTAGTATCTGGACCAATTGATTTCTGTAACATTTCAGGATGTGCAAGAAATACATCCTCTCTTTTGTATCCTCCTTGAATTAATGAACTCTCAATTCTTCTTAATCCTACTTGAGCAACCTTAACTTCACCTGTAACTGGATCTGTTTCTACAGAAGGACAAAATACTTTATCAAAAACCCATTCTGGAAGGACCTCATATGGTCCACACGCAATAAATCCATAAAGAAAATTCCCTCTATAATTTGTCATCAAACTACGATCCGCAGTAAGTACAATACGTTTCCCAGCCAATTATCAGACTTTGTTAAAGTATCTTATATATCATTTACGAGAATAAATGCTCTTATTTTTTTAAATTATGAATCGGATGTTTTTTAGATGCTCTATTTGCAATGTTTGCAGCTATTCCTCCAGCTGCAATTCCATTATCGATATTTACAACTGATAATCCTAACGAACAACTTTGAAGCATTGAAGCAAGTGCTGCTATGCCTTTTCCGCCATATCCATATCCTACAGATGTTGGAATTCCTATTATTGGAATATCTACCATAGTGGATACAAGAGTAGCTAAAGCCCCTTCCATTCCTGCAGCAACTATTATGCAATCTACATCTTCTTTTATCATTTTTTTCAAAACTGGAAAAATTCTTTGTATGCCTGCAACTCCTACATCATAACTTGTAATACATTTACAATTCATTGCTTGGCACATTAATCTTGATTCTTCTGCAACTCCAATATCGGATGTACCTGCAGTTAAAATTCCAACTTTTCCCCCGTGAAATTTAATTGGGTTTTTGAATAGCAATAACGACGATGAATTTTTCCCAATCTCTATTTTGACTTTTAATTTCTTTGCAAACTCTATGATCTTTGGATAGTCGTTTTTCTTAAGTCTTGACACGATTACTACATTTGTTTTCTCTAGAGTTTTTTCAATAATTTTTTTAGTCTCCTCTAATTGTTTTGTTTCAGCAAAAATTACTTCTGGAATACCTCTTCTTTTTCTTCGGTTAATATCGATTTTTGCAAACTCTTCGACTTCTTCAATTGTGTATAGTGAAAGGAGCTTTTTTGCATTACTAACTGAGGTCTTACCTGCCTTTAATGACTCTAAAATTTCTTGAAGTTCCAATAATGTTTTTTCTCTGTTATGATAAAAAAATGCTTAGATCTCAATACCCGAGATTGCGTCTTTGACATTCTTAACGGCTCGATCAAATGCTTGTCTTTCTTCATTATTTAGGTCTAGCTCAATGATCTTTTCTACTCCTTTCTTTCCAATAATTGCCGGAACTCCGATTGTTACATCTGAATGACCATATTCGCCGTCAAGATATGTTGCAACTGGAATTACTTGTTTTCTATCTCTTACCACTGATTCAATCATTGCAGAGATTGCATTTCCTGGTGCGTGAACTGTTGCACCTTTCAATTCTATGACTTTTGCTGCAACTTGTTTTGTGTTTTGAACCAACTCATCTAATTTCTCTTTTGGAAGAAATGATGATAATGGGATTCCTGATACGGATGAAAACCTTGGCAATGGCAACATGTTTTCGCCATGTTCTCCAATTACTAGTGCTCTAATGGAATCACGAGAATGGCCTGTTGCCTCATGAATAAATTGTCTAAATCTTGATAAATCAAGCATTCCACCCATTCCAAAAATTCTACTTCTGTCAAATCCTGACACTTTGTATGTGATGTATGCCATTGGATCTAGTGGATTTGTAACTGGAATGATCATAGAATTGTCTGCATATTTTTTGATATTTTCAACTACACTTTTTACAATTGTTGCATTAATTTTTAAGAGATCCATTCTTGTCATCCCTGGTTTTCTTCCAGAGCCTGCAACTACTACTACAACGTTTGAACCTTTCATATCTTCAAAATTATTAGAACCCTTTACCTCTACATCAATTCCTTGTTCTGATAGCATATGGTTGATATCCATTGCCTCTCCTTGTGGAAGTCCTTTAGCAACATCTAGCAACAGTATTTGATCATCTAACCTCTTTAACGCTGAGAATAATGCTGCATCTCCACCTACTTTTCCAGAACCAATAATTGTGATCATGAAAAGTCTCGTTGATTTTGATTTATTAAATCTAATGAAATTAGCCAACAATTAGGCGAATTTATAAACATTTTTGATAATTTTGAATCATGGTGCTCGTAATAGATCCGCAGATCGCTGGTATCTCTGGAGATATGCTACTTTGTAGCCTAGTAGATTTAGGTGCTAACAAAAATAGAATACTTGATGGAATTAAACAGGCCGAAAAATTTCTTGCTGGTTCTTCTATAATGAAAATTAATTTTCAAAAAATTCAGAAACATGGAATTGACTCTATTCAACTAATTTTAGAAATTAACGAAGATGTTCATGAAAGAAAAGGTTTGGAAATCAAAAAAGCAATTAATGATTCTACACAAGCCATTGGACTTTCTGAAAAAGCAAAATTGTTTGCAGAATCTTGTATTGATACACTTATTTCTTCAGAATCAAAAATTCATGGGATTCCTGAAGACTCGGTTCATTTTCATGAATCTTCTAGCATTGATACTCTTGTAGATATTGTTGGTATTGCAATTGCATTAGATGATTTGGCATTATTTGATCACAAAATAGTTTGTCTTCCAGTATCTGTGGGTGGTGGCTCTGTAACATTTTCGCATGGTACAATGTCTAATCCGGCAAGTGCTATTCTTGAAATTTTTAAAAACTCAAATTTAATTATAAAAGGAAACAATGCAAATGAAGAATTAACCACACCTACAGGTGCTTGTATTTTGGTAAACTTAGCCATAACACCTGTTGATTATTATCCTCAAATGAAGATTAACTCAATTGGTTATGGCGCAGGCCAGAAAAATTTTGAAACTTTTTCAAATGTGCTTAAAATTGTTTTAGGCTCTGAAAATAATTTTGAAATCGATACTGTAAAAATTCTTGAAACAAATGTAGATGATGTTTCAGGAGAAATTCTAGGAAATTTAATTGAAACAATGATGGAAAAAGGAGCAAGAGATGTTTCAATTTATACTGGAATCTCTAAAAAAGGAAGACCTACTAACCTTATTTCTGTAATCTGCACTGAGGAAAATGTTGATAAAATTATTGATATCTTAGTGATGGAAACTGGCACTTTGGGAATAAGGGTTTTAGATTCTAACCGCTTTATTATTCCTAGAAAAATCTATGATGTTTCTATAATTTTAGATGGACAATCTTTTCAGGTGCGTTATAAACAATTTTCATATAAACAAAAAACTAATTTTAAAATAGAATTTGATGATTTAAAAAGAATATCTAGTATTTTGGATAAATCTATCAAAGAAACAGAATTATTATTAAGAAAAGAGATTGAAAAATTGGAGAATTCTAATGACTCATCTTAATGATCTTGTAAATTGGTTTGAGGGTAAAAACAAAGTAATGATCGCTTTATCTGGCGGTGTTGATAGCGCTCTTGTTGCATATGCTGCATTTAAAAAATTAGGCTCTTCTGCTATTGCAGTTACTGCTGACTATAAAACACTCTCAAAAGAAGAACTTGAAACTGCTAAACAGATATGCTCTGAGATTGGAATTCAACAAATTTTGTTGGATTATGATGAACTAAAAAATGAAGACTTTGCAAAAAATGATTTAAAACGATGTTTTCATTGTAGACTGGAATTAGGTGATCATTTGATAAAGTTGGCAAAAGAAAATAATGTTGAGATTATAGTTGATGGAACAAATATTGATGATTTGGGAGATTATAGGCCTGGAATTGAAGCTCTTAAACAAAATGGGATTAGAAGTCCACTAGTGGAGACTAACTTTTCAAAATCACAAATTAGAGAAGCAGCAAAATTTGTAGGTTTATCTGTTTTTAACAAGCCATCAAATTCATGTTTAGCTTCGCGAATTCCTTGGGGTCAAAGGGTTACTGCTGAAAAGTTAACTCGAATTGAATTAGCAGAAGGCATTGTTAAACAACTCACAAATCTAGATCATGTTAGAGTACGTGATCTAAATGGCTTAGCAAAAATTGAAGTTGATAAGGAAATGATCTATTTGTTTGATGATAATATAATCTTGGAACATATTACTGAAAAATTAAAGATGATTGGTTTTACTGATGTTAAAGTAGATCAAGAAGGATATAGACCTGGAAAAATAAATGTGATTGCAGATTGATCTACTTAGATAATGCTGCATCCACTCAAATTCATGAAGATGTTCTAAATTCAATGCTTCCATATCTTAAGGAGCAATATGGAAACCCATCTTCGATTCATCGATATGGTAGATTAGCTCGCAAAGCTGTTGAAAAAGCAAGAAAACAAATTGCATCATTAATCAACGCCGATCCTTCTGAGATTTTGCTTACTTCTGGTGGTACTGAATCTAACAATGCTGCTCTGGCAGGACTATCTATGAAAAACACATCATGTCAAATTATTACATCGTCAATTGAACATGACGCAATACTAGAACCTTGTAAAAAATTATCTCAAAATGGAATAGATGTAGTTTATCTGCCAGTTGATAAATTTGGTATGGTTTCTATATCTGATTTGAAAAATCAACTATCTGATAAAACATGTTTAGTCTCTATCATGTTTGGAAATAACGAGGTTGGTACAATCCAGCCAATTCAAGAAATTGCTAAATTTTGTAATGAAAGAAAGATTCCATTTCACACTGATGCTGTACAAGCAATTGGTAAAATCCCAATTGATGTTAAAGAATATGGTATTGATTTATTGTCAATGTCTTCTCATAAACTTAATGGACCAAAAGGGATTGGTGCATTATACATAAAAAATGGCATCAATATTGTTCCTGCTATTTTAGGTGGAGGGCAAGAACGTGGTTTACGTTCAGGTACTGAAAATGTTGCAAATATTGTTGGATTTGGTAAGGCATGCGAAATTGCAAAAAATAATTTAGATGCTAACACGTCTTATGTGAAAGAACTTCGAGACCTTCTTGTTAGGAGAATATTAGATGAAATTCCAGTAACAACTTTGAATGGCAATCCTCAATTAAGACTTCCAAACAATGCTCACTTTACATTTCTTGGCATAAACGGTGAAGATCTTATTATCAAACTTGATGAACATGGAATTGCGGCATCAACGGGATCTGCATGTTCTGTTAATACACAAAGAGCCTCACATGTATTACAAGCCATGGGATTTTCACATGAACAGATAACAGGTTCTCTGAGATTAACTGTTGGGATTTTTAATAATAAGAATGAAATTGATGAAACAGTAAATATTCTCAAAAAAATCGTTGAAGAACTTAGATCATTTTCACCATTCAAAGAAAAATATTCTTTTGTTTCTAAAACTTAGTAATTTGGAGTCTATTTTTAGTGGCTAGAATTGTTATCATAATCCCGACAATTAAAATCATCATTACTATGGAACTAAATTCTGGAATCGCATAGGTTCCAATAATCTCGATGTCTGAATCGTCTTCTTCGAAGTTAATTGTGATTGTTCTAAATTCTAAAGTCGTTATAGGTTGTTCTTCATAAGACACTTCCATTCCATCAATTAGAATGATAAATTTTTCATCTTTACCATCTTGTTTTACAGCATCTATGAATTCTCTGGGTAATTCCAGTGTGATTACCCCATCATCTATTGTATCTATTTGTACTATTAATGCAAAAATATTTGCATCTACTATCATGTTCTTGACTGTTCCTCCTTTGATTGTGTATTTTACATCAAATGTACCATGACTTCCAGCATCTACTTCGAAATTGGTTGTTGCCCCAATTGCACTTGAACTTGGAGAATAATCAAATTCAGTTTCTGCAGAATTTCCATCTCCGTATAAAACTCTGACTATATATGTTCCTTCTTTTTTCCACAATGGACCTTCTGCAATTATTGTATGAGAATAGCTTCCATCTTGTGCTACTGTTATCTGTGCTATGTCTATTAAATTACCCTGAGAAAACAATTGTAATGTTACAGGTGTAACACCTACGATTGTAGATATTTTTCCAGAGATTAAAATTATATCTCCTTCATCATAATTGTTGTCATCAGTTTGAACTGAAATTAGTGACTCTTGTGCAAACGCAGTTCCAATTGAAATCAACATTATCGTTATGATACTATAAAATATTTTTAATTCCACAAACTTACGACTATGAATTTGTATATTTCTCTTACTATCAAAAATGAAAAAATGAAAAAAGTTGTGCGATTTTAGTATCTTGGTATAATACTAAGTCTTGATCTTGCAGATATTGCAATTGTTGTTATAATTGCCACTGCTAGAATCATGGCTGCAATTGCACCAAATTCTGGAATCACATAGGTACCAATTATTTCAATTTTCTCAGTGCCAGCTGGGAACATTACTGTTACTTTGTTTCCAACAATTTCCTCATCATTTGATTCTTCTCCATCAACTAATACCATGAAGATACCGTCTAGAACTGTTTTTGATGGGGTGATGGTTAATTGTCCATCTTCTTTAGCGTTGATGCTAATGACAATTGAGTTTTCATTAGTATTGACAGTTGCACCAGTTACCACTCCACCAGTTATGCTATATGGTACACAATTACCAATTATGGCAAGTTCATTCATTTTGCATTGGTTACTTGGTGTTGGACCTGTTACAACTCCACCAGTCATTTCAACTTTGACTCTGTTACTTTTTTCAGAATTGCCATAGTTTACTTTAATGGTGTAGGTACCGTCATACTTCCACAATGGACCTGTTGTGTTTATTGTAGTCATAAAACTTCCATCTTTTGCTACAACAAGTTGATCAATTGCAGAAATAACATTTGTTGGACTAACAACAGTTACTGTTACTGGAAATCCAGAAGTATTTGCTACTTGGCCTTTTACCATAATCATATCACCTCGATTATACTCTTTTTTATCTGCCCATACTGATATTGGAATATCTCTAAGTAACATCTCATTGGCTGTTACTCTAGCATCTTCCATGGAACATCCTACACATGCTTGAGGAAGATCTTCTGCGGCATATGCTGTTGATATAGTTAAGGTACCGACTGCAGTCAAAATGGCTAGTAGCGCGAACGACGTACGGCTGTTCATCTTGTTGCGTTTTATACCTGTCTCTATTTATGTATATTTAAAAAGAGAAAAAAGTTGTGAACTTAGTATCTTGGCATAATGCTAAGTCTTGATTTTGCAGAGATTGCAATTATTGAGATAATTGCTACTGCTAGAATCATAGCTGCAATTGCACCAAATTCTGGTACCACAACGCCATCTTTGATATCTACTTTAGTTGAAGCAGTATATTTTGGATCCTCAAATTGTTGTACTGTTACAGTGTAAAATCCATCTTGTTTCCATAATGGTCCACCCACTGTGATTTCGGTAGCAAATTCTCCACTAAGCATTGGTGTTAATTGAGCTACTTTTACCACATTTCCATTTGGTGCGATCACCTTTAATGTGATATCTTGATTCACTCTGTCTGTCACTCCAGTAACCTCAAACATTGTAGAACCCTCCACGACAATTAATTCGTCTAGTGTGATTCCTCTGTATGTTCCAGCATTATTCACATTTGGTTTGAAAATTCCTTGTAAATTAGATTCAGTTACAGAAATTCTTCCAGTCTTACCATTTGCTATTTCGACAGGAACATCTAGTGTGTATAGTGATGAACTGCCTTGTTTTGCTGTTATAATGTAGAATCCATTCTCAGTCCATGTTGGACCAACTTTGAATTCAGTACCAAAGTTACCGCTAGCATCTGGTGTAACTTGCCATGCAGCTACAAGATTACTTCCACTTGGTGATATTACAGAAAATGTAACATCTGTGAATTTTGAAACTGTCTTACCTGTAACTACAATGGTGTTTGATCCTTTATCGGCTGTTGCCGTAATGGACATGCCTGCACTTTGAGCAAAAGCATCTTGCTGAATTGAGGTCATAGAAATTAATGACAGGGCCATAAGGGCTATTGCCATTGATGTTGTAGAACGTTTAAACTCCATCTTAATTGAATCCAGCATTATTGCTATTTATGTATATTTAAAAATAGAAAAAAGAAGAAATTTAGTATCTTGGTATAATACTAAGTCTTGATTTTGCAGATATTGCAATTATTGAGATAATTGCCACTGCTAGAATCATAGCTGCGATCGTACCAAATTCTGGGATTACAAATGTACCAATTATTTCAATCTCCTCAGCACCTGCTTGGAATGCTATGGTAAGTGTTCTGTCTTTTGATGTTATTGTTTCATCAAAGTCTACTTCTTCTCCATCAATTAAGATGAAAAAGTCGTCATCTTCACCATTCATTGTTGAATCCAATATGGTTCTTGGGATTGTAAGGGTCAACGAACCGTCGCTTGTAGCATCAATAGATACGATCAATGATTTTGCTTTTACGTCAGGCATAATATCGAGTAATTTTCCGCCTGTGATCTTGTATCCTATCAAATCACTAGAACCTTCAATTGCAACTGTGGTATCCGTTATTCTTGGATTACCAACTGGTTTAATTGTAGATCCTTGGAATTCAAATGTTGTTGTTGCCATGCGATTTTGGCTTCCATATGTGACTTCCACTGTATAAGTTCCAGATACTCTCATTGTTCCACCTGCAGTAATTTCAGTACTGAATTTTTTATCAGCACCTACTGTTAGTTGAGCAAGAGCAACAACTGCCATGTCGTTTTGAATTATCAAACTTACTGGAGTTCCTGAATACAGCTCTCTTACTTCTCCTGTTACTAAAATAACATCACCTTCTAAGTAAGATGATTTGTCTGTAGTAACAACAATTGAGTTTTGT
Organism: Nitrosopumilus sp.; assembly: GCA_029862745.1. Taxonomy (NCBI): domain Archaea; kingdom Thermoproteati; phylum Nitrososphaerota; class Nitrososphaeria; order Nitrosopumilales; family Nitrosopumilaceae; genus Nitrosopumilus; species Candidatus Nitrosopumilus sp. Next base: position 164,613 of record JAOTWS010000004.1, on the reverse strand, counting down.
ACTTGTCCAAATGCTGGTGCAATACCAATACTTGCAATTAAAATTGCAGATAGGGCAAACACCGATAGATGATCTTTCATCAATTCTACGCCTAAATTTATCCTATTTAAGGTTGTGATAAAATTTGTTGACAAAATAGAAAAACAGATTTTTTAACGAATTTCAGATTAGATATATATTAACCTGAGCGTGGATTTTTTATAGTTTGTGTGTGTTATTCTCTGTTACATTTAATGTTCGATCTGGAGGTATTCTAAATGGCAACTAAGAAAAACCAAGTCCTAGTACCTGATCATATCTATGTTCCAATACATGAAATTATTTCTAAACAAGAGGCTGAAGATGTCTTAAAAAAATACAATTGTAAACCAACTGAGTTACCATTAATCTTTGTTAATGATCCTGCTATTTTGGGACTAGGTGTTAAACCTGGAGATATGATTAAGATCACTCGAAAAAGTCCAACTGCAGGTGAAAGTCTCTATTACAGATATGTGGTGGAAATCTAAATGACAGATCCTTCAACTAAACGTTGGCCAGTAATTCAGGATATTTTAAAACGTGAAGGTATAGCACGTCAACATTTGAATTCATTTGATGAATTTTTAGAAAGAGGATTACAAAGTATCATTAACGAAGTCGGACAAATTGACATTGAAAATGCTGAATATCCTTACAAGATTCAACTAGGTAAAGTAAAACTTCAACAACCAAGAATGATGGAACTAGATGGTTCTATCACTCACATCACACCAGCTGAAGCAAGACTAAGAAATGTTTCATACTCTGCACCTGTAATGATGGAAGCTAGTGTTGTAGAAGATGGAAAGATTTTAGAATCTAGATTTGTCCACGTTGGAGACGTTCCAGTAATGGCAAAATCAAATGCTTGTATTTTACATAATTTCTCCACTCAAAAATTAATTGAACACGGTGAAGATCCAAATGATCCTGGTGGTTACTTTATCATTAATGGTTCTGAAAGAGTTATTGTTGGATTAGAAGATCTTTCTTACAACAAAATAATTGTTGATAGAGAAACTGTTGGTGGAAATATTGTTTTCAAAGCTAAAGTGTATTCATCAATTGTTGGTTATCGTGCAAAATTAGAACTTGTAATGAAAAATGATGGTTTGATTGTTGCTAGAATTCCTGGATCACCTGTTGACATTCCAGTTGTTACCTTGATGAGAGCACTTGGATTAGAGTCTGATAGAGAAATTGCCTCTGTCGTTTCATTAGTTGATGATCTTCAAGATGAATTGGAAGGTTCATTTGAAAAAGCAGGAGATGTTCCAACATCAAAAGATGCTATTGTTTACATCAGTAAAAGAATTGCACCTGGAATGTTAGAAGAATTCCAAATTAAACGTGCTGAGACTTTACTTGATTGGGGATTATTACCACATTTAGGAAAACATCCTGAAAATAGAAAAGAGAAAGCACAATTCTTAGGTGAAGCAGCATGTAAATTATTAGAATTAAAACTTGGCTGGATTACTCCTGATGATAAGGATCATTATGGAAATAAAGTAATCAAATTTGCAGGACAGATGTTAGCAGATTTGTTTAGAACTGCGTTTAGAAATTTAGTTAGAGATATGAAATACCAATTAGAAAGATCTGGTCAAAAACGTGGAATCAATGCAGTTGCAGCAGCCATTCGTCCTGGAATAATTACTGATAAACTAAACAATGCTATTGCAACTGGTAACTGGGGACGTGGACGTGTTGGTGTTACTCAATTACTTGATAGAACTAATTATCTTTCAACAATTAGCCATCTGAGAAGAATTCAATCTCCTCTTAGTAGAACTCAACCAAACTTTGAGGCAAGAGATTTGCATGCAACACACTTTGGAAGAATCTGTCCAAGTGAAACTCCTGAAGGATCTAATTGTGGTCTGGTAAAAAATTTGGCACTATCTGGAATTATATCAATTAATGTACCTTCTGAAGAGATCATAGAAAAAATCTACGATCTTGGAACAGTTCATTTCTTTGATGCAAAAGAAGATCTCAAAAAAGATGGAACTAGAGTATTTGTTGATGGACGTTTAATTGGATATTACAAAGATGGCTCTGAACTAGCTGAGTCACTTAGAGACCTAAGAAGAAACTCAAAGATTCATCCTCACATTGGAATCTCGTATCATAAATCCGATATTGAAGGATCCACAAGAAGACTTTATGTAAATTGTAATGCAGGGCGAGTTTTAAGACCGTTAATAATTATCAAAGATAACAAGCCACTACTAACAGCAGAACTGTTAGATAAAATTTCAAAAAAATTACTTTCTTGGGTTGATCTTTTGAGAATGGGTGTGCTAGAAATGATTGATGCAAATGAGGAAGAAAATTGTTATGTTACACTAGATGATAAAGACACAAAGAAATTCACTCACCTAGAGGTATTTTCACCAGCAATTCTTGGTGCAGGAGCTTCTATCATTCCATATCCTGAACATAACCAATCTCCAAGAAATACTTACGAATCTGCAATGGCAAAACAGAGTTTAGGTTTCTCTACACCTATGATGAACACAAGTACTTACGTTAGACAACACTTTATGCTGTATCCACAAGTCCCAATCGTTAATACAAAAGCAATGAAACTCTTAGGACTAGAAGACAGACCAGCAGGACAGAACTGTGTTGTTGCAGTATTACCATTTGACGGTTATAATATTGAAGATGCTATTGTATTGAGTAAAGCATCAGTTGATCGAGGATTAGGAAGAACTTTCTTCTATAGAATCTATGATGCTGAGGCAAAACAATATCCAGGTGGAATGCGTGATGCCTTTGAAATTCCTAATGCTGAAGATAACATTAGAGGCTACAAAGGAGAACGTGCATACAGATTACTTGAAGAGGATGGAGTAGTTGCATCCGAAGCTCCAGTTAAAGGAGGAGATATTTTGATTGGAAAAACAAGCCCTCCTAGATTTATGGAAGAATACAGGGAGTTTGAATCATCTGGTCCATATAGACGAGATACTTCTATTGGTGTAAGACCATCTGAAGCTGGAGTAATTGATACTATAGTTATGACTCAATCTAATGAAGGTGGAAAAATGTATAAAATTAGAGCAAGAGATATGAGAATTCCTGAGATTGGTGACAAGTTTGCATCAAGACACGGACAAAAAGGTGTACTGGGAATTCTGGCAAAAGCTGAAGACTTACCATACACTGCAGAAGGAATATCACCTGATGTTTTGATTAACCCACATGCATTCCCTTCAAGAATGACTGTTGGAATGATGATGGAATCAATCTGTGGTAAAGCTGCGGCATTTCGTGGTAAACGATTTGATGGCTCTGCATTTGTTGGAGAGAAAATGGATGAGGTCAAAGAAGTAATGGATGCACACAACTTCAAATATTCTGGTAAAGAAATAATGTATGATGGAAGAACTGGAAAACCATTTCCAGTTGAAGTCTTTATTGGAGTTGTATACTATCAAAAACTTCATCATATGGTTGCAGATAAAATCCATGCAAGAGCTCGTGGACAAGTTCAGATGTTAACCAAACAACCAACTGAAGGAAGAGCAAGAGGTGGTGGATTGAGATTTGGTGAGATGGAAAGAGACTGTTTGATTGCTTATGGTGCTTCAATGATCTTAAAGGATAGATTACTAGATGAGTCTGATAAATCTGATATCTTTGTATGTGAAAGATGTGGTTTGGTAGCCTATCATGATGTTAAACAAAGAAAATATGTCTGTAGAGTATGTGGAGATAAAGCTAAGGTCTCATCTGTATCTGTAGCATATGCATTCAAATTATTATTACAAGAAATGCAAAGTCTTAATGTTGCACCACGTTTGTTGATAAAGGAGAAAATTTAATGTCTGTTCAAGCAATTAAAGCAATTGATGGTATTCAATTCTCAGTATGGTCTCCAACTGAAATAAGAAAATATTCTGTTGCAGAAGTTACTGCTCCTGAAACATATGATGAAGATGGAATGCCAGTTCAAGGAGGTCTTATGGATGGTAGACTGGGCACACTTGAGCCAGGTCAAAAATGTCTTACATGTGGAAATACTGCTGCAAGATGTCCTGGACACTTTGGACATATTGAACTTGCAGAACCAATACTGCACATTGCATTTATTGATAACATCTACAAACTACTCCAATCAACATGTCGTTCTTGTGCAAGACTCAAAGTTCCTCAAGAAGATTTAGAAACATTCCAAAAAATTAAAGATAAACATGCAGCTTATACTGTAATTTCACAAAAACGCATTCCAGAACAAATTATAGAAAAAGCAAAGAAAGCAAAAGAATGTCCACACTGTGGAAAAACGCAATACGAGCTAGTCTTTACAAAGCCAACTATCTTTGTTGAAAAGACAGAAGTTGGTGAACACAGATTACTTCCTATTACAATTAGAGAGAGATTCTCACAAATCTCTGATGCTGATTTAGAACTATTGTCATATGATCCTCGTACTGCTAGACCAGAATGGTTTATTCTGCAAGCATTACCTGTTCCACCTGTTACTGTTAGACCATCAATAATTCTTGAAACAGGAATTAGATCTGAAGATGACTTGACACACAAAATGGTAGATATCATTAGAGTAAATCAAAGACTAAAGGAAAGCAAGGAAGCAGGAACTCCACCACTAATTGTTCAAGACTTAGTTGATCTATTACAATATCACTCTACAACATATTTTGATAATGAAGTTTCTGGAATCCCACAAGCTCATCATCGCTCTGGCCGTCCACTTAAAACATTAACACAAAGACTAAAAGGAAAAGAAGGCAGATTCAGAGGATCATTATCTGGAAAAAGAGTTGACTTTTCAAGTAGAACTGTAATTTCACCAGATCCAAACTTAGATCTGTCTGAAGTTGGTGTACCTGAACAAGTTGCAATGAAATTAACCATTCCTGAAATTGTTACAGAATGGAATATTGATAGAATGAGAAAACTAGTAATCAACGGACCTGAGAAGTTCCCAGGTGTAAACTATATCGTCAGACCTGATGGTGTAAAGATTAGATTAGATTTTGTTGAAGATCGTTCTATTATAGCCGAATCCCTTGAGATTGGATATTTAATTGAAAGACATTTGGCAGACGGTGATATTGTTATGTTTAACAGACAACCATCACTGCATCAAATGTCTATCATGGCACACTATGTTCGTGTACTTCCTGGTAAGACTTTCAGATTACACCCATCTGTATGTCCTCCATACAACGCAGATTTTGATGGTGATGAAATGAACCTCCATGTTCCTCAAAGTGAGGAAGCTAGAGCAGAAGCAATTCTTTTGATGCGAGTTCAAGATCAAATTATTTCTCCAAGATATGGTGGTCCAATTATTGGAGCACTAAGAGACTTTGTCACAGGAGCATACCTTCTAACTAAGGACGATACCGTTTTGACTGTTCAAGAATTTTCCAACTATGCAATGCTTGGCGGTTATACTGATGCTCTTCCAAAACCTGCCACCAAAACAAAAGACGGTCCTGCATATACTGGAAAACAACTATTCTCACTATTCCTTCCAAAAGACTTCAACTATGTCCTCACATCCAAATGGTCAAAGGGTACACAAGGCGCACAAAAAGACGTTGTAATTAAAAATGGTCAATTAATCAGTGGTGTAATTGACAAAGCCTCAATCGGAGCAGAAGAGCCAGAAAGTGTTCTTCATAGAATTACTAAAGACTATGGTAACAGTGTAGGAAAAGTATTCCTTAACTCTATTCTGATTATGGTAAAACAATTCATTACACACTATGGCTTTAGTTATGGATATGGTGATCTTGAAGTTCCAGAAAAAGAAAGACAACAAATTCTAACTGACATTCAAGAAACTTATGACATTATTTCTGATTTGACTGACCAATATGAGAAAGGAACTCTCAAACTTACTAGAGGTATGAAGGCTGAAGAAGCATTAGAGGCATACATTGTTAATGAATTAGGTAAAGCAAGAGACAAAGCTGGTTCTACTGCAGATCAATCCCTTGATCAAACCAATGCTGGAAGAATCATGGCTACTACTGGTGCACGAGGTTCATCTTTGAATATTGGACAGATGGCAGGCGCATTGGGTCAACAATCAAGAAGAGGTAACAGATTACATGATGGTTTTCAAAACCGTGCATTAACTCACTTTGCAGAACATGATAGTAATCCTGACGCACATGGATTTGTAAAATCAAATTATAGAGAAGGTCTTTCGGCATTAGAGTTCTTCTTCCATGCAATGGGAGGTCGTGAAGGACTTGTAGATACTGCAGTTAGAACACAACAAAGTGGTTACATGCAACGTAGATTGATTAACGCATTAGAACACATTAGACTAGAATATGATGGAACTGTAAGAGATCCACACGGACACATCATTCAATTCCTTTATGGTGAGGATGGTATAGATGTGCAAAAAAGTGATCATGGTGAGGCATTTAATCCAAGTAGATTGGCAGAATCTCAAACTATTACAGATTCTGGAGCCAAGGCAACAAAAGCTGAGATAGAGACACTTACCAAGAAATATACAAAGACATTCAATCCAAGACTAACTTCACTTGTAACTGATGCATTGCTTCACTCAAATCTAAGTAAAGAAGGTGTAGAGGCTGTATGTAAGAAAGGACTTTCATTATACGATAAAGCAAAAGTAGAACCTGGTCAAGCAGTAGGAATTATCACTGCACAGTCAATTGGTGAGCCAGGTACTCAGATGACTTTGAGAACATTCCACTTTGCAGGAATTAAAGAAAGAAACGTAACATTAGGATTGCCAAGACTAATTGAATTAGTTGATGCAAGAAAGAAACCAGTTACTCCAACTATGGATATCTACCTTAATGAAGAATCAAAAAAGTCTAGAGAAAAAGCAATTGAAGTAGCAAGAAATGTTTTACAAACAAAAGTAAGTGCATTGATCTCAAACAGCGAGACTGACTATTCTACTCAAATTACATTAATTCTAAGTCCAAACAGACTCAAAGAAAGAGGATGCTCCATAGCTGAAGTAGAGGCTTCACTCTCATCTAACAAGAAATTCAAAACAGAGACAACTGGCGAATTAATCACACTAAAACTAGTTGAAGAGTCTGATACTGCAACTGTAATTGCAATTAGAAATAAGGTTCTAAATACTACCGTAAAGGGAGTTCCAGATATTGAACGTGTCACACTAGTTCAAAAGGATGATGAATGGGTGATACAAACAACTGGTTCTAATGTTGCCAAAGTATTAGAGGTTAAAGGAATTGATAAAAGAAATGTTAGAACAAACAACGTTTTTGAAATTGCAGGAACTTTGGGCATTGAGGCTGCACGAAATTCATTGATTGATGAGCTTAACAATACTTTGGGAGACCAAGGATTAGAAGTCGATAATAGATACATTATGCTAGTATCTGATCTGATGTGTTCAAGAGGTTACATGCAACAAATTGGTAGACACGGAATTGCAGGTACTAAAGATAGTGTTCTTGCAAGAGCAGCATTCGAAATTACAGTTCCAACAATTGCACATGCTGCACTTGGTGGAGAGATTGAAAGTCTCAAAGGAATCACTGAAAACGTTATTGTTGGAAGTAATATTCCAATTGGAAGTGGTACAGTTGATCTGTACATGCAAGTAAGCAAGAAGAAATAGGTGATAATTATGGCAGATGAAATTACAACATTAATGAATAACAGTAAAGGTAAGGTCGTTTTACTCCGACTGAGAAACACAAGAACCGTTCAGGGTGCTTTGATTGATTTTGATATTCACATGAATCTAACTCTGGAAAATGCTGAGGACGTCTCTGAAGACAAAGTAGAAAAACTCGGGAAAATTTTACTCCGTGGTGACAATATACTGGCAATATCCTTGCCTGAAGAGAACTCTTAGTTAGTATTATTCGTCAAACATTAAATTCTATAGAACAGTATTTTTTATTATGCACTTGTTTTTTTTATTATTATTATTCCTACCACTAATCTTTCTTCCTGCATTTGCTCAATCAAATCCAGATTATAATAATCCGTATGCTCCAATTTTTACAGACAAGCCAGTATACTCTTGGACTGATAAAATAAAGATGACAATCCATTCACCTAGTTGGAATACTGATAGACATCTGATTGATTCAATTGGTGGTAGCACACACCACGCAATTAACGTTGGTACATCTGAGAACTCTCTGGACTCTTATAGATTCACTGAGACCGATGTAAACTCTGGAATCTTTACTGCTGAGGTTACTCTTACAGGTTTTACTCATGATGCAAATGGTGATGGAAAGATTGACACCACCCCACGAACAATAGGTAGTGGTCCTACCAGTGGATTTTTAGAAGCTGATAGAGATTCTTCAGTTACCATATCATTTGAATTTGCAGATGGTGTAGTACTAGTCAAGTCTGTTCCTGTCAGTTGGAATATTGGTTCTATCTCATTTCTGAAAGAAAATCTCTTGTCTAATTCTTCAGTAATGATCAGTGTAGTTGATCCTGACATGAATCTGAATCCTGAGGCCTTGGATCATGTCCCAATACAATTATTCTCAAGTTCGGATTCAGCAGGAATTGAAATTGAGGGAATAGAAACATCTGAAAGGTCTGGCTCTTTTGTTGGAACAGTATTATTATCTCAAAGCTCGCCTTCTAGTGGAAATAGGCTTTATGCCATACCTGGAGATAAGATATCTGCAAAATACGATGATCATACATTGCCAAAGCCATTCTCCAAATCTGATAATCAACTAATTGAAACCTTTGCTGTGGTTGATTCATCTGTTCCTTCAACTCAACGACTGACTAGCTTGCCAATTACTTTCTCTGACAGCTTTTCAAACAAGCTTGAGTCATTTTCAGCAAATAGCCAATTGCAAATAGTTGGAACCGTACAAAATGACCAAGAGTACAACCAAAATTTTGTTTATATCTTTCAAGTCAAGAACGTAAATAATTCAGTAGAATCAATTTCGTGGATTCAAGGTGAACTCTCACCAAAACAAAGTTTAGATGTTTCACAATCTTGGACTCCTGATAAATCTGGAGAATATTATGTTGAAACGTTTGTTTGGAATTCACTAAATGATCCAACACCTCTATCTGATCTAATGTCTACATCAATAGCAGTTGATTGAATAGTATAATTTCTACGTGATTATTAAATAGAAAATTATGTTTTTAGTTATGTGTTAGTGTACTTTGCAGCAATTACCCTAGTGTTAGCAGTCATCTTATCTCCATTGATTTTTGAAGATGCATTTGCTGAATCATTTACTATAACTTTTGACAAGATAATGTACAGTACTGGCGATTCAATCACTATATCAGGTGATATTCTTGACTTTGGAATGCCAGTAATTGCCATGAGCATTTATGATCCTGATGGAAAAATACTATCTACTGATGATTTAGAAATTTTGCCTGACAATACATTTTCAAAAAAATTTGTTTTGGATTCTCCATTTTATAAAAAGTCTGGAGAATACATGGTAAAGGTAAGCTATGGAGAAATCTCTGAAGATTATTTTTTTCTCATAGATGACTCTGATATTGAAGAACCTGAAATAGTTATTGAAACCTTTGAGGACCCTGAAATAATTTTACTATACACTGATAAAAAAAAATATACTAACAATGATGTAATTGAAATTACGGGTCTGGTCTCTGCGCTAGATTCTCCATCTGTGTTAATTGGAATTTATGATCCATCTGGAATGCCAGGAGGATTTTACTTTGGTACAGTTGATTCTAATCTGGAATTTTCTACAAGTTTTCTTGTAAAGTCTGGAGTTAATTTTGTAGCTGAAGGAACATACTCGATTAAAGCTCACTATGGAGAAACAGAAGAAGTATCTTTTTTTGATTATTATGCAACTCCTCAAGACACAACTAAAGACACAACTACAAAGACTCAAGACACAACTACAAAGACTCAAGACACAACTAAAGACACAACTACAAAGACTCAAGATGATGTCACAGTAGTAGAAGAAAAAGAAAAAGAGTCTACCAAAGTACCAACAACTAAAACCAGTGTTGATGTTATCCCTAAATCTTCTTCTTCTACTACATTATCTGAAAAAATTGATAATAAAAATAATAACAATAATATTTCAATTACAAATGATCCCAAATCAAAAACTAATGATCCAATAATTAAAACCCCTTCAGAAAACATTACATCTGAAAAAACAAATGATTCTAAAATTATTGAAACAAAAACTATTGATGAAAAAAATACTAATAACAAAATTAATAACAATAAAGAAATTAACAAACAAAACAATCTATCTGTTGAAGATATAGAACTTGGAATAATGCTAAATGAAATTAATTTAAATTGTGATTCTAGTATCTTAACTGATACTATTTCATATTATGATGGAATGGGTCCTGCTTTGTATAGGCTATGTAAATTTGATAGTTCTCTGAGTTTTTTTAATGAGTCATTAGTCAAAAACCCTAATGATGTAGAAGTTATTACAAACAAGGGTTCTACCTTGGGTAAATTAGGGTACTTCTCTGAGGCAATAGCATACTATGATCAGGCCATAAAACTTGATCCTGATTTTCTGCCTGCTAAAAATAACAAGGCAAACGCCCTTGCAAATCTCCAAAATTATGATGCTGCCATTTTATTATATAATGAAATCTTAGAGAAAAGTCCAGATTATCTAACTGCCAAAAAAAATCTTGATACTGTTTTATTGTTAAATATGGATACTGATAATTTAGTTTCTACACAAACAAACTCTGATGCTGAAAATTTTGTTTTTGTAGAATCATCTAAAAAAACGATTCAAAACAATCAGAAAACACAAGAGTCAGCTGACTTTATTGGCGAAATAGGTCGTGTGTTTTCTACTTTGGGCTCTCTATTTGGATTTCTGAACTGATTTTATTTTAAAAGATGTATAGTTTTTCAATAAACCTATAAAGCCCTGTAATGACCATCGACATAAGGGAACAACATGAGTAAGATACTTGAAAAATCATTAAGAGATGCGCATAAAGAAGATGCGTTAACAATAGGTACTAGACAAGTTTTGAACTCTTTAAAAAATTCCAGGCTAATTGTATTGTCTCGTTCGGTAAAAAAAGAAACACTCGAGAAAATTGAATTAGATGCAAAAAAAGAAAAAATACCTTTAGTAAACTTTCAAGGAACATCAGTTGCATTAGGTAGGTTATGCGGCTTACAATTTAGAATTTCAACAATATCATTTACATCAATCGATGACGCAAACATCAAATCAATTTTAAAAGATACAGAAGCTGAGGAAAAACATGAATAATTGTATTTTCTGTAATGTAAGTTTAAATGAGACTTTCTTGTTTGGAGTGAGATAGGACTTCTAATGACACAATCAATTAAACTAACAACTGATCAGATGCGTATGATGTCTCTTTTCCAAAACGTAACAGGTGCAACAGCTCGTGATTGTGTGGAAGATGAAAAACAAGATAGAGTAATTTTTGTGGTTAATTCTGGTAAAATGGGACTTGCAATTGGTAAGGGCGGTGTTCACATTAAATCCTTACAAAATATTGTTAAAAGAAATGTTGAATTAGTTGAATTTGATGAGGATCCGGCCAAATTTTTATCAACTTTGCTTAATTCAAAACTAATCTCAGAAGTAAAAATAAATACACGAGCAGATGGATCAAAACAAGCAATAGTCATGGTCGACCCGAGAAAAAAAGGAATAGTTGTTGGAAGAGAAGGCAGAAATGCCGAGAAAGCAAGATTACTTGCAAAACGATATTTTGATATTAGTAGCGTATTGATTAACAGTCCTGAACGCGCAACTTTGGAGATGTAAGACATGAGAAAATCACCACTTGGATTATTTGCTGGCAGAGTTTTGACTTCAAAAAAGAAGACACAACGCTGGGCCATCTCAACTTACAAAAGAAGAAAACTTGGTATTGATAAAAAGGCTGATCCACTTGGTGGAGCTCCGCAAGCAAAAGGTATTGTTCTAGAAAAAGTTGGTATCGCAGCAAAACAGCCAAACTCTGCTATCAGAAAATGTGTTAGAGTTCAATTAATTAAAAACGGTAAAACAGTTACAGCATTCTTACCACGAGACGGTGCCATGAACTTTATTGATGAACACGACGAGGTTCATATTCAAGGTATGGGTGCAACTCAAGGTGGTGCAATGGGAGATATTCCTGGTGTTAGATTCAAAGTTTTCAAAGTTAACGGTACATCACTTCATGAATTGGTGATTGGAAAGAAGGAGAAACCAAGGAGATAGATAGAAAATGGCTGAAACTAAAAATTTATTATTATTTAGAAAATGGGATTTATCTAACATAGAGATAAAAGATCCTGGACTAAAGACTGCTATCTCTTTGAGAAAACAAATTCTACCTTATACTTATGGTCGCTCTGCACTAAAGAGATTCAACAAAGCTGATGTTAATATCGTTGAGCGATTAATCAACAAAACAATGCACTTTGGAAAAAAGTATGCAAAGAACACTGGTAGAATGACTGGTAAAAAAACAAAACTACTCAATACTGTAAAAACAGCATTTGATATTATTGCCCTTAAAACTGGCCAAAATCCAGTTGAAGTTCTGGTTAGAGCAGTTGAATTTTCTGCACCAAACGAGGATACAACCAGAATTGTATATGGTGGTACAGTTTACCATGTATCAGTTGATGTTGCCCCTCTCAGAAGAGTTGACTTGGCCTTGAAGTTTATTGCAGATGCAATTAAAGAAGCAACGTTTTCAAATCCAAAACCAATCGAAGAGCACATGGCAGAGCATCTAATGCTTGCAGCAGCCAATGATCCTAATGCCCCTTCCGTAAAAAAGAAAAACGAATTAGAGCGTATAGCACAAGCATCTAGATAGAAAATTTTTCCAGTAGCCCGAGGCAGATTCGAACTGCCGTCTCCGCCTATCCACTCTTGAGATCCAGAGGGCAGAATCCTTGATCTAAAATATTATTTGACCGCTAGACTATCGGGCTACTAAACAAAATCCAAATGTTTTAGCATATAATCATTTGCTGCAACTACTTTACTCTAACTTCATGAATTGCAGTTCCATAGTCACAGTCTGCTTTTAATCGCATATATGGAATCAATCTATAGTGAATTGAATACATGTTTTTTTCTTTTAATAATATCCCTTTCTGAATCAATGATGCAAGTCCTCTTGATGGAATTGTAATTGTTATGTTCTTTTCTTTACATATCTGATCTCTCTTTTTTTGAAATTGTTTTAATGAGAATGTAATATCATTGATTTCTAAAATCAAAGGCCAAATAATTTCACTCCACACAAATCTCCTATTCTCTGTCGCTGAGGCATACTTTCCTTTTTCACTCAAACATTAATAACATCTGCAAATGATGTTATAACTTAATAGTTGTCACAAAAAGAAATTGAAGAATCCCTGAATTTGTTAGAAAAAGATTGGACTGTAGATCCAATTCTGCGCCAATTTATGCTAGGTAAAATTACAGATGTATCTGACTATCCAATCAAAGTCAAAGATGTGGTGTTTCATGTGCCTTATCTTAACTCTGAGAAAAAATATATTCTGTGGAAATGCTATTGGCCTGACTGTCATAATTGCTGTGATAGACAAGGGAGACTACCATTAACATCTGATGACTTGATTACAATTGGGAAAGGATTGAAATACCAAAAGCCATCTGATTTTATAAAAAATGAAACTATTACTACTACCTATCAGGAACCTGGCCCCTCTGGTCAGATGACTACAATGACTACAATTAATCTAAAAAGAAAGACTGATGAGACTGAATCTGAGGATGGAACACACATTTCTTGTAGATTTTTAGATGAAGAGGGAGGATGCAGCATGCATCCAGACAGACCTGGTGTATGTTATCTGTATCCGTTTTCCAGCTGGCTTGAAAATGAAAAGGGAAAGGCTCGTGTACATGCAACTTATCAGTTTACAGGTGATTGTCCTGGATTTTACTTGGCAGAAAATTTAGATCCTATGAAAGATGAGTTCAAGGCGTACTCAAAGACAATCTATGATTACAACATGGCCTCAAACAGAACAAGCAGAGAAGGATTCAGCTCAATTAGTTTCAGCTAGGCTTTAGCTACTTTCATTAGGTCGGCAATTTTAATATCCATTCCAAACCTGTCTTCATTCTTTTTCATGTATCTAAATATTGCAATAAAGTCTGGCAATGCCTTGAAAAAACTAAAGTCTTTGTGAATTTTTGCCCTGACAAAATTAAACACCTTAGCATACACTTTGTAATGTTTCTCCACTGCTTTCTCATATGCCTTAAAGTCATTCATGTTTTCTAAAAATATCTCAACACACTGCATTGATGGTATGATTCCTTCTCCTAGCAGCGCATAAACTGTTCCAATTGATTCACCAACCCCCACTACTTTGCCTGAATAGTATGGCTTGCATCTATCTGGTGTTGCAAGTCTAATTGGACGTCCTTTTGTTGCAACTACTTTGCCTCCATGTTTTTTCAAAAATTCATCAGTTGCTTTGATGTGTTGTTTATTGTAATCTCCTGCACCAATGTGTGCTGTTTTCTCACCAAGTGGGAAATACCAAAAGTATCCTGACATTCCAGGAAATGGCTCAATGTAAAAGTCATCATATGGTACGCCATTTTCATACTCTACTTTGTACTCATATGTTGGCAGGAAAAAATCTTCTTTTAATTTTGGAAGATATACTCTGTTAAATCCAGTACAGTCAACTATCATGTCATATTCTTTTTCTAATTCTTCTAGCTTTGGTGCTTTACCATAAATTATCTTAGAGTCTTTTATGAAATCCTTGATTAATCCAAGTTTGTTATATGTGCATAATCCCTTCAATCCAATATCAAATTTTACATCATTGTTCATCTTGACATGCATATTTTTTCCATCATGAATTAAAAAGTCATCAAAGTCTCTTCCTGTCTTTTTACAAAACTCTTTTAGTACTGGTTTGATTGTTCCCCATGCACAAATAGAATCATGCTTTTCTTCAACACTTCTCTCATAACCTACTACTTCATGTTCAGAATTTTTTAGTCGGGCCATGAGATAAGAGCCTGCAACACCCATTCCCATTACTGCAATCTTCACGATGATCTGCGATCGCCTCATGCCTAATAAATACACTATCTGGTAATTTTTCTAGTGTTAATTGATTCTACTAGTAGTAGGAAAAAATAGCGCTGCTTAAATATCAAATTCACATAGTACAATTTGAGAGATAGTCTGTCGTCTGAATACAAACGTTTCAGACCTTAAGATAATAGCTGTCATCAGAAGACACAACGTCGCTGGTCTTAAGCTATGTTTCTCTCGTTAACAATCTTTTTTTTAGTGCCAATCTTAATGTTGATCATCTTTTAAATTTGGTAAATATCTTCTTTGATGTGTTATGGATACATTTGATGCAATTAATCAACGACGCTCTGTGAAAAATTTTGATAAAAACTACAAGATGACAAAAGATGAGATTGATAAACTCTTGGAACTTGCAGTCTTGTCTCCTACATCATACAACATACAAAACTGGAGATTTGTTACAGTAACTGATCAGGCAATCAAAGATAAACTATCTGAACTCTCTCATGGACAACAACAAGTATCTGATGCATCACTTGTGATAATTCTATGTGCTGACTTGAATTCCTGGGACAAAGAACCTGAGAGATACTGGGCAAACATACCACTAGAGTCACGTAATGCATTAGTTAAATCTATTAGAAACTCGTATAATGGAAAGCCTCAACAACAACGAGACGAGGCAATGCGCTCTTGTGGAATGGCAGCTCAGACTATAATGCTTGCAGCCAAATCTATGGGATATGATACATGTCCTATGAAGGGATTTGACTATGATGCAGTTGGAAATATGATTAACCTGCCACCAGACTATGTCATATCTATGATGGTAGTTGTGGGAAAGAAAACCAAGGAAGCATCTGCAAGGGGCGGGCAATTACCTCTATCTGATGTAGTTTTTGAGAACACATTCTAAATTTGTCATATATCCTATATCATATCATCCTCATTGAAAGACTGAATTTCATTGTCGTGATGTCTTACATGTTATTATTGTTGTTGGCGTGCCCATCTAGATAGAGAAAAGAAATACTGCAACTCTGTCTTTAGATTTTTTTTGTTTATAATTTCATAATCACTGGTTTTTAAGGCATAAAGGGTATAGAATATCAATCATGGTACTGATATGGATAGGACTTGCAATCGGTGTTTTACTAGCTATAGTTCTCATTGTCAAGGTATCAAAAACTAGTCGACATGATATAGTGGGAGTTAATATTCGCTGTGTAAAGTGCGGATTGCAAACAGATGGCTCTCAATGTCCTAACTGTAAGTCTAATTCGTTTGGAGTTTAGAATATGTCATCTTTATCTATGATGAACTGCCTATTAGTATAACATGATAACAAAAGAACAAAAAATAATAATTTTTAAAAATACAATTTTAGGACTTAGAGCAACCATTGATTTGAATAAAAAACAACTAGATCTAGATACAAGGTAGAAGAAAAAAAATATCTAAAAGATTTCAGACAATCTATCGTTTGATTTCTAGAATCATTAATACACAACAAGAGCAATTTTCAATTATTACAAGGGTATCTAAAATTAATTCCAAATTTTGTATGAAATTATTGAATTTTTTGTATTGTTATTATTGATCTAGTTTACGCCCTTTCTTCTATTCAAATTTGCTTTTGGAAAATTTGTAGATTCTTCGAATTCTTTGTCTTTTCTTTTAACTGTCTCTCTTTCTTCATCTGTCTGCTCACGAATAATGATATCATTAATATCTGTAAAGTTCTTACATTTTTCGCATAGCCATAGTGTGTTTTTTTCTGCTTGAATATACTTTGGTAGTCGTCTACCATCGCATTGCTTGCAAAATAATGTCATCTGTGTTTTCTCTAAATTGTGGTCTTAAGAATGTTGGACTGTTTTCCCAATACGCTTAAGACTCATAATCAATAAAGAAAACCATGGGCTTTACAGATAAGGTTCTAGAGTATCAACAAAAGAAACTGGCAGAAGCACAAGACAATCTTCAGACACACTTGGACAAGATGCAACAACTCAAAGGTATGGGATCAGAAAAAGACATCGCACAAGAAGAGAAAATGATCAAGATTTGGAGTTCAAACGTTGAGAAGATAAACAAGGCCATTGAAAAATTAAAGAAAAAATAGGTCTCTGCCAATATAATTACAATTTACATAATTCATTGGACTGTTGATATTTGGTTTTGAATTTGCATCTTGAAAGTCAAGCCTGAGAAACTATCACAATTAGAAAAAAAGAAACAAATAGAGATGATGATCTGACTTTAACCATAAATTATACAGTTACGCTTAAGTTTAAAACCATTTTAAGGAATTCATGGAAGACTCTGAAATTGCAAAACGTGAACATCAGAGAAATAAATCTGACATTGTAAATTTAGTCAAAGAAATGTTTAGTCAAGACAAATGGGGTGATGATACATACAAGAAAAAACTGCAAGAATTAGTTCTAAAAGATGATGAATTAGTCAGAGACGTTATTGCAAAGATCAAACTAGAGAAAGGAATGAAATAAAATTAGACAATTAAAATTTTGGGTTGGATTAGGTGTAATTTTAAGTGACTGTGGAATAACTAGAGAAGAATTTCTAAATTTAATTCAGAGGAAATATTTTTCATGATATCACCATACTACGTGTAGTTACAGAAACTTCCACTTGTATTCTCCTAAATAGAATCTATTTGATTTCCAAAGAAAATCTATCACACTATGTCAGTAGATAGGGCTAGTACTTGTACTAACCATTTGATTTCCCTCCGATCCTCCTAAAGAGGATCTTAGACTTTCTGTCAAGACATGAGAACTTGATGAATTTGTGCTCAAATTATTTCATCATTAAATGGAATGGGGGTTGTCCGTTTCAATTATGGAACAATTATCTAAGCATCAATATTGTTATTAATTGTATTAACTCTTTAATTGTGAGTTCTAAAATAAACATGGAAAAAAATGATTATTCTGGATTTGGTCAATATGACATTTCAGAAAAATTAGAATTGAGATTGCCAAAAACAGAGATCAATATTGAAATTAAAGAGGGTAACCGATTTTCATATTACAGAAAAAACTCCGAAGATCAAGAAATAAGAAAATCGATCCCACAATCAAGTGGAAAAATCAAGATTGAATTATGTCCTATTTTACCCATGAATCTTCCTGCAAAAAAGACAAATGATTTAATTTTTCTCCGGTTGGCAGAATCAATTTTTGTTGAAAAAAAATCCACAACTAGTATTCTGATACAGTTTCCAATGGAAATTGGGATTTACATAATTAATCAAGATGAAACAAAAGATCTTTTTGATTGCTTTACTTGCGAACCAATGCATTCTAGATTTGCATTATATGGAACTCCTGAGAAGGGTAATCTTTGTATGTATTCAAAAGTAAAACTTTTAGAAAAAAATGATGTGGATCCATATGTTTTTGCACGGATGAAGGTAGATATTTCTAATAATTTGGACGAGGGAAAATTAATTGGTAAGTTAGTATTTCCAATTGGAAGTCATAATTTTTACTATTCAGAAGGTTCCTCAGAGGTACATGTTGATGACATTGAAGTGACTCTAAAACAGGAATCAAAAATATCACTGATTGACATTAAACGTAAAGGTTATGTGAACAAAGGTGCTGGTTTGAAATTAGTCTCATATCTCACTACTGATGATAGTATTTACACAATGGATAAGGGGTTTAATTAATGGTCTTTGAAATTTTAGACACTCAAATAATTGAAGGAATCTCAATTTGGAGTTTACTTGTTACTGGAATTATTGTATTTGCAGGTGTCATAGTTGCCAAAATAGTTCGTATGATATTTAAGAAAAAATTTGCACCTAATTTGCCAGTTGATACAGTAAAGACCTTTGACAAACTAATCTATTATGGAATAATCATAATTTTCTTGCTTGCTGCAACTGCAAGTCAAGGAATAGATGTTGGCGCATTAGTAGTTGGTGCAGGATTCTTAGGAATTGTGATTGGATTTGCTGCTCAATCAGTTGTATCCAATATGATTTCTGGTGTGTTTATGCTCATTGAGAAACCTGTTAGACAGGGTGAAAATGTTGAGGTTGTAGATGTAAATGTTATTGGGAGGTTAATTGAGATTAATACATTTTCATCAAAGATTCAACAATTTGATGGTACTGTTGTTAGGATTCCTAATGAAAAAATGTTTACATCTAATCTCAGAACATTCTCACTTTCTGAGGTAAGAAGAAGTGAGGTGTCAGTGGGAATAGGATATGGTGAAAATGTGGATAATGCCATTAAAACCATAAAAAATGCAATTGAGAAAAATGTAGTATATTCTCTCATGGAGCCTGCTCCTGAGTTTTGGATCTCAGAACTTGGAGATAACAGTGTCAACATATTGGTTCGTGTATGGCATCCTCGTGATGATCTAGCAGAAGTAATGCCCAATTTACTCAAAGTTATCAAAAACGCTTTAGATGATGCAGGAATTGAGATTCCATTCCCGCAAAGGGTAGTGTGGAAGGGTAGTTCAAATGAATAGTGACAGGCATGATTTTTCAATTGGTTAATTAACAATTAAGAACATGTGAAAAAAGATGCAATCCTACGAGATCAAAAAAATACTAGTTCCACTTGATGGCTCGCAAAACTCCTTTAGGGGATTGGAAAAGGCAATCTATTTTGCAAGACAATGTGATGCGACACTAACAGGACTGTATATCAGTCAAAAGCCATCAAGATATGGATTTGATACCATCGAGGATCTGGATTCTTTTAAAAGAAAGCAAATTGATACGTTTTTAGAAAAGGCAAAAAATACTGCTGCCAAAAACGGCACAGACATGAATAGTGAGATAATTCATGGTTCTGCCAAAAAAGATATTCTTAACTTTGCAAACAGATGGAACTATGATCTAATTGTAATTGGTTCAAAGGGTGCTGGTTCATCTGATGAACCATATTTGGGAAGTGTTGCAAACCACATACTCCACACATCGAAGATTCCTGTATTGATTGTAAAATAATGAGATGAAATCATCTTCTTATCTTGAAATATGCCAAGATGCCAGCCTCTTGCCATACTTGCCATTATAATACCTAATCCAATCAACCATTCTTGTGAGAACCAATTGTAATTTGTAATTATTAAAATCCCAACCAAGATTACAATTATAATAGATAGTGCAGAAATTATCAGATTCTTTGACATTTAAATCAAATTCTGCCCAGCATTTTCTTCTTTTTCTTGACAAACTCCTCGTCAGTCAAGATTCTAAGTTCCTTGAGTCGGGATGATTAATAGATAATACTTTTTTCCATTTTTCTTCAATATTTTCTATTGTTTTTTCTACATTTCCAGTTATGTTTTGGTTGATTTTTGTATATTCTCAATGTTATGATCAACTACATCTAATTCAAATTCATCAAATAATTTTTGACTTTGTTTTGTATTTCTATGTCCAATATATTTCCAAATCGTTCGAAAAGCTGAGAACATCGATCTGAAAAATTCCTAATTGTTTGTATGTTGTTGATGAATTCATCTATATTAGAATTAATTTGGTCAAAATCTTGAGGAATATTTTTTCATCTTTTAATTTTACTAATTATTCTTTGATTTTTGTTATTAATTCAATAGAATTTGTTATTTTGGTGTAGGTTTCAAGCAAGCCTAATTCTATTTCTCTATAAGTCCAATTCTGTTTTCCTATCTCATATTCCCATTGATCAGTTTGAATTTCGGATATCTGTGTAATAAGATCTGAAGTTTTTTTTGTTGTTTTTCAGAATATACCACAATAATTATTTCCATCAAGTAATTGCAAGTGCAATGATATCTCAGAAGAATTTGTAAAATATTTGAAGAAAATGTATTGTAATTAAATGCTAGATGTCTCAAAAAAGAAGAAGATCTCAATTAACGTGGTAATAGTAGTACTTCTAATTTTGCCCCTGAATTCCCATCAAAGTAAGAGTTGAGCGAACATGTTCAAGTTTTCTTACATTTCAAATAATAGTTTCTCTAATCTTATCTTTTTCTGAATTCTGTATCTTTGCAATTATGTCATATGCGCCAAATGTTTCATGGATCTCCTTGACTGAATCAATTTGTTTTAGCCCTTCTACAACATCTACTTCAGAACCAAGATCACAATTTAGTAAAACATAAGCTGTTTCCATGAAGCAGATATATCAAAAAAATATTTAAGTAAATGATAGAATAACTTAAAAATTATTTGATTATTGATTAGAAAAACAAACACTTGAAAATTGTTTATTTGTGTGGCATTAAGGCAATTTTGCTACTGGTGAGAGATCAAATAAGGCATTTTATCTTTGATATCAGGAGTAGGATTTGAGCACTGACCACACTTTGGACGAATGATCTCTGCATCATAATCAACTTC
Source organism: Nitrosopumilus sp. (assembly GCA_029862745.1). Lineage (NCBI taxonomy): Archaea > Thermoproteati > Nitrososphaerota > Nitrososphaeria > Nitrosopumilales > Nitrosopumilaceae > Nitrosopumilus > Candidatus Nitrosopumilus sp. Next base: position 143,141 of record JAOTWS010000004.1, on the reverse strand, counting down.
ACCAATTGCTTTTCCACAGCCTACACATGAAATTGATCTTGTATCGTATATGTTCAATCTAAAACTAGTATTGGTTATATCCTCAATAAAGTAGAGCAATACAATAATGAAAACTTGTCAGATTTTGTAACATTAAATCAAACAAGTTTTTTATTTTGATACCGTCATGTTTATTGTTAATTCTGTGTAAAGCAGTTCATGGCAGAAGCTGGACTTGCAGCATATGGTTCTGTAATGGGGTATGAATTACTCTGGCAGTAGTATTATTTGGACTTCGTGGAAAAGGACATCCTGAAACCCTTGAATGATGATGTGAATTTCAGATGAAACTCCAATATGTGTAGTACTTGCCCTGTGTTACTGCAAAAGATTCGTCTTGTTGAATTGTTTGCTATGAAATGACTTTAGGAAAAAAATATCTATATTCTGAATATGTATTTTTTAATAATAATATCTTTGAAAAATATTACAACAATTATTCCTTCTTCTTCTTATTCTATGATTGTTCTGGAATTGTATGTATGGTAATTGTATGTGTAATGTTTTGAAGACGTCTGATGTTTTGTAAAGTTTGTTCAAAAGATTCTATACTGTCATACTTTAATTTACAGATAAAATCATACAGTCCATAGGTTCCCTGTACTTCATCACATAACTCTTTGAGTCTCTTGACTGTCTGCATCTCATATCCCATATCACAATTAACTAAAACAAATGCTGTATTCATATAAGATATGTGTGATTTTATGTATTAAGTTTAACTTTATTCTTTTTTAAAACATATTTTTTTAATTTCTAATTGAGATCTCTTTAATCTGAGGATTTCCTTATGGTACATATCATCATTAGATTTTGTTGATTGCAAAAAAATTCTCTAATCTTCTTCTTCTTTGATGTCTTGATAATTACTCTATCAAAATTGCAGGCTTGAATGGTCTTGCATGTCTTGCCTTTCCTTTAGGATCGTAAATGTCGCTATCTGATTCTGAATACACCTTTATTTCTACTCCAAACTCTTTTTTGCCTATGGATTTTAATTCCTTATATAAGAAATCTTTTTCATCAAAATCCTTTGATTCTAGTTTCATCTCTTTGATTACTTCTGACTCTGAGTGTAAATCTTTGATTACTTTTTGTACATACTCTGGCATCTTTTTGGCATCACTAGTTTGAGGATCTGCTATCAACTCTTTCATTACAACTCCCATGTTGTTTTGACCCCCTACCATAATTCCTAGTATCTTGCGATACACTGTTAATTTGAATTTGTCTGAATTAACATAGATTACAATTTTTTGTGGAGTGATTTTTGTTACTTTGAGAATATTTGCAATATCATTAATTGTTGATTCAAGCAACTCTTCGGATTGAATCGATACGGCATCAACACTTTCTTTGGAATATTTGGGCCAATATGATTTTGATACTAGATTGGTGTATCCGAGTTCTTGCCACATTTCTTCTGCTATGTGTGGTGCAAACGGAGACAACATTGAAACTCGTATAGAATTTATCTTGTGCAAAATTCCTGAAATGTTTTCTCTTTTCTTTGCCTCTACTCTTTTGTGATACCAACTTAGGTCTGATTCAAATGAAAATAAAATATCATGCAAAGCCTCACGCAGCCTCATCTTCTCAATTGCATCAGTCACCTGAGATATCAGACTCTGAGTTTTTGATAAAATCCATCTGTCTTCTGCCTCTAAATTGTTAATTTCTCCTGTTTTTACCTTGGAGCATTCCTCAAGAAGTGACTCTAGCTTGTTTTGAATACCCAAGACTGACTCCATGTTAAAATCAGCATCTTGTAATAGCTCAGCTGATGATATTATTGCCAGTCTAATTGGATCTGCGCCGTGATCTTTTATTGCTGCTCGAAGTGGAATGATATTTCCCATGCTCTTTGACATTTTAGCACCATCCATCATTACAGAGCCATTTACTACAATTTCTTTTGGCCAGTATTTTTTATCAAATATTGCAACATGATTTAATACAAAAAATGACAAGTGATTCTGAACCAGATCTCTGCCTGAATGGCGAGAGTCAACTGGATAGAAATATTGAAACTCTTTTTTGATCATCTCAATTACATCTTTTGATAACTTTGAAGTCTGAATAGCCAAGTCAATGTCTCCTTTGTCTAAAAAGATATAGTCAAAGAATTCTTTGGTGAGATTATCAGGACTTGCTACTCCTTCATTGACAAATCGTGAAATAGTGTAATATGCCATATAGATGACACTATCTGATAGACTCTCTACTATCCAATCTTTGTCCCATGGAAGTTTTGTTCCTAGTCCCTGCTGTCTTGCACATGCTCGCTCATGTAACCAGTTGATGACATCTTTGAACTCTGTTTTGATTTTGCCAGGAAGAATGTTCATCTCATCAAAACAATCTCTTGCTTTTTCTTTCCACTCTTCATCTCCGTAGTTTAAGAACCATTGATTTGATAGTATCTTTACAACACACTCAGTTCCACAACGACATCTTACCGGACCGTTCTCAAGTACTGGGAATTTTTCTAGATGATTATTTTCTTGCAACCATTCTCTTACCTTATCTCGTCCAAACTCTACTTTGATGCCTTGGAAATTCCCACATCTGTCATTTAATTTTCCGCTGGTAAACTCTTTGAGGTATAGCTCATTTGTTGCCTCTTCTAGTTTTTTATCGGATTGATCAGTTACACCCAGTCTCTCACAGACATCTTTTGCTGGAATTTTGCCATACCCTTCTGTAGTTATGATTGGAATAGGCTCAATTTTTAAGGCTAGTTCATGATTTTTGGCCTTTAGATCCATTAATGCCTGATAGTCTTTTGGTGCATGAGCTGGAACTGACATTACCAAACCTGTTCCCACACCTGGCTCTACAAAGTCTGCCTCAAGTATTGGGATTTTTGATTCATTATGTAATGCAATTGCATATTTGCCAACTAACTCACTTCCTGCAATGTCTCCTTCAATTGAAATCTCTTTTTCAAAGAACTCTAGTTTCTTTGCGCACTCTTGTGATACTATCCATCTTTCATTGTCTGCTCTGATCTTTTTGTATGTGGTATTTGGGTTGACCCAGAGATTAGTTATTCCAAAAATTGTTTCAGGTCGGAGTGTTGTAATTGGAAATATGTAATCATCATCTAACTTGAATTTGACTAGATAGTTTTTATCATCAATCTTTGGCTCTACATCACCCATTGTATCATGTTGTGATACTGGGTTTTGATCACGTGGACACCATCCAACTGGATGTGATCCTTGAATTATCTTGCCATTTTCTTTTAGAGTAGTTATTTGCCACTCGATAAACTTTTGATAGCCTGGAACTATTGTTGTAAACTCTCTACGCCAATCAATGGAGTACCCCATCTCGATCATGCCAGATTTTATCTCTTCATGAAAATAGTCTGCAATTTTTATTGGCTCTACAAATGTTTTGATGTCCTCTTCTGGAACGTGGTAGATGTTTCTTAATCCATCTAAAATTTCCTTTTCTTGAGATTGAATTCTCTTTGCCATGCCAAGTACTGGCGTTCCTGTATAATGGAATCCCATTGGGAACAATACATTGTATCCTTGCATTCTGTAAAATCTTGAATGAACATCAGCTAGTGTATATGTCCTACCATGTCCAATATGCTGCGGTGAGTTGGGATATGGATATGCAACTGTTATGAATTTTTTATCCTTGTTATCATTAGGATTTGTATCAAAGTCCTTGGTTTCATCCCATTTTCTCCTCCATTTTTTTTCAATCTCATTCCAATTAATTGTCATAAATCTCACTTGTTATCCTAAAATCATTGATTTTGCTTTGGCTATTGCAGCGTCTTTTTTAGATGTGTCTTTTCCACCGCCTTGGGCAAATTTGGCATCCCCCCCACCTGAACCACCTAAAATTGATGATATTTCTTTGGCAATCACGCCTGCGTTGACTCCTGACTGCTCTCCTGCATGTACCATAATTCTAATAGTTGGGCCTGACTCAAAGATTCCACAAAATGCAGTCTTTGGATCCTTGACTACAAGTTTTTTGCCAAAGTTCTGATGAAAATACTCATCATACTGTTGACTTGCAGTAAAGCATAGCTTATCTTTGATTATAATTTCATCAATTTCACTACCAGCAGTAGCAGATTCTCCATCATCTAAAATTGTTTCAAGCAACACTGGAATCTTTTCTCTTGCTTTTTGTTTATTCTCTTCTCTTCTTTTTGCTAGTATCTCTTTTTGTGCATTCTCTTGCTCTTTTTGTTTTAGTTCTATCTCTTGTTGTTTGATGTACTCAAATGCAGTTGGGCCTGAGACAAACTCTATGCGAACAACGCCGTCTTGAATTCGTTTAGTTTTTGTAATCTTGATTAGTTCTATATCTCCAGTCTTTTTGACATGTGTTCCTCCACAAGCCTCAATGTCTTTGTCTTGAATTGAAACAATTCTTACTGCCTTTACTGGAACTACTCCTCCCTGGTAAATTCTAAATCCGTATCTTTGCTCTGCAACTCCTCTATCAAAGTATTCAATGGAGACTTCAAGATTTTGTTTTACCATACTATTTGCAGCATCTTCAATCTGCTTTACCTGCTCATCAGTCAATGATGAATGGTGTGTGATGTCTAGTCTAGCATGATCATCGTCTTTGAATGCAGAGTGCTGCCAAATCCATGATCCCAACACTCCTCTTGCTGATGCGTTAATGATGTGAGTGCTGGTATGGTTTTTAGTAATGTTTGCACGCCTTGTTGCATTTACAACACACTTTACAGTATCTCCTTCTTTTGGAACTCCACCTTCTAGCTGGTGAACGATAATGTGTGCATGCTTGTCTACATTAATTACATTAAATCCTGCAATGGTTCCATGATCTGGCTCTTGCCCTCCACCTCTTGCATAAAATGAAGTCTTGTCTAGTACAACCTTGTCATCAAAAATCTTGATTACCTTTGCCTCAAACTCCATTGGATCATCTTTGTAAAACAGAGCATCTGTCTCTGGCAGTTGGTCTACTGGTAATTCTGTAACTGCTTTTTTGTTTTCAGATTGATGCAAGTCTGACAGTCTGGAGTAAAATGAAGATGGAATCTCAGAGATTGCATTGGCCTCCTTGAGATATTCAGGCGTGATTCCATCTGATTCGTACAATGTGATGAGATCATCGACACTAGGTACACCTTTTTCACGAATCTTTTCGGCCTTTTTCTTCATATGGACTTTGGATTCTTCATATCTCTGTGATTCTATCTTGAGAATTTTCTTGACATCTTCTCTTTTCTCATCAAGCTCAGGATATGTGTCCTTGAGATAATCAATATGCGTATCAATTAGATCATCAATGTCTAGTTTGAGATTTAGCTTGCTAATTGTTGCATTGATTCTTCGCAACATCATTCTTAGATTGTATCCGCCACCAACATTGCTTGGCAATGCACCATCAGTAATTGCAAATATCAAAGTTCTAAGATGATCTGCAATTAGATATACTCCTTCAAGCGGTGTGATCATTTTAGTTATCTTGTCATCTGTTAGTCCAGCTTTCTTTATTGCATGACGTCTTACATCGTTTAGATCCTCAAATTTTTCTAGTGCTTTGGCAATCTCTGTAAAGTATCTTCGTAAAACTTCTGAATCTGAATCAATTCCAATTGTGTTAAATAATTTCTGATTGATTGGACCAAAGCAACAATCGTATGCAGTAGGCGTTCCCATTGTAATCCATGCAAATCTCTCAAGACCTGCACCCATATCAATTACTCTCTGGTCAAGTGTTGTATGCTTTCCTAGTTCTCCTTGAAATTCAGTAAAGACTGCATTTCCTAGTTCTAAACCTCTGACAAAATACTCTAGTGATGGACCAAAAGAGCCACCACCTGCCCAAACATCTTCTACAAAAACTACTTCTTCTCTTTTAATTCCAAACTGATCAGTAAGTAATCTATAATCCAAATCAACACACTTGTCTTTCCAATATCCTTTGTCTCCCTCTGGAATGCTGTGCTGTCCTATCATACAGAAACTTGAAAAATGTCTACCAGTTACTCCTACATTTTCTAAATCTTTGAAACGCAGGCAAGTTTGTGGGACCACTAGTGGGTTTGCAGGAAATTCAAAGACTACCTTTGAGCCCATTACTCTTTGAAAGTCAACAACTGATGCAATTGTAAAATACAAGTCATCACGCCATCTACATACAACAGGATATCTGCTAACTGATGTGTGATCGTTTTTTACAAAAAACTCTTCGACTTGCTTCCATGCCTGTGTGTAGTCAAATCTTTTGGTTGTTGGCGGATCGCCAATAAATGAATACGTGTCATCTGCATCATCAGGACACAAGTCTCGCTCAGCATTTAGAGTCCAAAAGAATCTGCCGCACTTTGAGCAGGACTTTCTGAGAAATCCTTGCTCTTCAAACAACTTTACCTTATAGTATCTATCCGGATTTGATGAAAATTCTTTTAGAATCTCTTTTTTATCCAACGATGAAGGCTCATTTGACCCAATATTAAGAATTGTCGATTAATAATATGCTAAATAATTTGAAATAATTATTTTTTGATTATCAATTCTGTTGTGTACTTTTTTTATTTTGGCAATAATAATAATAAAATTAATAATTTATTATTACTATTATTTTCCTAATCTCTTCTCTGCTGCAAGTCTGTATCATCATACTCTTTGCCAATCCAAGAAATGAATATTTTATCTCAGTACTGTAAAACTCATTTTTCCTTACTATTATCTTCATCTGGATTTTTTGTAGGAAATACCGAATCTAGCAGATCTTTTAGCTTTTGTGTTACTTGTTTTGTTGATAGTCCTACTATGATAGATAATGCAGTTACTCCATATGGGTTGAGGATTTCAATATTTGATGTGGTAAGCAGTCCACCCCGAAGTGTCATGTATACTGCAATTGCAAGTGCAGCACCCAAAAATGGTCTTCCTACATACCACAGCGTATCTCTGTTTCTAACTGAGCCTTCCTGTGTGTTTTGTGAAATCTTGGCCAATCCGTGAATTAATGCGCCTAAGGATCCTGCCAAGACAACTAGGAAAATAAAGTGAGTGTCAATGTCAAATGTTTTGCCATCCAATAATCCAAAGTTGTAAGTTACTGTGCCGTCTGATGGAACTAGTGCAATCTGAGAAGTCATGTTATTTATCACAAGAATCTCTTCTTTTGGAATGTCAACTGTAACAATGGGTAACAAAAATACCAAATTAACAATCATGAATGCAATTAGATAAATTGCAATTACTGTAATCAAGGGCTTTTTTGCAGACTTGGTAGTACTGATATCTGGAATTACTTCCTTTACAAAAACATCTTGATACTTTAATGGAGTCTTGTTGTATACATCAATTTTTTGAGTGTTTGTAAGATGTCTTGCAGTGTTAATGAATTTGGATTTTGACTGTAGTTCGTTTAGCTTCTCCCAGAATTTCTCTCTGTCTTTGTTATCTATATCAAAATATTCTTTCCATCTGGAAGTGATTTTTTCAACATCTAGTTTAAGAAAGTTCTCTACAATCTCCTCTCGTCGCTTAACTGTTGTCTCTTCGTTTAGAAATTCTTTGGAATATGCACTCTCATCCAATGCTAATAAAGTGCTGTAGTCGTTATTATTGTTATTCTTCTTCTTGCATCGTATTCATACAATACGAAAAACATAATTTTTTCATACTTGATATAATAAAAAAATAATAATTCTGTATCTGTAAATTTACTATACCAGGCTATATGAAAAATCACTAGGAGTTAAAATATTTCAACTCAGAAAAATCTCTTTGGAATTTTTTATGCTCCAATGAGTTTAGGTATTGTTGTGCATTAATATGATTTGCCGGAATTATGTCCTATTGGGCAGGAATAAATAGAATACACTATTCAACCTACTTATGTTTGGAAGAAAACCTTCTCTGAAAGAAGGAACTCAGATATTCTCAGTCAAAAAAAATGGCGAGTTTAAGGACTTTATCTTTGGTGTGGTAACTGGCATTGATGGAAGAAAAGTAGGTGTTAATGGTGTTATCGTTAATCCTGTTGGTCTGAAAAATAAAATTACTCAAGGAAAAACAGGGGAGCGTTCACGAGAAATCCTAGAGAATCCAACTCCTGATAATGTTGTTTTGGCTCTAGTGTATAGAGTAGAGCATGAAAACTTTACAGATATTTTAGATCTTGATGTTGACAAATGTGATATACTTCCTCCCAAAATTTATGGAATGCTTGATGGGTGGATTAGAGAGTCTTTACCAGAATTCATCAATACTGTTTTGTCATTGCCACCTGGGACTGAAAGGGATGAGGCAAAGCGAGTTTTAAAACACCGAATGGATACTTTGGTAGATCCAACTTTAAAGCGAACACTATACGCTGTTTGCAGAAGTCTCAAAATTCTAAACTGATTTTAAATTTTTTTCAGGCGTAAGTTCTCCATAGTTTTATATTATCCAGTAAGAAAAACTCGATATAATGGAATATGTTTATGCTGCTTTACTTCTTCACAAGCTAGACAAAGAAGTTAACGAGGCAAATATCAGCTCAGTTGTCAAAGCATCTGGAGCAGATGTTAATGAAGCCCAAGTTAAAGCACTAGTTGCAGCCTTAGCTGATGTAAACATCGATGAGGCAGTAAAAGCTGCACCTGTAGCAGTCGCAGCAGCAGCTGCACCAGCCGCAGCAGCTGAAGCAGCCGGTGGTGATAAAGCAAAGAAAGAGGAACCAAAAGATATGGGTAAAACCGAAGAAGCAGCCATGGAAGGATTGTCTTCATTATTTGGCTAAACAACTTTACTTTTTTCCAATCTAATTTTGTTCAATATTTTTTATCAACTCTTAATTAACAATACAGCCTAGTCTGCATTTGATGGCAGCAGATTCTTCTTTTTTTCCAATTGATGGATTTCTTAGCATATTGGACTATTTGGGAACAATTGCATTTGCAGTAACTGGCTCTTCTAAAGCAATCTCACACAAGGCAGACATCTTTGGAATAACTGTCTTGGCAACTGTAGTTGGAGTTGCAGGTGGAATAACCCGCGATGTGATATTTGGGCGATTCCCTGCAGCGTTTTCTGATCCAATCTATGTTAGCCTGACTGTTATAGTTGGAGTTGTAATGTTCTTTCTTTATGCCAAGCTAAGAAAACAGATGAGCGTATGGTTGGTCTTTGATGCCATTGGTTTAGGTGTGTTTTCAATTTTAGGTGCATCAATTGCACATCAAATAGTTGGATTGGAGTTTCTTCCAATGTTGTTTGCAGGAATGATTACTGCAATAGGTGGTGGAATTCTCAGAGATGTCTTTGTCAGAGAGATTCCAATTGTATTTGTAAAAGAAGTGTATGCTGTTGCATCAATTGTAGGTATTGTGATATTCTTTGCAGTCTTGTCATCTGGTGTTGATGCTCAAGTCTCATCAATTATTGGAATAGTTGTTACCACTGGAATTAGACTACTTGCAATGAGGTACAAGTGGAATCTTCCAAGGGTACGAGAGTCTTCTTCTTAGGCTGGTGTGTAATCTTTAGCTTGTGCTGCAACTGCTCTTGCTTGAGCATCTGCTTTTTGCAAAATTTGCTCTTTTGTCTCGTCTGTCATAAATGCTGATTCAATAGATAATGAGCGGGCATGTCCTGCTGCTTTGCTGAGAATTAGTGAAATGTTCTCTGCTGTGACATATGCTGCCTCAATAGATAGTGAGACTGCTTCTTGGTGTGCTTGTGAGAACTGCTCTCTTACTTTCTTGACATCAATTACCATCTCTTCGCCGGCATACTTTACTCCGTCTTCTAATGCTGAATAAAGTGAAATTCCTGCCTCTACTGGCTTGATGTCTAGTTTACCTAAAAGTGAAGCTAGTTTTTCATTAATTACACCGCCTTTGGCAACTGGAGTACTCTCCTTTGAAATCCAAATTGTTCCTTGATCAATCTTAGTTGGAATGCCTGCCTCTTTGAATTCTGTAAGCATTGGACCTGGTGCAATACCTGTGTTCTTTGCAGGTACTACAATGTCAATGCTTGCAACGTCTCCACCTCTTGCAGCCATCATGATTTTATTTTTAGCTAGTAAAACATTGAGTTTGAATGGTGACATGTTTGTAAACATGAACATGCATTGTCCTTTCAAGTCTTCAGCAATCTTTTTGATTCCTGGAATATCTAATTTGTTTAGTGCTAATTGTGCAACCTTGTCTTTGATACTTACAAACTGTACTTCGCCTTTGAGAGTTTTTCTTAATGGTAAAATTTGTGATGAACGTACCTTGTCCATTTTGATAATTGCAACTACTTTGTATTTTTTTGGAAGTTCTTGCAGATTCTGATACATCTGAGTCTTTCTTTTTGGATACTCTGTTCTATTCTCATGCATGTCTCTTCTTGACCTCTTGAATCTGTTTAACTGGTTTGCCCATTGTAGTTTTTATGATAATTCTTCTCATGTTCTTCTCACCGTTTGGTAGTTTTTTCTCAATTGCACTAATTATTGCATGTGCATTGATTGCCAAATCTGCATCATCCATTGACTCATCACCAATTTTACATGATGCTGACAATGATGCTCTGGTTCTAACCTTAATTGATGATCTAAATCTTTGTATGAAAGCCTCAATTGATGCATCAAATGGAACCGGTGTTGGCATCTTTCCCCTTGGACCTAAAAGTTGACCCAAAGTCTTACCAACAACTGGCATTACTTTAGTGTCTGCCAAAAAGAAATCATACTTGTTGATAAATTTCCTGGACTCTCTTTTGTTTGCTCCAAACTTTTCTAGTTCAGCCGTTCCAATAACAGTATCTGCCTTTGCTTGTTTTGCCTTTTCACTCATATCTCCTGTGGCAATAATGCATACTCTTGCAGGAGAATCTGTCTTTGGCAGTTGAATTACCTCATTGATGGCAAATCCCTTTTTTACATCAATATCTTTGAAACTCATAATTAACTCAATTGATTGCTTGAACTTTTTTTGTTTAGTAGCACTTTTTGCCTTTTTAATCATATCAACTAGCTGAGACTCTGTAATCATTACGAAGATTTTTTTAGAAAGCCTACTTAAAATCGTTTAGAGATTGTGATTTTGTTCGATCATTAATTCTAAGAAATTACATTTTTTTAGTAAAATATTTAAAAATTCAAATGGCTTTTGCTCAAAACCTACATATATTAAATCATAATCAACTTTTTCTAATATCTTGCACCGATTCGATGAATTAGATATGAAACTGCTTTTTGAACTAACACGTGATGGCTCTATTACTGTACCTACGCTTTCTGCAAAACTAGGAGTCAATGCCTCTGTGCTGTATAGCCGAATCAAAAGACTGCTAAAGAAAAAACTAATCAAGAAATTCACAATAGAGATAGATGACTCTCTTTTGGGAATAGGCGTTAAGGCTACTGTTGGAGTAAATCGAGATCCAAAGTTTAAGGACTCGATTCATAAAAAACTCTTAGAGGTTATAGAGGTAGTCTCAATTTCTGAGGTGACAGGAAGATTTGATATTATGATTCACGTTTATGCAAAGGACCTTGAAGAACTTCACTCTATTGTAATTGAAAAAATTGGTAAAATTGAAGGTGTACAAAACTCTGAGACTTTTGTAGAACTGCAAAAAACAAACAAGGATCCTGTTTATCTAATTCATTAATTAATTATCTAATTAAGCAAATTTTGTATCCCATTTGCCTTCATTGATCTCAGCTGTAATCTCTTTTGGAGTCTTTCCTTCCACTTTAACTCCTAATGCTAAGCATGTACCAATGATGGTCTTTGCTACTGATTTTAGTGATGTAGCATAAGATTTGTCAAGTTTTGTATTTGCTACTTTGATAACTGAATCTAGTGTAACATCTCCTACCCACTCTGTACCTGATGCACCTGAGCCTTTTGAGATTCCTGCCTCTTTCATGATGAGTGCCGCAGCTGAAGGAATACCAATCTCAATTTCATACTTTTTTGTATCTGTATCAACAATTACTGTTACTGGAACTTTCATTCCCTCAAAATCTTTAGTTTTATCGTTGATAGCTTGAATTACTTCCATAATGTTGACTCCAAGAGGACCCAATGCTGGACCCAATGGTGGACCTGCAGATGCTCCTCCTCCAGTTACAAGTGATGATATTTTTTGTTCTCCCATGATTATTCACTCTAGTATGAAAAATTTAATCCTTGCTAAGCCTCACTTAGCTTTAGGTAGTTTGCGTCTACTGTTACTGGTAATTGATATGATGCATCTAGTAAAACTACGGTTGCCTCTTCTTTGTCAACATCTATTCTAGTAATTGTTGCCTTCATTCCTTTGAATGGACCTCCTGTAATCTCTACTACATTATCTACTGCTAATTGTGAAACTGTTGATTTTTTGATAAGATATCCTTCAATGTCTTTGAATTCTAATTCGCCTCTTAGCTGACCTCTGATGTGTCTGACTCCTTCTACTGCCATGTATGCATCGCTAGGATTTACTGCTTCAATTACGACATATCCTTTTAGATTGTCAACTAGTAAAACTGATTGAATATTAACTTGATTTGCATTTGCTTTTGCCTCCAATAATCTCATTACTACTTTCTCTTGGCCTCCTGTAGTTCTAATTGCAAACAAGTGTGATTTTATTTCCTCAGACATTTTTTTTACCTACCAAATGTTAATACCGAAAAGACAAACTGTATTGTAAAACCTATAGCTCCTACTCCAGCTATTCCCAATAATACAAGCCTAAGATGTTGTTGATACTCATCTTTATCAGGTTTTTTGGCCATTTTCATAGTATTGACCATGTTCCTAAACGTCTGCTTTGGATTCATTGCCTGAAATTAATAATGTGTCTTTATATCTCTTAGGCCATGCATGGCTTGTATAATAACTTGTACTAATTTTACATGTATTAGGAAATGATATTATCAAGATTTTCTTGGCAAGCAGAAATCTGAGGTCACAGAGAAGTAACCATGCCAATATCTTGAGAGGTTTTTGGTTTTTACAAAACTTGAGAAATACATCTTGAATCTAGAAAGACTGCACTTGAGTCTTGTAGGGGATTTTACCCACCATTGCAGAAAAGATGTTTTTGCACATGCATAGCTAGACTCAATCTCACTTGTGTCACAATTCAGACGCAAAAGATGCTCAAAGAATAGTAGAAGAATATGTCATCATCTCATACATTAGAATCTGCAAGAAAACATGCAGGAATGGAATGATGAAGGACAAAACAGATCGACTATATCTCCAAAGAGAAAAACAAGAACACCAAAAGAAGAAGACCTTTTTCAGAGATGTATGATAAAGAGATAATTCCTGACTGGATCCCAGTTGAGAGTTTAAGATAGGCAAATCATATTAGCAATAATGTTGCTATTCTCATATAGTGAGAATTCTTCTTGCTGCTCTATTACTGTCTAGTGTTGTTATCTCTACAGTATACGCTGAGAATTATTCCTATTCCCCATTTAGAACAGGTCAATCTCCAGAAGGGATTCTCCCATCAAATGAGCAGATAAGAGAGGACATGGAGGTATTATCAAAAATGTCCAGTAAACTCAGAGTATACTCAGACTCTAATTTGGAGCCCATACTAAAATACGCTCATATCTATGATTTGAAATTATCAGTTGAGACAGATGATGTCTCAAAAGTCATATCACTTGATGCAAAATATCCTGGAACCATAGAGTCCATAATAATTAATTCAAAAGATCTAACCATCAACCAAGAGCAGTTAATCTCCAAAATAAGAGAGGCAAAGCAGTTGACTGATATTCCAATCACAACATTGAGTAATCCAAAGGTTTGGCTTGATAATCCTGAATTGGCCATGTCAGTAGACTTTATCTTTACTGATGTTTTTACAGATGAGATTACTCCAGCAGATTCTGCAAACAAGATTCAAAAAATAAATGAATTGCTAACCCAGAGATATCCCTACAAGCATATTGTATATGAAACAGGTTGGTCTACTATAGAGTCTTCAAAAACAGAGCAATTACAATTCATTGGAGAGATAAACAAGCTAGGTTTGGATTTGTTCTACTTTGAATACACTGATGAGGACTGGAAACAAAACAAAAAGGATGCAGGGTATGGTATACTTACAGCAGACAGAAAAGAAAAGACAGATGTTATTATTGCTGCACCAAACATTATAGAGCAATATGTAGAGTCGATACAAAAAGATACTACAACTCAGGCAGCAACAGGAATAGGATTGGCAGGTCTCATAGGTTTGATTATTAAATTTGTTGCACCTATACTAACTAAAAGTCCATGGGGTGATCCCACTTATTGATCCTTTCTTTTCTTCTTGACTGATTTGAGAAATTTTGATATGTGTTTTTTTACAACTCTATCAGTTTGGATTGTTTTGATATGAATGCAGTCTTCTGATTCACATGTAACGCATACAACTTTTCCTGATTCTAGATAAAAATCCAAATCAAGATCCAGTAAATGGTTTTCATTATTTGGCATGAAAAATCTTTTTGGGTTGTCGTTTGTTTTTGCATATTTTTCAAATGCCTCCATTGAAGCCTTTGTAACAAACTCTGCTAGTGAATAAAATCCAAGGTTATGAGCTTGCTCTGTCTTGACCCATTCCTGTATCTTTTCCTTTAGGATCTTGTCTATCTTTACAGGTGCTTGGTTTATTGTCTCGTCTGTTGGCATTATCCCATCTTCTTTTTTGATTTTCTGACCATTCTTGTTTTTACTCCTGTTTGTTCTAATGGCATGGCTAGTCTAGAGCACTGAATTACTTAAAGGTGACCATCAAGTAACTATACAGGTACCTAATCAGTAACTCTTTAATATTTGAGGTACCTAAAAGGTAACCAATGGTTAACAACCAAGTTCCAGTTAAGGTCTCAGAGTTTTGGAAGAGACAAGCCTGCAGATTTGTTGGAGATGGAAAGCAGTACTCTAGTTATTCAAGATTCACTGATGATGCATACAAGTATCTGCTGCAATTGTTAAGTGAGGAAAACAAGCAATGACTTTTCCTTGTTATTGTTGTTGTATTCCAACTATCAAAGTCCAATTCATGGATGGTATCATTTCAAAACTAGTTTGTAAACTCGGTTTAAAATTTATCAAAAACAAGTGTATCTATTATTTTTCAAAAGTTTCAAACAAGGAGAAGATCATATCATGACAATAAAAGAATTTCATGATGAGAGTTGTGGTCATGCAGATTGTATTGCATATAGAAAAAATGCATACTGGCAAAAGTTTATCGAAGAAAAAACAATAGAAGAAGTCTCGCAGATTATCAATTTACATGATGATGATGATCCCAAAAAACTTGGAATAAAGTTTTGGGACTTTAATGAAAATATAATCAATGAAGAAAAAACAGATGACAAGTTTGTAGAGGTTGCCTCACAATGATTCTTGCAAGATGTATGTTTTGTAATTATTGTGCAAGGTACAATTCAAACTATTTTTCCATTAAAGAACTACAAAGACACGGTACATCATTTCTAGAAGATGACTTGTCTAGTCATCATCATAATGAGGTAATTTTTTCAGAGGAGAGCGAATAAGATTGGGATTGTGTATGTGTGAGTTTTGTGTGAGGGAACAAGACGTATTGTATTGCAAAATGGATCGATTCAATTGCAGTGATGATACAACACATCAAAAGATATCCGAATTTAGAATATGGGAGATGCCTGATAATTGAGTCGCATCAAAACCATATTCTGTATGTCTTGCAAAAAAGAGATTTTCACATACAATACACCTGCAATATGCAATTCATGTTTTGCAGAGATATGGAAAAAGAAATGAATCGCACATGCATTAGTTGCGGAGTTGTCAGCCAGAGATATGGTAAATCATGGGATTTATGGGGACAATGTGTAAACTGTGCCAAGAGAAGTAATCCAGATTATTACAATGTACAAAAATGTCCTGAGTGTGGTAACACAAGTAACAACACTGCTGCATTATGCTGGAGACTGTATGGCAAGTGTGGGAAATGCACCTACAAAAAAGAAGATCATAGGAAACATGTATTGTGTACACATTGCAATGAGGTTGCATACAAACTAGCATATCAGAAACTGGGTAGACGGCCAATTGACTTGTTTTACTGTATGAGGTGTACTGGTATTATCTCCAGGAATGGATTTCGGATATTCTTGCTAAAAGAGAAACTGGAGGAGGTTACATCTTGAAGAAAAGGTGCAGATGTGCTAATGGTTTTACAAAAGATGTGGGAATTGGAGTCTGCATGAGATGTGGTCTTGATTCGTGTTCCTGGTATGGCTGCTTTGTTGCAGGATGCAATTGCTCAAGGGAGAAGATCTCAAGAAGATGAGTGATATTACAATAAAAGAAATTTACAAAAAGCAGGGAATCAACATTGTTCCAATTCCAAAGGGATCTGGCAAAGCGCTGAACATCAGGACTGGTTGGAGCAAATACCAGTATGAAATGTTTACTGGTGAAATTCCAGATGATCAAGACTTTGCAGTAATTCTTGGGAAAATTTCAGGCAATCTAATCGTACTAGACTTTGATAACTGTGATGATATTGGTGAGATAAACATGATGAAAGACAATGTTCTCAACAAAACACTTGTGGTGCGAACAGGTGATGGATACCACGTTTACTTTAAAATAAATCAACTACCAAACCAGGCAAACACCTTTCTCTCAAAAGGTCCATACAGCATGGAGGTAAAAAGTAACGGTGCGTATGTTGTTGGCGCATCAAGTAATCACTATGATAAAGACGAGTCAGGAAACTATGTCTTAACTGGAAAAAAATATACAATAATTTCAAACACCACTACAATTTGTGATGTAAATGCAACAGGTCAACAACTAATTGAGAAACTAAAAAACAATGGATGGACTCCCAAACACCAGACAAATGGAAACGGTCACCACATAATCATTCCAACATCTGAACTTGAAAAGGGTAACTGGTCTGCAGGTGAAAGATACAACAATGGATTCAAGCTGGCATTACGACGATTCCACATGAACTGGCAATACGAAGATATCTTACATGAGGCAATAAAGATAAACAATTCTTGTAACCCTCCACATGGAAATGTTGAAGTAGAACGTTGGGTAAATGATGCGCATTCACAGTTTCAAAAGAATCTAAATGATCCTGAACAAAAATATTTCAAATCAATAGAAGAAGAGGACAACAACAAAAAGAATCCTAAAGATATAGTTGAAATCACTGTATCAACAATACAAAAAACAAATCACTTCAAGTGTCTGCGAGACTCAGATGATCTGTTATGGTATAATGGAATGATATATCAGCCAAACGTTGCAGAACCGCTAATCAAAGAAGAATGTGAAAAGTGGATAGAAAACTGCTGCACCACAGAGCGACACGAGGTAATCAACAAGATAAAGGCCATAAACTATGAGGATAGGGAAAAGTTTGACTCGGATCCTGGCATTATCACTGTTCAAAACTGCATTTTGAACCTAAAAACACTGGAAACTCAAGAGCACTCACCATCAAATTTGTCTTGTGTGATGTTGCCAGTATCGTACCATCCATTGGATATTACAAAGATAGACGTTGATTCCATTTTATCATATTTGAAAGACACACTATTTCTGAAATATCTTACATCATGCTTTACAATTAATGATACACTAGACAGAGAACAATTCTTTACGGTACTTGAAATAATGGCATGCTGTATCATAAAAAAACAGTTTGATAAAGCATTCATGTTTATTGGATCAGGTTCTAATGGTAAATCTGTACTACTAGACTATATTGAATCTATTTTGGGTGCAGAAAATGTCTCAAATATTACCATACATGACATTGAGCTAGAACGATTCTCAAAGGCTGAGCTGTTTGGTAAGATGGCAAATGTCTTTGCAGACATTGAAAGCAACGAGCTAAAAAAGACAGGTAATCTAAAAATTATCATATCAGGGGACTCTATAACTGCTGAAAAGAAACATCGACATCCATTCAAGTTCAGGCCATACACTAAACTGATATTTTCTGCAAACAGGTTTCCTTATGTTCATGATCAGTCTGATGGTTTTTTTAGAAGATTTGTAATTGTTGAATGGAAACGACAGTTCTTGGGTGATGAAAAGAATCCAAAATTAAGAGATGAATTAACCCAAAACAAAAAAGAAAAAGACAGAGTCTTCTCACTACTTGTGTTAATTGCACAAAATCTTTCAGAGCGTGGACGATTCAAGTATGAAGACAACATTGAGAAACTGCGCGAACAATGGAACCATCACAGTGATCCTGTAATACAGTTCATCAATGAAGTTGTAATTGAAAAGGAAGGCTCTATGGTATCAAAGCGTGAGGTCTATTCAAGGTACTGTGATTTTTGCATAGATAATGAAATTCCATTAGTTACAATCAAAAAGTTTGGAATGATATTTGGTGAATATTACGAAACTGATCAGAGAAAGGATACTAGTGGAATCAACAAAAAGTTCTGGATTGACATTGAATTAAAAAAACAACACATCCAAGGGAGGCTAAAAGACTTTGATGTATAATACTAGTAGCTCAGTAACCAAGTTTGTCAAGTTTCTTTTTTCCTGGAACTTCTCTTCTCTTTACTTAGTCTTTCTAGTAGAAAAAAAAGTAAGAACCATCAGTTACCAATTTACCTCACTCAAAACTTGTCATACCAGACAAAAATTAGTAACTCTGGAGGCTGAAAATTGAGAGAATCATACCTTGAAAGGTCTTTTGTTGTTACTTGTAAGAATAGACCACCAAAAAATGGCAGAGGTTGCACAGGATTGCTTGCAGGAGGTTCTTGTCGTGGAATCTGTACAAGATATGCAATCAAGACAAAGTGGGGACAAAAAAAATATGAATTAGGATTGAGGTTTTGCAGTTATTGTAGGGTGTGGTTTGATCATGATGATGAATATAGAATATGTTGCATATGTTGTGGAAGAAGAGTTCGTCACAAAAGACGGGACAAACAAAAATGAATCCAAGATCAGTCCAGCATCTTCATTTTATTAATGTTCAAGATGAGTATGGTACTCCCAAGGAATTGTTTCAAAATATCTGCAAAAAACATGACATTTATCCACAAATTGATATATGTGCAAGTGACGTAAACCATGTCTTACCAAATTACATCACAAAAGAACAGAATTGTTTTGAATATTCTATAACTCAAGATTTTTTTATGAATCCACCATATTCACGAGTCTCAGAGTTTATGGAATTTGCATATTTGCAACACACAAGAAACAATGTGTCTTGCCTGATTTTGACTTATTCCAAGACAGACACTATTTGGTGGCACAAATTTGTGGAAGGTAAATCTAGTATTCACTTTATCAAGGGCAGAATTAGATTTTTAGATGAATCAGGTATTCCAACTTGCAATGTGGCACCGTATCCAAGTTGCTGGATTGTTTTTAAAAAAGACAGAGTGAAATAAAGTGTGAACGAGTTTATTGATAAAGAATAAAAATAGAAATCCCCCTTTCTAGGCGTAAATTGTGCTATGTTAGAATGATGTCTAGGTAATTACGTAGATTATGATTTGTTAGAGAATCATTATAACGAATTTTTTTTATCTAAATCTATAATGACTAACAAAACTACGTATGAATTGACTCGAGAACAAGCAGAAAAAGCTATTACAATGTGTCTTGATAATGCATGGTCATATCTTAATGATGCTGACATGTATGTTTCAAATAATAGAACAGACCATTTGGCAATCCCAATTGAATTTGCGATGGAAGAGATTGGAAAGGCAAAAATCATTTATGATAAAATAGAACAGAGTAATTCAAAAATTCTCCTATCCTCTAAAGATGGTATCTATTCACATTTAACAAAAATGGAAAAGGCAGTTTCATTGATTGAACTAGATGGAAGTGATGAACTAGCAGATGAAATGGCAGAAGATTTGTTATTAGGCGGATATAGTGGATTTGATTATTCACTTGATCTGTCAACAATTTCAAATATTATAAAAAAAGAAATTGAATTAAAGAATACTGGAAAACAAGGTCATGACATACGACTCGCTAGTTCATATATTGATTTTGATCCTATCACAAATGAACCTAAAATTCAAAAACCTTCAGTAGATTTTAGTAAACTCATCAAACCATTGCATGAAATCATAACTGGATATCCTTCTTCATTTAATACCTATTGACTCTAAAAGGTAGAAAAAATCATTACAATCTACTGAAACTAAAAAAAGCATGGGATCTAATTGAGAAAGAACGTAAATCAAAAAAATATAACAAATGATTCTCTTGAAAAATCCTTTGTTCGTGTGCCTACTTTGGATTTAATCCCTTTTATGGAAGGCGTGTTTTATTTCTACATGTCTAGAATTTTTCAGAGAAATTTTAACATAAAATTAGTTTTAAAGTGAATAAAATGATGTTTAAAAATTATATTTTCAAGAATTTGTGGCTTCAGGTTGTATTGTCTTTACTCATAGGACTTTGTGTGGGATTAGTTTTAGGTGATGATGTAGGTGTTGGGATAGATGATAACGCTTTAGATTCTTTATCATCCTATCTGAAAATTCCTGCCAACATATTTTTGAGTATAATTCAAATGATTATTGTCCCGCTAATTTTTGCCTCTATTGTTGTGGCTATTACTAATCTGGGAGCAAAAGATAAACTAAAAACTCTAGGATTGGGTGTCGGCACTTACTTTGTGATCACTACTACAATCGCAATACTTGTAGCTGTGTTTCTTGCATCAATTATTTCTCCAGGTAGTATTCTTGATCTTACTTCTCTTCAGGAATCTCATGATCTTTCAGATGATGATCTACAAATCAAAGATGGCTTTTCATTAGATGATATTCCAAATGCCGTATCCAATATAATTCCAAAAAATCCTATTTCTTCGTATCTTGAAGGGCAAATGTTTAGCATCTTGGTGATGGCACTCATTGTAGGTCTATCCATGGCAGTTCTTCCAAAAGAATCAATCAAGCCATTGCTAGGTGTACTAGAATCAATCCAAAAAATTACACTGCACATTCTTTTGATTTCTATGAAGATTGTACCGTTTGCAGTTTTTGGATTGATTGTTGGAATGGTTGCAACAGTTGGTGTGGGAACAATGGTTGGATTGGGGGCATACATGGGAACCGTTGTTCTAGGTCTTGGAATTATGTTACTGGTATACACATTGTTCTTAAAATTCGTAGCAAAAAGATCAATATCTTCTACCTTTTCGAAATTCCGTAATCCGCAAACGTTGGCTTTTTCAACAGCCAGTTCCATGGCTACAATGCCAATAACATTAAAGACTGCAGAAGATGATCTGAGAATAGATACTAGAGTTTCAAAATTTGTTATTCCTTTAGGAGCTACTGTGAATATGGATGGAACTGCGCTATACCAGGTTATAGCTGTCTTCTTTTTGGCACAGCTTTTTGCAATCGAATTAAGTATGATATCTATATTGGTGATAATCATAGCCTCTCTTTTGGCTTCTATTGGAACCCCTGCTGTACCTGGCGCAGGAGTAATCGTCTTGTCCACCATACTGATTACTGTAGGCATTCCTCCTGTTGGAATCTTGTTGTTGATTTCTGTAGATAGAATTTTGGACATGATTAGAACTATGGTAAATGTTACGGGAGATCTTACCGCCTGTTGTGTATTTGACAAAATAACGCGGGATTAAAAGAACAGAATAATGTTGATTTTTACTCTTTGTCGATAAAAATAGAAATCCTCCGTTTTAGTCGTGTAAACATGACGGCTGTCGTAAATCTTTAGAAGAATCTGAAAAAGAATATCTTAGATTTGTTGATTACATCACTGAATGTCTAAAAAATTGTAATGAGTTAATAGATTCTCTAAAAGAACTATTGGCAAAGAAATAGAATTTGTTTCAATTAAATTTCAGGTTTTATAATATTACATAGGATGATGAAATAATAATCACAAAAATATTTTTTCTCTAATAACCTTATTAATCAATTACATGGGGCCAAATTATGAGACAAAATTTAATTTCTGCACAAAATTGTTATTGTGCAAAACCGGAAATTATTTTTCTCCCGTTTGAAAACGAAACTGTCTGTAAAACATGTGGTGTGGTTCTACCAAACAATGAATCATCATACAATATAGAGCAAACAGTACCACACGAGATGCTCTGCAAGACAAATCTTAACCTCCATCAAAGAAAGCAAGTAGGTGGGGATCCACGTGATGAGCAAATGATGATAACATCTACAAAATTCCATACAGAGTCAGATTCCCTCTTGGCATTCTCTGATGTATGCCGCAAACTATCCCTTACCAGTACCATCTCAGAGGATTCCTGGAAATTATTTTGCCATGATACCACAAATCTGACAAAGGCAAAAAAGATATGTCGTGCAATATACCAGACTCTACAAAACAATGCAATTCCATATGATGAAAATATGGTCCAAAATATTGTCTGCTGCAGCCTTGGTGTAAAAAACGCATCAGGCCCTAGAGGGATACAATTCAAGACTAATTCTTCAGCATTTACCTCAAAGGAGGTAAAGATGAGATTTTACCTGAATTTATCAATCAAACAGGCACAAAATCAGTATGATATCTCTGATGTATCTACATTACAGAAAAATTCTAGAAATTATATGAATATGCTAATAGAGTCATTTCCAAACTCAGATTACAAGACCCTGGCCAAAAAGGCAACAGAGATGGCAAGACTGAGGTGTTTGAATTAAACATCTCAACTCAAAATATGATTCAGACCATTTCTCCTGACTCAATTGTGTTGCTTTCAGAAAATATTGGAATTGTGATGGAGACAAATATTTTAAAATACTCATCAATGAAAACCAAAAACCTTCCAATAGTTAGACTAGGAAAAGTAAATGACAAATTATATGCCATAAATCACTATGATGTAGTTCTTGGATGCAAGCAATCAAAAAATAATGTACAATGTACCATTGAAGAGTTTAAAAATCTCTCAGATGTTTTAGTACAGCATTTTTGTGATATACTATCTAGTGATATACTCAACACACCACTAGTTTACAATCTAGTTGATTCACTCCAAGAGAAATTAAAAACAGACAAGGTTACAGTTCTAAAAATTCTGGGAATAGACAAACTCCTGTATTGCAGGTTGTTGATGGCAACTAATCGTATCTCAGAAGCTGCAATCTCAAAGCTAGAAGAACTAGTAACAGAACTCTCAAAGAGAAAAGGACTAACTGCAATCCAGGCAAGCACTCCAATTTATGTTCTAGAAAAGATATCTCGAATCTCTGATGAATCACAACAACTTCAGTTGATACACTTTATTGCATCTGATCTAAGACCAAAAAGTGATTCAAGATTTTTCTGGATGACGCCTGAACAAATTGATTCTATAACTCAAATGATAAGACAAAATGCAACTCGTACAGAATATAGGCAAGACAAATCAACTGTTGCACAATTTATATCATCTGAGAAGCTAGGAGAAATAAAAGAATCATCATTACATCAAAACAAAAAACCAAAAACATCATCATCATCAAAAAAGACTAGAGAAATTCTTGAGGCCATTCCAAATATGCTAGTCATCCCAGATGAGAAAGGAAACCCAGAAATTCTAGTAGATAAAAAAACGGGCACAGTATCAAAAATAGATACATCAGCAAACAAAAAAATCATAAAGACATGCCACATTCCATCAAAGAAACTTTATTCCATACCACTAGATGTAGTAAATTTTCTTGAAATGGAGGATCAAATCAGACATAAAAACATCACAGGTGTTGACTGCCTCAAAGCATTTGTAGATTCCCAGAAAGACGCAACACGGAGATATACGGTATTCTGGAATGCCTCATGAAACTTGCAAAATAATCTAGATCTATTATTGTATAGATGCAACATAAAGAGAAACTCTACAGGGGCAAAAATTCTTGAATCGTCATATGATATTTCAGGATTCTCTCTTCTTGAGATTTCAAAAATGAGCAAAAAGCAGTATAGATACACCAAAAAAATAGTCCTAGAACTGAAATATTCTGGATATCTCGAGTCAGAAGGCAGAGGAATCTACTCTATTACTCAAAAGGGTAGGTGGTTTGTCATTTGTCAGAGGCTTGATGGATTATCTTTTTTGTCATTATGTTTATTGGCTGAAGTTTATCACAGGGTCAACTCCAACCCAGAATTTTTTTACCAGTTTTCATCATTTAGGCAATGTTACGAGAAAGATTATGATGAGAATTTTACATATATTGCAATATATCACAGACAAAACATTTCAAAATCCCTCAAACATTTGACGTCAAGAAACCTAGTGTATGTGTCTGGGGATTTTATCAAAATGACAAACCCCATGATTGCATTTCTAAAAAAGTATCACAAAGATCTTGAATCATTATTTTTGTGGTGCAGTGATACTTATGAAAAATGCATTTGCCATACAATTGAAAATAATAATTTTAATGTCAGTGGTATATTGCAAGGACCCAATTAGAGTGTCAAAAAATGCCACTTTGATTGGATCCTTTTTTGGTTTTATTCTATTTGTGATGGATGGTTGTGGAGTTTCTCCAACTGAGAATAGTTTTGATACTAGTAATGTTTGGCATAGCATCTATTTTTGACTATAAATCAAGAAAAGTTCCTGATGTTATCTGGATTGTTGGTGTCAGTATAGGTGGAGTGATGTATCTCTTTGACTATCAAGAGTTTTCAGCATACCATGGAGTGACAATTGTAACCTCATGCTTTTTTGGTTTTGTTTTGTACAGGCTACAGTTTGTAGGAATGGCAGATCTGTTTGGTATAATTTCTGTTAGTGTGATACTACCAGTTCATTACGAGTTTGTGATGGTTCCAATAATTGCTACTTTATTGGCTTTGGTTCTTGCAGTATCTGTAGTTACAATATACAGTGTGACACTGAATGTAGCAGATTTAATATCAAAAAGAAAACTATTTGGTGATTTTGTAAAAGAGCCATTATACAGAAAGGTCTTTGCATTTTTTTGCATTCATAGAAAACGAAGTTACGAGAAATTTGTTATATCCTCTGAAAAGTATTACTCAGTTTTACCAAACCAAAAATCATTTGTGATACTATCAAGAAACAAAGAAATCTCTCAAGCTGGAGGATTTGTGCAAAATACACCACCATTTGTAGTGTTTATGATGATTGGAATAGTTTTACTACTGTTATTGCCTGAAATTCTGAATACAATATTTTCTTAATTTAGATTATAAAATTAATTTATAATTGATACAAGATTATTTTACTACTATTGCTATTATTATTTAAAATTAAGAGATTAACATAAAATCTAAAAGAATATTTTCTTCCCCATTAGGATGCTTTTCCATCTTTTTTATTCCTGTTGCTATCAACATGGACGATAAAACAAATATGCTTCTTGGAAGCGTATCAAATACAATAGTGCATAGTTCAAAGGTTCCTGTGCTGATAATCAAATAGATTCTTTTTTTCTAGTCACAGAAACTATGAGATCTTTTACTTTTTGCTCTATCTGGTCACGAATTGCCCTTACTTCCTCAATTGATCTTCCTTTCGGATCAGATATCTGCCAGTCTTGCACATTTTTTAAAAATAATGCAGGACATGACTCTTTGTCAATGCATCCCATGTTAACTGCAATCTCTGTCTCATTAATCATCTGCTGTGAGATGCTTTGAGGAGAGTTGTCCTCAATGTCAATTCCAACTTCTTTCATTGCTTGCACTACAATTAAGTTTACTTTTGCTGCAGGCTTTGTTCCTGCACTGATTGGCTGAAACTCTGATGGCAGATATTTTTTAAAAAATGCTTGAGCCATCTGACTTCTACCTGCATTTTCAACACAGACAAAAAGAATTTTTTTCATTCTTGTTTCATGAAAATTATTTTACTGCCTTAATTATAAGACTAGTAATTTTTCTGCCATTGATATTTTCTCCTTGCATGTATGCTCTCTCTTCTAAAACTTTGATCTTCTCAAATCCAGCTTGTCTCATGCAAAAAAGATAGTTTTCTTTTGTGAGTGCTCCATCAATGCATTCACACCATTGATCTGAATTGACTTTCTCTGGAGGTAATTCTACATCTGTGATCAAGTCTGAAATCACCATCCTTCCATCCTTTTTTAAGATTCTAAAGACTTCTTTGAATGCATTTTTCTTGTTTGTTGTAAGATTGATCACACAATTACTAATCACTGCATCAACTGAATTGTGTTCTAACGGAATTGCCTTTTCAATGTCTCCTTTTTTAAATTCAACATTGGAATAGTTTCCCTTTGTTGCGTTCTCTCTTGCTTTATCTAGCATTTGGTCTGTCATGTCAATTCCAATTGCCTTTCCAAAACTTCCTACTTTTTTTGCAGCTAGGAATATGTCAATTCCAGCCCCTGAACCCAAATCAACTACGATTTCTCCTTCTTTTAGACTGGCATGATTAATTGGTGCACCACACCCCACGCCTAGAATTGCTTCTTGGGGTATTGATTCAAGATCCTTTTGGTCATAGCCAATCAACTTTGTTGCATCAACTGGAGAATCTCCTGGTTTGCATTCTCCTGGCATACAGCAACAACTGTCATTTCCAGATACTACTATCTTGGAATATCTTTTTTTAATGTCTTCTTTAATTGAATTTTCCATGTTATGGTTTACTAGGTAAACTATTAAAGTTGTCAAGTAGAACCCATTACAGTTAGTGCAATTATGGAAACTAAAGGAAAAAAGCTGGCAGTAATTGAAAACAATTGTGAATTTGCAGGATATGATGCTTCAAAATTATTAAAAGAGACTTTTACAATCAGGGAACTGATCACAAAAAGGGCAACACTTGAGATTCTCTTTCCACTTTGCTGTACGACAAAACCAGTAAGACACAAGCAGTTCAAAGAATCACTTAAAGGAATTAGCAGTAGGACACTATCTACAAGGTTATCTGAACTAGTATCTGAGGGAATATTGGAAAGAAAAACATTTGCAGAGGTTCCACCAAGAGTAGAATACAAGCTAACCAAAAAAGGTCAAGAGTTAATCGAATCCATTACTGGTCTGCTTGAATGGATGAGAAAATGGTCAAAGAAATGATGAAGATGAAGAAAATGCAATTTTGTGGTTATTGTCCTGAAGACAAATGTTTGCTAGACTGTAAAATATGCAACAATTCTAAATTAAATAAATCTAGTAAATGTAACTGCTAATTTTAACCATCATGATGATGATGATTCCTATTTTCAAAGATTCCTAGTTTTTACATGTTTTTTCTATTCTTATTTAATATCTAAAATAGATTCAAACTCTAAATCTTAATCTAAATCATCATCATCAAATAAATCCTGACACAAAAGCTAGCTATAAACTTCTAATCATTATAACCAAAAACTATGGGATTTTTTGATACTGAAAAAGGCGTAGACGAATATGTAAAAATGGTAGAAGGATTTGATGGGGCAGAACTGATTAAAATTTTACACAAATTTCTACCTGAGAAATCTTTTGTGTTGGAGCTTGGAATGGGTCCTGGAAAAGACTTGGATATATTGAGTAAAACTTTTGCTGCTACAGGCTCTGATAACTCACAAATTTTCTTGGATAGATACAGAAAACAAAATCAAAATGCTGACTTGTTAAAACTGGATGCAGTGACTCTTCTTACCGAGAGAACTTTTGATTGCATATACTCTAACAAGGTTTTACATCACTTGAGAACTGATGACTTGAAAACATCTCTTAAAAAACAAAAAGACCTTCTTAATCCCAATGGAATATTATTTCATTCTTTTTGGAAAGGTAACAAAACTGAGAATTTCGAAGGGTTGTTGTTTGTATATTATGAGTTGGATTCTTTGAGGGAACTTTTTGAGCCTGATTTTGAAATATTAGAATTAAAAGTTTACACTGAGAATCAAAAAGATGACTCTATCTATGCAGTTTTGAGAAGAAAATAATAAATCATACACACTACAAGCCAACAAAGAGCAGACAAAAAATTTCTTAAGGCTGGTGTAGAAGACAAATTTTGCAAAATTAGTTTAAAACCGTTTAATTTCTTCAAGTGAAATTCCAAAGAGTAATGTTTTCTAACATTAGGTAAAATTTCCTTTTGAAAAATACTAAATTATCAATATAAAACCCCCACTAAACATATCTAGCCGCTTTCAAAATTGGAGATTCCTATCTAAGGGCTAGACGTTAATGTCTACAAGATCATGTTTTTCAATGATGTTGTAATATAGGTATTATGAAAATTAATTCTGCAACAAAAAAAGATCTTTTGAATGTAATCGAAAATGAATCTCACATGCAAGTAGATAGTTTTATTCAAAATGCCATAGACTTGGCTGAGGAAGTACATTCAAATCTTAAGCGAGAGGATAAAAAATCATCTTTTCTTGAAACTCACATCTGGCCTGTGACAATTGATGTGATCCGTCATTATAATACAACTAATAGATTACTTACATCTCTTCAAATTGTTTCATCTATTTTACATGATATAATGGAAGACGATGAGAAAATTTTAGACGTGTATGCTTCAAAATCTTATGGCTTTGATGCATATTTTAGACACAGATTTGGGGAATATGTATACAATGTAAGTCATACTTTGAAAACTAAACCATTGGAAAACTATACTGGCAAGAATGAATCTGAAAAAAATTCTGCAAGATTTTTAGACTATTGTATTGAACTTACAAAATCAGATTATGATGTCAAGATTATAAAACTCTGTGACAGGATAAACAACATGAAATTTATTTCACAAAATCCTAACTCGATAAAAGTCTCTAGATACATTAGTGAAGCTGAGGAATTTTATATTGCATTTTCTATTTTTCCTCCAACTGTCAAAGATTTTTACATTAAAATGAAAGAAGCCTATAATGAATTAAAAATGCTAAAAATTAAAGTCTAGATTAGCCGTATTTGTAATGAATTCCTTTTTCTCCACGAGGGTGTCTCCATTCTGTTTCCTGTGAACAAGTTCCGCAATCTACACATCCTTCATGTTGAATGATGACATTTCCTCCGCCCCCCTCCTCCTCCTCTTCTGTATAACATTTTGCAGGACAAAGAGTTACCATTTTTTTTATAAATTCGCTTTTAGGATTTAGTATCTTAATGTGAGATAAATGATCATCATTGTAACTTAGATTCCCAATTCTATCTGCAATTGATTGAATGCTTGGAGAATAAGATTGCGATACAGTTTTACCTAAACGTTCAGCTAGTTGAATTGGAATTTTGACGTATGTGTCCTCTGACTCTATCATTGGAAGCAGTTTCTCATAGCCTAGAATATTTGCAAATTTGACCGTAATACCTAAAAGTTTTCCACTTGACATCATTTTCAAGATAGGCCCATAGCGTGCACCGATAATATCTTTTGGAACATCTTTTGCTGCATCAAGGAAAATCTTTAGGTAATTCTTATCGATCTGCTTCATATCTGTAGTATATGGACTATTTTCTGTCTCCTTAGAGTAATACTCGCCCAGAGAATTTTCAGAGAAATCATTTTTGTCAATTGCTCGTGCAACAGCATTAGCAGCTCTTACACCATCATCAATTCCTACATTAAGACCCTCAATTCTTGGACCTACAAAAATTCCCCTACCTGCTGCATCCCCTACAAATAAAATATTTTTGAAGAAGGGTTTTTGCATTCTACATCTCTTCCCATCTGGAACTAATTTTGCACCATATTCTGCTTCAACATAATCCGAACCAAAAGATACTCCTAAACTTCTCAATTGGTCTTCAATTTCAGTTAATCTAGTTTTAATGTCCTCATCAGACTTGTATTTTCCTGAATCAATCAGACGTTTCTTCCCGCTAGAAGAAAAATATGATGAACGTATCTCATTCCAGTTTTTAATTTGTTTTGCAACTGCAAAACGAACTCGAAGTTGTTCTTCTTGTGGCAAGCTTTTATCTATTTTTGATTTTATTGGAACATCATCTTTGATAAATTCACTAATCATTGGATTTTTTAATAATGCATCAATCAATACCCATGGCTCAGTTGGATTTTCTAACTGTGAGTGATAGTGGTATACTGCTCCAACTGAAAGTGTGTCAGAATTTGTATAGAGAAATCCACCTCCAATATGATTTAGTGTAATATCTCCTGCAAAGAGATGTGCCGCACCTTCATCTGATGAAACTCCAAATCTTTTTTCAATAATTTCTTCAGGCAGTTTTATAATTACTTTGACTCCTTGATACAATTGAGTAGGTGTAAACTTTGGTCTTGCGCCAACAATGTCTGCTATTTCAGAATTTACACCATCAGCAGCAATCACTGCCTTTACTTCAAAATCATCCAACTCATCAGTTTGAATTATCGCGTTGCCTAATTCATTCCAAGAAATTGATTTGACATGAACTCCCGGAATAACTCCACCCCCAAGTTTCTCAGCCGTTTCTATTGCTTGTTTTGCAAACCATGAATTAAGTTTGTTTAGTAAAACAGAGTAACCAAAATTTGATTGATATTCGTGAGCTGCTGTGAGGTCCATAGAGTAAACCTTGTCTTTTGATGTTGAATGTAAAATGTATTTTGTGATTTTACGCTCAAAAGGAGCATCATCTAGAAAATTCTCATATATTTCTTCAACGTTTGTCACTGTGCCTTTCTGTGGTTTTTTTGAGTAAAGAATTCCGCCAGAAAGGTTCTTTGTACCAACCTCAGAGCCTGCTTCTAATAGAATTGCTTGCTTTCCAAGATTGGATAATTGCTTTAGTGCAGCAAGTCCTGCAGATCCTCCGCCAATAATTGCTACATCATACTTTTCCAAATTAGACAGTCTCCACAACTTGTATCTGTTTTTTTATCTCTTCAATTAATAGTGGAATCACCTCTTCCATCCTTCCCTTAATGAAAATATCACATTCATTTTTAATTGGCGCATCTTCATCAGGATTAATTGCTACAACAAATCCAGAGTCTTTCATTCCCCACACATGTTGCATCGCCCCACTAACTCCTACTGCGATGTAAAGCATGGCACTTGTTTTGTGTCCACTAGTTCCAATCACTCTGTCTGGAATCATGTATTTTGCATCCAAACTCGAATTTATTGGGAATGGTTTTTTTGATATTGGTAAAGTGATTCCTATCTCTGCGTTTAGTTCTTTTGCCAATTGTTCTACAAGTTTGATATTTTGTTCTGGTTCTTCTTTAATCCCCCTGCCAAAACTTACAATTGTTCTTGGAGTCTCAAAATCAACTTCACTCTCAATAACTTGACGGCTAAGTATTTTGACTCTTAGATCTTGTGCATCTATATTTGGAATGAATTCAATTATCTTTCCATCACGAGATGAATCTGGTTTAAGTGATTCAAAAACTCCAGGAATAATACTACAAGATTGTGGGTGATAATATCTTGGAAAAGCTGGATTACGATTATCTAGACATAAAATTGTAGTCCATAAAAATCCAGAAAAGTCAGGCCTGTACATTTCTAGAGTCTTTGCATAAATTTCTTTTTTTCCTCCAGTTTTTTGTTGGTGAGACATTTCAATATCTTCAATTACTAGTTGGTTAATATCAGATGCCAAACCTGATTCCAGTTCAGTTAAAACAGTAGATGAGAGATGTCTACCAATGCTATCTGCGGCAAAGAACATGTATCGTGGTCTCTGTATTTCGGATGCATATTCTGATTCAACCTCGCCTAAAGTTTTAGTGTCTTGTGCAATCTGACTGATGACTTTGGTGTAAATTGTATTTCTAACATCTTTTAATTCTGGATTGTCAGAGTAAATTACAGCATCGGCACCATATTCTATTAGTTTTTTTGAGACATTTTTTATGTTATGTCCTAACATTACTGCAACCACTTTTTCCTTTGAAGAATATTTCAAATTAAAATTGTCTATGAGGCGCCTTGCTTCTCCAACCATCTCAAGACTAACAGGAAGAAATTCCCCTCCTTCATGTTCTATTACAACATATAGGTGCCTAAATTTTTCTTCCACTATTTAATCACCATGGCGTTTAACGCCTCTTTCATTTGTGTCACCACTTTTTTAATTTGGTCTAGATTTGAACCATCAATTACTTCTGCATGTCTGGTAGCAGTAGACTTTGGAACTCTTTCAACTTTGTATACAATAGTTGGAGAACCAGGTAATCCAACTAGAGTTTCATCTACTCCTAACTCTTTAGCATTAAATATTTTAAAATATTCTTTATAGTTATTAGCTCGAGTTGCTGCTTCTTTTTTATATTTATGAAATGCAAGTCTTTGAGATACTTTACCAAAATTAGACTTGTATGTAGGATCTATTGATATGAATACAGGAAGAGGCGCTTCGATTTCTTCAATAATATCCGAACTGCCCTGCAAGCTGATCAAACGTTTTGCACGAATTGTTCTATTTTCCATATTAACACTATAACTAATTACATTTCCCAGAAAAGTAAATCCTAACTTCCATGCAGTTTGTGGTCCAGTTTGTCCAGTTTCTCCATCTGAAGCTCTATGCCCTGAAAAAACAATATCCATTTTTTCTTTCATTTTATGTATTCCAGTCTTTAAAACTTCTGCAGTACCTAACGTATCAGCTCCTGCAAACAATCTATCACTATACAGATGAAGTTCTTCAGCATCAGAAATCTGTTGAGCTTGTTTAAGTGCCAAATCAGCAATGGGTGGTCCCATTGTTCCAATTGAAACCTTTGCATCATACATCACTCTACCAAAAAATGCTGCGTGTGCAGCTATTGCACTATGAGGACCTAAAGTATTTTTAGTCTCAGCTCGGTTTAATGTGCCATCTGGATTGTAACTAACATTTCCCTCTGAAAAATCGGGTTCCAGTTTTATAATTACAGCAATGTTTAGCTGTCCCATGAGTAACTACAATTTACTGTACACTTAAAGTTAACCGAGATGATTGATAACGTCATGATGTAGATTATGGAAATTTCTAATGAAATCAAAAAAATGATTTCTGAATTCAATCATCAATTTTCTGATAATGTAATGACAAATAAACGTCTGTTTAAAAATTATTTAAAATTTTAATGAATTTTAAGAAATATTATGTTCTAGTTAAGTTCTATCATTGTAGTTTATTGTTAGAGGGATTGATTTGAGAGATGATTTTGCAGAATACACACAATGCTCCCAATGTATGGCGCCTCTTCTAAACTGTGATTGTAATTGTCCTAGGTGTGGTAAAAGAGAAGCATGTAAGTGTGAATTGAATCCTCTTACTATTCCATAATTATCTTTGTTTTGCAATTACGTGTATTGTGTTTGTACTTGTGATATGTCGAATTTTCTAATACCTTGAATCTTATGTAATGGAATCCAACTAGTTAGACAACTCTCAAGGGCTTTTTACATAATCTAATTCATTTCTCCCAAATAATTTTAAAAAATGAGATCATCATCTCTAGAACATTGAAAAAAAGATTAGTAATGCCGATGAATCTGAAGAGAAATAAATAATTAATTTAGCAATTTACGCCTGAGTATGTTTAACAAACTTTGCTGAATATTTTAGGAGGTTGTCCTTTTATCAAAATTTATCATACTATTTTGATTTCACATGGGCAAATTCTGGTCATTATCACAAGAAAAGCAACTAGGTTCACTAGACAAAACAAGGAATTTTCTGGGACAGTCAAACTCTAACGTCTCTTGTTGTTCCCTAAAAGTTCCAATATCTATGGATGTAAAATCTGCAATCCAAACAATTCCTGGATTGATTTCATCTGCACCTGAAGTCATTAGATCATTTGAGGTCTGGTGGGATGGAAAAAACAAGCAGCTAAAGTATGTTTTATCTGCCCAAAACAAATTAGATTTAGCAAACTACAAAATTTCATTTCAGAATGTTTATCCAAATGTGTCTTTTGTATCTCAACAAGAGACCACACCTGATTGGTTCTCTCCACAAAAATCATCTTATGAAATATTTGATGTATCACTACAACATGGGCATTATTCAACTATGCTGGATACTAGTGCAACAAATCAACAACAACATCATCAGCTGATTACAAATTTATCAAACTCTATTCAACTCTATGAGAACGCATGGATTCAGTTTGTCTTTGAACCATACAATTTCATCTCATATCTTAGACACCATCAAAGAAGATTAAATTCAAGAATCAAAAATATCACAAGTAAAAACTATAGAACATGGATAGATGACATTACAAATACACAATCATATGAGAATCCAGAAAATGGTTTAGACTTTTACAACAACTACAAGGATCTGCTAAAAGACACTAGAGAAAAGACACAGAACACACAGATTGTATTGAGTATTCGTGGATTGATACAATCAAAAGATGATAATAATAATAATAAACCTCGTTTGTCTTTTGATCAGATAAGATCAAAACATGACCATCTAACACAGTATTTCTACAGATACAATTCATTTTATCATCCAAAATACAAAAAGTCAGGCTCGCCAATTACCATAAACCACACAAAAAAGAACTATCCAAGACTCTCAATGTTTGATTTTAGATTAATTCCAAATCCTAAAAAATTCATGATGCAATCTATAAAAGATTATTTTAAAAAAACTATACTTGCAGCACAATACAAGAAAAGAAAACCAATGCCATTTCTTATTTTGAATCCAAATGAACTGTCTTTGTTTGTTCATCTGCCAAATCCAATCACCACAAGAAACATCCAAACTACACGAAACGTATCATTGCCATCAAAACTTGTAAACAAGACAGGATTTAACATTGGATATTTTGAAGAGTCTAAAAAAATCTCTTACGGTAAACAATGCAATCTAGTTGAGGAACAATCAGCAATAATATCGCCAATTGACTTTTCACGACACATCTACTGTGTTGGTGGAACTGGCAGCGGAAAGACATCATTAATCAGAGTGATTGCAAAGCATCTCGAAGAAGCAAATCTTAATGGAGTATTTCCAAACAGCTTCATCTATCTTGATCCCAAGGGTGAGGATTCTATAAAGTTCATCCAGCAGTGCAATGGCAATTCAATGAATAGTGGCATGATCCATTATTTAGAACCATTAGATACTGGATTCTCAATTAATCCACTTGAGTTACCAAAATATTCCAAAGGAAAAAGAGATGAGATGGTATCACGCTATGTAGGATATTTTTTAGAAATGGTAAAGGAATGGTACGGACAACAACAGATCTTTGTCCAGATGGAAAGAATATTTCGCGTTTTATTATTTTACATGTATTACAAAAATGACTCTCCAACATTTATTGACATGTATGATATTATCATCCAGCTGCAAGATGAGGGAGTAAAATATCTACAAACAATGTTCAAGGCTTTAGGAATGCCAGGCGATGATCTAAAGCAAGCACTCTCATCTATTGCATCACTAAAACCTGATTCCTTTGTTCCGTTACTAAATAGAGTAGAACAGTTTGCAACTGATCCAATTTTAAAAAAAGTATTCTGCCAAAGACATGGTACAGTATCCTTTGAGGAGTTGATACGGCCTGGTCACTACACAATAGTTAGAATATCTACATTGAATCTGGCTCATCACATACAACCATTAGCAATTCAAGCTTTTGTCATAAAACTATGGTTTACAATACTAGAAAGAGCATCAAAC
Organism: Nitrosopumilus sp.; assembly: GCA_029862745.1. Taxonomy (NCBI): domain Archaea; kingdom Thermoproteati; phylum Nitrososphaerota; class Nitrososphaeria; order Nitrosopumilales; family Nitrosopumilaceae; genus Nitrosopumilus; species Candidatus Nitrosopumilus sp. Next base: position 107,551 of record JAOTWS010000004.1, on the reverse strand, counting down.
ACAAAAGAAGATGACAGAGGCCAAGTGATTCTAGCTCTGGATGAATTCCAAATTGTAAAGGATTTGCAGATTTTACCCTTGATACTATCGCAGGCAAGATCATATCGCCTAGGACTGTTATTGGCTCACCAGACCATGGCACAAATCGATGACAAACTACTAGAAGAGATTGTCGGAAATTCAGGCACTCAATTTGCAGGACAAATCTCAAGCAAGGATGCATCAAGATTGGGCAGCATATGGGACACAAAGTTCTCAAAAGAGTTAACACAACAGATGGCCTCACAAGAGGATTTTCACTGGACATACAAGATGAGGGTCACAGCAGGACAAGAACAGTCAACTCCAATACAGTTCTGGCTACCAATACCACCTGAGATAGCAAACACTGATGAGCAATTACAAGAATTTATCGCATCTCAAAAGAGAAAGTACAGTACTGTTAAACAATCCACATCAATATTATCAGAGGCACAAACTGAATCAATAAAATGGATGAGATACATCACTGTACCGCTTCCAGAACACATACAATGGAAAATAATGTTGTTATTACACCAAAACAATTCAGTATCTCTCCAGCTGGGACAAATTACTGAAAAACTAAATGCAAACCAGAGAGATGATGTGTCTGATGTGTTACATGACATGGTTAAAAAAAAGATACTAGATGTAGTAGATGAGAACAACAGAAATACAAAATATGTTTTATCAGAGGATACAAAATCTAAATATTTTACATTTGATAGCATCAAGATTGGCTCAGCTGATGACATTTCATATATTACAAAAAAGGCAGTGAACAGCTATCTGCAAAAGAAATATTTCATAACAATTGCAGACCAGACAGTAAAAAAAGATGAGGACAGAACTGACTTGATTGCGTACAGTTACGAGACTGACAAGGCAATATCAGTGGAGATAGAATCAGCTAGCGAGCTTGCATCCCATCCAGAAGCTGCAAGGAAGAACATGGTAAAATGGAAAGAAATGGGATTTGCAGCGTATCATGGTTGGTCAACTAGTTATAGAATAAAAGAAATACTAGAATCTCATATAGACCAAGAAGAACAAAGAGAAAATGTATTGGCATTTGTAGTTTAGAAATCTATCCCATCTAATGGATTGGAGTATCATTGTTGTAATTTATTACAGTTCAAGTATTTTTTTAAGATAACCTCAGATCAAAAATTATCTTAATTTATTTTCTGATGTTGTTATCGTACCAGGATGGGCTTTGTTGAAATGAATCATTTAACTGAAACATTGTACAATGTAGATGAATATCATTATGCCTTCAAATAACTGACGAAATTAAAAATAATTCCAAATATGGGTGATTCTCTTGGTATATTACAACCAAATTGATATTAACTTGAAGATTATTCAAACATCATACAATGGCACCACAAGTATACTCCAAAGTAGTAAAGGCAATAACCTCAAAAAAGCTAAAAGAGCCATTCACTCCAGTTCAGGCAGTTACTATTTGCAGACCAAAAAATAAAGGCACATTCAGAAAGGTTTTCTCATCATATAGGCGTGGAAACCTAAAGGGATATCCTCCGCTATTCATACAGCTAAAGGATGGAACTTACAAGGCAATAAGACCATTCAAGAAATAATCAACTGATAGATATATTTGATAATTTCATGACTGATAATTTCTGATTTTTGTTAAATTATAATAATTGAGGCTCCAGAAGAAGATGATGGCAATTCGAAATTGATTTTAGATAGTTTGACGTATTGTGAAAATAACGCTTGACTGCAATAGCTACCAAAAAGTCTCCCGATCTTAATCACTGTGTACTTCGTTTTTCTTTTTATTGAATTTGTTGTATCCTTCTTGGTTGTATCCTTCTTTGTCGTAACCTAGGTGATCATATCCTAGTCTGTCATATCCGTTACTATCATATCCATTTTCATCGTACCTGTCTAAATCATATCCATTTTCATCGTACCCATTACTATCGTACCCATTACTGTCATACCCATCTTTATCATACCCATCTTTATCATACCCATCTTTGTCGTATCCTTTTTTATCATACCCATCTTTATCATACCCATCTTTGTTAAACCCGTTTTTGTTAAATCCATCTCTGTTGTATCCTTTTTTATCATACCCATCTTTGTTAAATCCATCTCTGTTGTATCCTTTTTTATTAAACCCATCTTTATCAAAAGCAATTTTTGTATCGATGTGAATTCCATTTATAGAAAATCCCCGATTATCATACCCATCTTTGTCGTATCCTTTTTTGTTAAACCCGTTTTTGTTAAATCCATCTTTATTGTAACCCTTAAAATCAAATCCATCTTCATCATACCCGTTTTTGTATCCTCTTTTGTCATATCCTTTTTTGTCATATCCTTTTTTGTTAAACCCGTTTTTGTCATATCCTTTTTTATCGTACCCATTTTTGTCATATCCTTTTTTATCGTACCCATTTTTGTCATATCCTTTTTTATTAAACCCATTTTTATCATACCCATCTAGGTCGTATCCATGCTTGTCAAACGTACGACTAAATCTATCCAACAAACCCATAACAGAATTTCATGAATTCAATTCAGATAAGTATTTTCACGTCTATGCGTCTCATTTATCCTCATTTTGGATAACCTGACTAGTAATTTTCTTCCTTTTTAAAAAATTAATTATAATCTACAGTGAAGTTCATATCGTTATTATTTGTTAGTTTATTTCTCTTGGGAACTTTTGTAGTTCCATTAAATGTCAATTATTCATTTGGTGATCCAAAACTCTTGTTTACTACTCATCAAGTTACAGGAAGTGACACCATATCAACTGACACAACATATAGAGAAAAATGCTTTGTTCACGTAGAAATAACAGTCACATCATCACATCACAATACATACCATAGAAACAATCCTGACAAGACATTCTATCCTGGGGATGCGTTTGATTACAACATTAACACTTGGACAGATGGATGTCGTCATTTTCAACCATGTCCAATACAATCCACCCCAAGCATCACTAGTGTACAAAATGGTCCAAACTGTGTAATACACGGTCATTCTGGTGATAGTGAGACTCCCACAGACGGTACATACGGTTCTGCCTTTAATTCTGGTGTTGCAGAAATATCCTCAAACATTGGAGAGTCAGAACCAGTTTCAGTATCAAAGACAGCTTCTGCAGAACAATACACATGCCACAAGGCAGGCGGCAAATGGCATTGTGGGTGGCCAACTGTTTCTGCATCTGCAAGTTATTTCCCACCAGTAATCTTACCACATTTAGAAGTCACAATAGAAAAAGATGGATATGAGTTAACTGAAGATGATGGTTACACATCTAGAAATCTTGATGGAACATACTATGTTTGGGATGCAATCAACGTGATACACAATCCAATATACAAGTGGAAAAATGACAGAGTTGGAACATTATTTGTAGAAATTGAAAAGTCTCATGATCCATTAATTTTAGAAGATGAATTTTTCTGTGAGTTTGCAATATGCACAAACACAATGATGATTCCAGGATTCCAACCATGGACTGGTACATTTGATTACGGTGGAGGAAACAACGTGTACAATGCAACTGACCTATCACTGATTGGAGATCAGACTATATCATACAATACCAAGCTGTTTAACATTACCCCACAGATTGATATCAATTATAATTCAACATCATCTCTTGTGGTAGAATACTTTCCAATCTATGAGAGTTATGTGTATCCTGTACTAAGAGATGACAAACGATTAGCATTTGATGATAGGATAGGTTACTCGTTGCATTATTTTGGATCAGAAAGTACAGATGCAAATCCTGATGATGTAATTGGTATACATGAGGACAGACGTTCAAAAATAAATGATTACTTTTACTCTACATGGGGTGCAGATCCTTGGGAGTTTAACTTTATTGATGGAACAATTGGAGAGTCTGAATTCTCAGATAGTATAGAATTAACATGGGATGAGGCACATCATGTAGGTATCATTGCTAATGAAGTTACAGTTGGCAAGTCTGTAGAGATTGCAGGTGATCTAATTGCAACAGAGTTTCCAGGAATTGTTCCATATGAGGTAGGACAACATGGAACATCTAATTTCTTAAAGGCCGGATACGGTAAGATTAACTTTAGCTATGATGGAATACTAGATGTAGTATTAAACCAAGAAAAAAAGATTCCAAGATATGAGAATACAACCGTATTCAACACATTGGAATCTACTTATTTTGCAGGACATGAGGTGTTCTTTTTGACAAATGATGAATACATGTATCCCGAATCTTTTTTCTACAATACCATACAAGTCAATGCAGTTAATGCAGATGGAGAAGAAGATGATTCTGTAAATATTTCAATTAATGTAATTCCAAGAGAAGAAACAGATGGCGGTACCACTAAACTAAACCAGTACATCCATGACAAAGTTATCTTTGATACCGATAATGATGATGGGTTTGCCCAAATAATTTCAGGATTAGATATGAGTGGAAATGATATTGTAGTTATCAATGATCATGAAATCTATCCTCTTGACAACCTGGCTATAGAAGGAAATGGAAGCGTTAAACTAGAAAAAACTAGGCGTGTTTTATCATCCTTTACTCAATATGACACTATACTGGACCAAACCTTTGATCTAAATGAGGTAGTTGACATCTCTGACAAATATTTACTAGATACTAAAGATGCATTGTTGTCAATTCCATTGACCACTGGACTTGATGCATTATCTCCATATGACTTGGAGATTACAGGAAATAATGGAATACATGAGATAACAAATACAATTGAGTATCCTTGGTATGATTTCTCAATTGATTATTTTTATCAAATCAATATGGATGACTCTAATACACTTGATATCAAAAGAGATCCTGCAAATCCACGTGTTTTAATTTACAAGTATGATGAGAACTTTGGTACAATAGAAACATTAGAGATTAACGGTATTGTATATGACAGTGGTGAGACTGATGGAGAAAATGTTTTGCCATCATGTTTCCAAATAAAATCTAGCAGAACATGCATTGTGTCATTACCTGAATCAGAATATTTAATACAACTAAACATTACTGCAACTAACATCTGGAGTGGAAAATCTGTTGCAACACTTCCAGAAATTGATGAAGCTGTACTGAATCCTTCACCCCCCAACCCGATCACATCAATATTTGATTTGGTGTTATACGAATGGATGGTCATACTATTGGTTTTGATGTTTACTGGATGGGTTTTGTATAAAATCTACAAGAAATTGTGGAGAACTATTCAATGATATATCATAAACTCTATTATTATTATGATTGACAAAAAAATATTTTTTTATCTGAAATTCATCTTGATGAAATTAATTTTTTTAATTAAATGAATTTAGAAAAATTCTTAATTACATTGATTAGAAGACATGTTATGAGTGATTTTCTCAAAGCCATATCCATGGATCATGTAAATATGAACGTCAAGAACTTGGAGCAAAGCATACAGTTTTACAAAGATCTATTTGGGTTTGAGGTGAGAAAAGAAGATAATTCTCCAAACAAGCTGGATGCTCCTTCAAAAATTATTGGCAATGACTCTATCAAGCTTTGTCTGTATGAGGATCCTCAAATGTCTGCAAATAGTGGAGGAATTGCCCACTTTGGTTTTCATATTGCAAACTTTGAAGATATTATGGAAAAATGCAAGGAATTGAATGTAGAGGTTCTCTATGATGGTCCTGTGGAATTTGAAAAATCACGGTCAGTATACATCAAAGATCCTAGCGGATATGAAATTGAGCTAAGTGAAATCTCTGGTGGCGGACTATAGTTTTAATTTCCAGTATGATTTGAAGCAGTTTGCTCCAGTAATATTTTATATCATAAAGACAAATGCAAGCAAGAAATATGATCAAAATTACACATGCAAGTCCTGGAATTGGCTCAACATTATCTTCATCACAAGTAAGTGATTTTCTGAGAAATTCAACTCTAAACTTGCTTTTAGGAACCATCGATGAAAAAAGCGAACCAAATGTCCATCCAGTCTGGTATCTTTATGAAAATGAAAAGCTGTATGTTGAGACTAGCAAGACTACAAAGAAAGCTCAAAACATTCGCAACGGCAAAAATACGGTATATTTCTGCATAGATGACGAGAAAATCCCATACAAAGGAGTCAGAGGCAAAGCCGTGGCAACAATAATTGAAGATATCTCTACAATGCTTCCAATTGCAGAGAAAATTATGGTAAAATATACTGGAGATTTGAAAAACAATGTGGCAAAGTTCTTGCTAGATGGAGTCAAGAATGGCTCTTCTGTACTCTTGGAACTAAAACCAAAATATTTTGCAACATGGGATCACAGTAATGCTTTCTAATTTTTGATTGGTTTTAAAGAATTTGTAATATTTCTTTTGTGAATGATGTTGGAACAATTAAGATCAAACTATTCTAAATGCAAACAACAAAAAAAAGAAAACAATAACATTGGAACTTAAGACCGACAACGATACATGATGCACGGGAGATGAATTATGGTTTGTTGTCTCGGTGACAGTTCCAACTGAATTGATTTTGATATTATGGTATTTAGGACCTGCTGATGATTCCTCAGTTTACCTTTTATGCAAATTTTGTATAGTTTATCCGTACATAATACGATGGAGTAGTTATTCATCTGTTAACCGACCAGATAGTTTACGTCCCATACCGAGTTGGGCAACTTTGGCCCAACTCTTATCTTAAAATTCTTATGACCTTTACTGATGATTTGTATGAACAATTCCTTCTTGAATTTTATATACAAATTTTGTAATGTCACACCATGAATCAAGATAACAATTCAACTTGGGAAGAAATACAGGGGTTGTCCTGGATATTCGTTGATGATAATAGTAACGAATAATTTTTTTTCATTTTCATTTTTTTTAGCTTATAATATTTACGGTATAATTGTAATTTAATCAAACCTTATCTTCTGATTATCCTATTCTAATACAATGAAAACAACAAAATCAACGACATTTGTGATTAGTGCAGCAGTATTGATAGCTGCTGTCATGACTATCACATCTGCAGGATCTATGTCTCTGGAGAACAGTCAAGCACTGGCTCAAGAGGTACCTACATCCTCAGAGGAAAAAACAATCTCAGTTACAGGCACTGCAACTACCACAGTTGAGCCTGACTTGTTGGTAATTACCTTTGGAGTGGAAACCCAAGAAATTACTGCAAAACAAGCACTTGATGCTAATTCCCAGGCAATGACTGGAATCATAGAGGCAATCAATCTGACTGGAATAGTCGAAGATGAAATCAACACATCAAGATTCAACATCTATCCTGTATACGATGGATATGAGGATCCAATTACCAAAAGATGGAAGCAAGACTTGACAGGATATCGCGTGACAAACACCATAACTGTTGAGACTACAAAGTTAGATTTGGCAGCTGACATCATAGATGGTGCTGTAACTGCAGGGGCAAACAGAGTAGACAATGTATCATTTACATTGTCACCTGAAAAACATCTGCAGCTCAAAGATGAGTTAATTGAACAAGCAATTCTACATGCAAAGACCAAAGCTGAAAATGCACTTGCTCCACTAGAGTATTCAATTATAGGAGTAAAGGCAGTGTCACTATCAGAATTTGGAATGACTCCACCTCCAATGCCAATGTTTAACATGGCATTTGATGAACGCATGGAAAGATCATTTGCTTCAACACCCGTGTTCTCATCTGATCAAGATGTCAGTACAACTGCAAACGTAGTATTTCTGATTGGAAGCAACTAAGCCTTCCAATCTATTTTTTTCTTTTCTTTTCTTCTTCTTTTAAATAAATCACAATAGTCTTTTGTGAAAAAGACAAAGATCTATCTGCCGCTGTTTGTTGTTTTTGTATTAATAATTGGATTGACATTTGATGTGATAATTCCAAATGCTTATTCTCTTTCTTACAATGACCAAGTATCTAATCAAAAAAATAACATGTGGGAGTTGGGAAAAAACCTAAAGATAGGAGATTCTTTTACCTACAAGATTTGTGATCTTAATTTCATACAGAACTATTCTGCTGAATCATATCACTATTTTACAAAGAATCTAGAGCACAACTCCAGTATGTGCTATACAATACATCTGAACTTTATTGATCGCGTAATTTCTGATGAAAATCAGATTAGTGGAGATACCTGGATTGTTGATGTTGCAATCATTGACTATTCATCAGGTGAGATTAGAAAGTCAATATTTCACATCGATGCTAATTCATGGAACATAAAGTCATCTGATATCATCCATAATGATAATCATAATCATCGTTACCATCTTGATACTGTTAGATTATCTGACTCTATAGAAAATACACTATTCTCAATTCTAAAGTATACTGCACAAGAATCAAAATTACTGCAAGAGGGAATCAAGTGGGGCGAGGTGACTGAATATCATGGCTCTAAACAAATCAATCCATACATGATGGTATTAGATGATGATCTAAAATTTGAGACAGTAGAGTTGTTTGTCCAGAAATCATTTCTGCCAATTTATAACAGGTTAGAACCAATATCTAGCATACTGAATGTATCAAAGGTAGGATACGAGATTGATATTATTGATAAAGTAATAGAAAAACAAACAAAAAAAGACACAAACAATGTTACAAATTTCTTTCTTGTAAACCAAAATATTCCATTTCCTGTGGAGGCAGTATATTTTAGTCCATCACATATTGTGGAGCCATTCAAGGAGTATGAGTTTCAGTTAATTTCATTTTTTAATGCAAGTAATACGATAAAAAACAATAATCCAATTAATCTAGATGTTATAGTAGATGATGATGATATAACAGATAATATCATTATTGAGTTTGGAACAATTAAGTTAACTTTTCCTGATAATAATAATAATAACAATACCGATTCTTCTACTGATGATAACCCAAATAGTCAAAATAATGGTTACATCATAAATACTGATGATACAATCAAAAACAATAACGATAATTCAGTTGATAACGCAAAGGATCAACACGATGATGATGATCATTATGTCACAGATACAATCAACATTGATGTAACAATAAAAGAAGACAGAATCAAACCGAAATCAAGTTTGATGACTCTGTTAGTTTTGGTTATTGGAATTGTACTAGTATCAACAACTACAGTAGTCATCTTTGTCTATCTCAAAAAATTTAAGAAAAACAAAAAAGAAAATTATGATATATTTGGAAAAGATGACATCTACTCTAAAGCACAAATTCCAAAAGCAAAGACCATTTTATTTGATGACTCTATTACAATTAACATTACAAATATCTTAGACTAGAACAATATCATAAAACAACCAAAATGTTTATGAACACACTCTAAATCTAGACTGTTAATCTTGTCGTTTTCTTTTGATCTAAATGTATTCTTACAAGTAATCACTGCACCAAACTCTGCGTTTGCACAAATCAGAGACAATGAGGAGAGATACTTTGCATCTTCAATCGGGGTTTTTCTTATCGCATCAGTAATTGGCCTACTTGTGATTGCACCATTTGTTATGATGCCACTTGATGATGCATACTATGAAACCTTTGAGGAAAACGACATCGATGTTGATATTCCTACAAGCGGCTCAGACATTGTACTATTTGTGGGAATTAGCATAATAACTGGAATTATCTCAAATGTGTTGTTTTATTTCATTGGAAAAAAACTAGGTGGTAACACAAACTGGAAGAAGGTATTTTCTGTGATGTTTTATGCCTATGTTCCAGTCATTCCGATGATGATTGTGATATCAGTATTGGTGTTTCTCATGTGGGGCTCCCTTGTTGCAATAGAGCCTTCATATCTAATGTCATCTGATGCCAGTGACGATGAGATACTCTCCTTGGTTATGCCTGTATTAGGATATGCTAGTTTGTTGGTACTTGTTGCAATTGTGTTTGTTGTGTGGATTTTTATCGTCTCAATCAAGGGACTCAAGATAGTAAGTGGGTTTAGTACTGCAAAGGCATTTGGTCTTGTAATTTTGGTCATGATAATATCTTCACTAGTAACTGCTCCGCTTGGCATGTGACCTACTTTTAAGCAAACCATTTATCATAATTTGAAATAACAGTGACCCAAGAAATAGAGTTAGTAGTATTTGAGAACGTATCTGTAATGCACCAAAAGGCATTATCTTTGCCATTTGGTAAGGTCTCACTACGGCAACTACTAATGTTATCTGCAGGAATGATTGGCGCAGTAATTGCATATTCAGTTACCGGTGAAATTTTGTATCCTGTCATTGTCTTTGGAATATTTGTTGCGCTGGGAATGGTTAGTACTAAAGTCCTTACACTAGACCAGATAATAAAAAGTATGATTTTATTTTTGATAAGGGGAACATCTCTTTCAAAAAAACCACAATACATGCTAGATGAGAAAAAGAAGTCTGTAAATTCTGATAATGTTGATAGTAGTATACAATTAAACAAAGAAACTCCTACTGAAAACAAGAATATTGTGTGGCGAATAATTTATCAAATAGAGTCATTGTTTGGTAAACAATTAACATATAAAAAAAATAAACAGATAGAAGAAAAAGAAGAAACAATTAATGACGATGATAATAATAATAATAATAATTATGATAACAATATAGTAAATGATTTCCAAGAAGAGAAAAGATATTCAGTAGATGTAACATTGCAGTCAAACAATGTTTTACACATATCAAATTTCCAAGACAATAATCACTTTGATTTCCCAAAACAAAATATGTTACATAAAATATTTAGTCTGTTTACAAAGAAAAAAAACAACAACAATCAAAATGAAATGATTCCTCAAATCATAACAGTTTACTTGAATGGATCAAAGATTATTCCAACAGATTACACAATAAACAGCAAAGACAAATCTGTGTCAATTCCACTACATAATGATAATTATAATAATTCAAAATATTCTGTAATGGTAATCGATGAGCGCAACAAAGAGACACTCGTTGTATCTTAATGCTAGATTTACACATAATTTTTTGTCCCTTTTAAGCAAAGCATTATTCTCTTTTGAGAACTATGTTAAAGACTCGAAGCCAAGACTCAAAGGGCGATGAAGGAGGTATCGGTAAGTTTGTAGTCATGCTGATTGCCGGAATCTTTGCATTGATTATAGTCACTATAGTCGTGCCAAACGTTCTGGGTGTCAGTATTAACCACCTTTGTGTCGTGCCTGAATCTGTGTTTGCAGATACCACCACTTTGCACTGTGAAGTAGACGGTGATGGTATAGCAACAGGCCCACCTGCTAGCGGCTCTGTATTTTTGCCTGATAATGTCAGGACGATAGTTGCCGATCTTGTAAGTACCTTACTTGTGGTAGTGGCAGTTGGTATGATTCTCGTTGGAGCAATAATGACTCTAAGGTATAGAATTGTAGCAGATGTAATCACTCCTGCAAAAAACACAGCAATATTAGATACAGCATATAAAAGAAAATGAAAAACATTGGTATATTCAGAGAGTGGTTTGCAAGAGCCAAAATCTATCAGAGTTTGTTTTTCTCATTGCTGTTCTCTCCTCTCTTTTTTTATTTTGTTTGGAAAAGACCTGAAATTCCTTATACAATTATGATTGTTCTTTATCTATTTTGGATCTTGTCTTTGTTGTTAGATATGAAAAGTACCTTGTCAATAAAAGAGAAAATAAAAAGACATGAGGCAAATTTTCTTTTTAGAATTTTGTATACTAAACTGCATTCGGCAATTGCAGTAATGTTACAACTATTCATTGAAGTATTCTTTATCATGTTGTTTCCTATAATATCTACAATACGAGAAGCAGGTTCATCAATTAAGATGGACTGGACGGGTTCTGCCATACTTGGAGGAATAGTTGGTGTGTTACATGTTATTGCATGGTACCAAAATAAAAAGACAATCAAGCAAGTACTTGGAAATAATTTTTCTCAAACTGGAAAAAAATAAAATATAATTTACTTCCTTTTAAAGAAATGAATTATTTTATTTTGTGAAGAAGCCAAGTCTATTTGAAAATAAAACAAATGCAAAGAAAAAATCTACTCCAAAGAAAATAAAAAAAAGACTATACAAATTACCAGATACAAAACTGAAAAACTCTTTTGAGTATAGTTATGGAATAATTCCAACAAACTTTGTTAATCTATCACCTGAAAACCAAACAAAAAAGATTGGACAATTCTTGGATATTTTGCGTGTAATAGAAGATAAAATCAAAATTACAATATTTAAAAAAATAATGAACATAGTAATTGAGGGTCAACTAAGGGCAATGCCTGTAATGCAGGTTCATCTAGAGTCAATGGAGCCACTATCTGACACACTAGAGCAGATCAAACTAGAATACATTGCAGGTGAGAGACCACCAAACCTGAGAATAAAAAAGGAATTCTTCAACGGACTGGAACTATTAGAGACAAATTCAGATTCTGATGATAATATCAATACAGAATTTGATACAATTCACGCCAAATGCTATTGTTTGTATCAATTACCTGCAACTAGATACGCCTCATGGATTGTCAACATATTTTCTGCCTGCTCACAGGTACAAATCTGGATGAACCCCGTAAATGAAAAGGATGCAGCAGTTAGGCTAAATAGATTCAAGAGTGTAATTGCAGAGGATTCAAAAATAAATTACAATTCTAAAAAGTTACATGACAAGGCAGATTCCACACTAAAGTTATTGGACAGACAAGAGACGGGATTGTACGAGTGTACCATCAATTGTACAGTGGCAGCTATGGATAAAAAGAAACTAAAAGAAGCTGAGACAAAATTCAAGGAAACTACAAAAAGAGAGAAAGGATCATTTACTGTTGTTCCTGCAAAACAAGCAGCTGTATTACTGGAAGGGTTTGGAAAAAAATTAACTTTTGATCTTGGTAGTTGTGCAATTCTTTATGCTTTCTCATCAGGTGACATGCTTGAAATTCCAAATGGTGTTCTGTTGGGCAGAAACATCTACTCTAAAGGCCCAGTAATTTTTGATATTGGTAAAAGAACCAATTACAACATTGCAGTGATTGGAACATCAGGTTCAGGAAAATCATTTACAGCAAAGATTCTATTAAATAGACTGAACCAGAAATTTCCTGATTCACATGTGTATGTTATAGATCCTACAAACGAGTATGGCAGAATTGCTAATTTTTTTGGAATGGATACACTAAACATAACAAAAAGTGATGAAGAGTTGGGGCTAGATCCATTCCAAATACTTGATGCACAGGATGCAGCTGACATTTTATCAGAAATCACAAACGCACCTGATACCACACGTATTCAATTTCAAAAGTATTGTGACAAGGCCTCATCTATCAAAGAGTTTTACAAAAAACTCTCAAAAAAAGATAGAGAATACCTTGATCATCTAATTGATGGACCATTATCTAGAGTCATGTCTGGTTACCCTAAACTCAACACTCAGAAGAGAATCGTTGTATCAATGGAGGGTGGTGCAACTGCAACTGATTCAGAAGCAATGATTCTCGTATTATTATTAAATAAAATTTTTAAGATTTGTCATGACTTGCCTGTAACGACTAGAAAAATTCTAGTTGTTGATGAGGCATGGCGCATGTTTAAGATGCCACATACTGCCAAATACATTGATCTGATAGTGAGAATGGGAAGAAAACTCAACATCATGTTTGTGTTCATATCTCAGAGAGTAGAGGATATCTCTGAAGAATCACAAGGAGGAATTGGCAAGATCATTGATAATATTGCAACCAAGATAATGCTGGGTCTAAATGAACAGGCAGCACAAAAGGCAAAAGAAGTTCTTAATTTATCTGAGAAGGAAACTGAGAATCTTAAGAGACTCAGTAAAGGTCAGGCATTATTCCTAACTGAAGAGCATCGAGTATTTACAAAGTTTGAGCCTACTGCACAGGAAAAAGAGATGTTTGATACGACACCTCTGGAGTAATCTCTATTCTAAAAATCACTGATGGTACAAGCTTATGGTGTGTAGTATCTGAGATCTTGTAGCCTCAAAGTTGCTTACAGGTCATGTATGTTTGAAGAAGAGTATAAACGGCTTTTTTTTGAAGATAATTATTTGCAGACTACTTATCTTCCTCATAATTGAAGATAAATAGAATGGATATGAATCATAATTATGGCAAAAACATTTAGCTGCTCACACGTTCATTCAGAGTGCTCATGGAGCGCAACTGAGAATACTGAAGAGGATCTGATGAAAAAGATTGCAGAACATGCAAAACTACACGGACATGATACCATCACTCCAGATCTTGAGAAAAAAGTAAAATCTCTGATAAAAGAGGTCTAGAACTATTTTTTTGGCATTCAAGTGCATTTTATACTAAAAAAATTATTTTTTTATAAAATGTTGAATCTTAAGACCAGCAACGATCAGTTATCTGGTGAAAGATCCAATATATCTATGTCCTAGTTTTACAGAAATAGTATTTAGATCATACTGAGGAATTATTCGTCTCTCTTTTATGCAAACTTTGTAATTAGTAATTTGGGATTATGCGGAGGAGTCATTTTCTAACCGTTTAACCAAAAACCGACCATTATCTACCATACAAGGGATCGGGCCAGCTTCTGCCCATCCTTTCAAATTATCTTTTGTAAGTTATTAGTTCATACAAATAACCTGATGAATGAGATGAACGAATCATTCGTTTTGCTTTTATTCAAATTGTACCAATACAATACCATGAGCAATGAACCTAATCAAAACAAATCAAGTAGCTGGGAAGAAGTACAGGGATTGTCCTGGATTTTTTACGAGGACTAGATTCCTTTAATTATTGTGGGCTTGATCCCACTATTTTCTCCCCTCCTACTACAACCCATCCAAAGTACTTACAAATGCTACTCACATACAAACAAGTCAATTATTTTTTTTATTAACCAGTTTTGAGTAAAGAATTTAAAAAATTCTAACTTTTTTTTAGAATATATTGATTTTGATTGCACAATCCATACAGTAACGCTTTCTTATTGAATTGGCAACTATTGTGTCATTTTCTTCAAAATCTCTTTCACAAACAGCACATGTAGCCAAACCAGATCTTTTTAGGTTTGCAAGTATGTTCTTTTTTACTTTGATCTTTCTTCTACTTTGTTTTGACAATCAATTTTTCCTCCATATTTTTTCTAACTAGTTGAGATATTCTCCTAATCCGTAACTTATACTAGTTGAAAAACATGTTGTGGATTGGCATGTTTGATGATAATTACCAATATATGGTAATTATTGGCAATAGATAATTTCAGATATATTTTAAAATAATATTTTTAGACAAACCTGATGTACCTGATTTATTTGAAAATTAATTTATAAAAATTATTTAAGATACAAAATAAATGATATTTTGTGATTTCAAATATCAAAGATTACTATACCCTTTACAACTCTATCATGAATCTTGATGAAAAGACAAGGTTTGTGACCATACTTGACAAGTCAGGAACGGTTGTGTTTGGTGGTCAAAGAGAAGGCATCAAAAATCATCTGAGTGAGACAGAGCAGAAAAAATCAATACAGCATGCACTTGATTCATGGTTTCTTAGAAGCGAGTTTTCTGAAAAAATTGGTGATGGAAAATATGCAATGGCAAAATATGGCAAGATAAAACGATTCACCATTCCTCTGAACTATGCACATTTGTTGTATATCACAACTGAGCCAGAAATCAATGACTCTTTTATTGAGGATGTACTAAAACTCAAAGAAGCACATGAGAAAAACAAGTAAGATCTAGGTAACATAGGGTGTGCTTTTTTTGCCAAGAGTTCAATCAATCAGCTAATCACATCATTGTTTGATAATTCTTTATTTTTGTTCTATATGACATGCAAACTATTTCTTCCAAAAATTTCGAAGAAAAACTATTAGATATCTGCAAGATCATTTTTCCCAACCTTTACACCCTCATGACTAATAAAATTAGATCATCAGAATTGACAATCATTACCATTCATTGGTAAATAATTTTCTAAGCAAAAAAGGTTTTCAATGATGATGATGATAGTATTTTGAGGTAAGTTTCGCAAGAGATTGTCACATTCCAAACAAGTCTATGTTCTAACCAAGGGTAACTTGACTAAATTCCAAAATCAGGGTATGGCTAACTGTGCAAAATGTCTTTGTAATTTTAAGGAAAATGATGTCATTGCAACGTCAACTACGACAAAGCGGTATTGTTACAAATGTGCAACTCAGATAAACCTTGTAACTGGAAAATTACAAATTGATCTTCACAATTATGAGTTTATCCCAAATGTATTAAACGATATAGAATCAATTGGAACAAAGTTGAACATCAATCAACATGTTTGCAAGTTGGCAAAAATTTTAGTCATTACAACATTTGAAAATACAAACTATATTCCAAAAAACAAACTTGGTGTTGCATGTGCTTCCATATTTCTTGCATGTAAAATAAAAAGATGTTTCCTTTCAGATATTGATTTACCTGTATCCAAAAAGACTTTGCAAAAAAATGTGAATTTACTACAAAAAAATATGGCAGAGAAGAATGACATCTATGCTTTATCCAGAGATCTTTATGAGTTGAGGCATTGAGTTGATTGGATGTAGATCAAAACAAAACTATTGTGAGGATTTTTTGTATTGAGTGTTTCATGTAATCATGTTTGCATTAAATACAAGGCCTTAATGCCTGGAAACACAACACGGTACACAGCAGGTCAGAAGCGGTGCAACTCTTGTGGTGTATTTCTTTTTTGGGATGGGTTGAGATGTCCATGCTGCAACAACAGACTAAGATTAGCACCACGTAGTTCAAAATACAAAGAAAAATTCCTCCATTCAAAATCTGCAAAAAAGGAGATCTCCATAAATGGCGTGTAGAGGAATTTGTCACAAATACAAGGCAAAGTGGACATCAAGCCAATTCAGATATGCTTCAGGACAGAAAAGATGCAATGTATGTGAATTATTTGTAAACTGGGATGGTTTCTCTTGTCCTTGTTGTGGTATAATATTAAGAACACGACCTAGATCAGTCAAAACAAAAACTGGCAAAAACAAAATGTTGGCAAATAAACTATGATTTTAAAAAAAATAAAAAATGCCGCCACTGTTTTGAGTATTTATCATATAGATTTCTCTAATGGCATAGATGTTTGCATGCTAAAATCTAAAACGAGTTTTGGTGTTTATGATAATATTTCAAAAACACGACTAGAGAAATTCTTCATACATGATGGAGAAGAAGAAGAAGAAGAAAGAGGAGGAGGTGTTTATGTCATTTCATTGTAAAGGCATATGCACTAGACACAAGGCAATAAAGCCTAAAGAGGGTCGCTATGCTTCAGGTCAGAAAAGATGCAATTCATGCACTGTATTTCTGAACTGGGATGGTTTTTGGTGTCCGTGCTGTGGCTGCAGACTAAGACTACAGTCTAGAAATAGACTCTACAAAGAAAGACTGAAAGAAAAAATTGCACTAAGGGCTGGAAAGTAAAATGATTTGTAAAGTAAAATGGTTTGCAAAGTAAAATGATTTGCAAAGAGATATGCAATAGATACAAGATCAAGTGGGGGAATACAACATTATCCTAATGCACCTTCGGGTCAGAAAAGATGCAAAATGTATGTGAAATCTTTGTTAGACGGGATGGACAATATTGCCCTTGCTGTAAAATGATGCTAAGAACAAAACCAAAACTATCAAAATATAGACAAAAATTTAATGAACAGATTAACCTGGTAGTTGAATTCTCAAAATAGTCTTAGAGTATGCCATCAAAAATAGTTTGAAATTATTTAAGCAGAAAAAAGAATTTCTCAATCCAATACCAAATTGGAAAAATACAAAACAAATTGCATTTTTAAAACCTATGATAAAAAATGTTATCTGCTAATTATTTTGTAAGAAGATACAACACCACCACCATAAACAATAAATCATTAGATAATAATCTGATTCCTTTGAATTTTCCATTACATAATAAAAATATAAATTTCTACATTTCTTATCTGAAAATGTGTCTTCAAGCTCAAAAAAAGACGATGATAAACCACACAGCATTGTAGATATGCTCTTAGGCAAATCAGAGAATAAAACCCTAGACTCTGAAACCCTGATAAAAGAAGTTCAAAAGCGCATACATGATTCTCTGAAAAATGGTTACAGATATTCAAAAATTGTTGATGCTTCTGAAGAGTTTCTAAGAAAACATGTGTATGAGCAAGTCGAAATGGCAGTAATCTATGTTGATCTTGTCGGTTCAACGAAAATGAGTCTAAGATTACCACCTGAAAAACTCTCAACTGTTATCAGTTCTTTTGTTCAGGAGATGTCATATGTGATTAGTCAGTGTGGAGGATTTGTGCTAAAGTTTTCCGGAGATGCAGTTATCGGATATTTTGTTGGCAAGGGAAGCTCCCTTCAAGCAGCAGATGATGCTGCTGGTTGCGCTGAATCAATGTTAAGAGTGGTAAAGGATGGTATCAATAAAATTCTAGGTGAGGAAGATACGGGTTTACCTAAACTTGCCATAAAGATTGGAATTGATTTTGGTGCAAATACTGTGGTACAATATGGCTCAGATGAAAAAAAGTCACTTGTTGACCTGCTAGGGCCATCTATGAACATGGCAGCAAAGGTCCAGGGACTTGCACAACCAAACCAGATTGTTGTGGGAAAGAACATCCATGACAGACTGCATCCAAGTATACAAGAAATGTTTGAAGATACCACTGACAGCTTGAGTGATTGGGCGTACACATCAAAAGACTCTCGTGAAATTTACCGTGTTTTTGCCTACAAAAAAGAATAATGTTTTCCTGTTTTATTATTATTAGAGTATCAGTCATCACACAATACGTAGCTGAGTAGTTAATTCAGTCCTTCTTTGCAGATATGCAAACTCACACCACTACGTTACTTACATTACGTCAATATTGCTTATATGGTTTCCTAAAGTAATGTTGGCATACAACAAACTCAAGATATACAGAATCATAATTTCACCCATTACAAAATTTGTCTTAGTTAGATTGGTATACCACTATTACAGTATTTGCATGTAACAAATTTTTCTCTTATTGATTGATCCAATGTGTCTGGAACAAAGTAAACTCTATCTACTTTTTTTACATAGTAGATTTTACATTCAGGTTTCATCATCGCCAAGTGATGAGCAACCATATTCAATTTATCCCCCAGATATCCTGCCATGATTGATTTTACGTGTATGAAAAAAATGGAAATTATTGGTTTACTAGTGCCATTGTGATGGCAATTGCCAATAATCCTAGTACAAACGCATAGTATGTTTTTTCATGTCTGGGTATGCTGAGCTGTTTTAATTTCAAAACTTCTTTTCGCCTCCTTTTGATTTAGTATTCCCACCAGACAATATTGTCTGAATACGGTCGATAATCTCATTTGGTTTGCCTGTATTATCTAAGGTAACAATCAGAAGTATTTTACTACCAAATGGCAAAATTACTCTCATCAGATTATCATATACCTGTAAAGTATACTTTGCATTTCCAATTTTTTCTGAAACAGAATTTCTAAAATTCCATGATTCAATGGTGTGTTTTAATGCAATTATGTTTTCTTTATCATTAAGATGATCAGAAACCCCATCCATAATTCGTTTATGGATTATATTTCCTTGCAAATCATAAACCATAACATATCTGATATTTCCCGAAATATTCAGGATGCTGTTCAGAAATTTTTCTTGATCTACAAGTTTTAGTTGTTGCATAAAGCTATGCCGTTAGTGTGGGCATTAAGGTAACTGGAAGTTGATTTGGTTTGGTTTAAACACAACTGCTTCGTGCCTTAATACAAACAACAACCATATACAATTTGATGTCAAAATTAACATTTGAAAAAACACCTCATTGGGAATCTGTAAGTAAGTACATTTTGAGTTTTCCAGAAATTAGATTTGTTGGAGTCATAAACAGCATGGGTAATCTCGTTGTAGGCGATTACAAAAAGGGAATTGTTCCAATCGCAGAGATAAACCAATACAAGATGTGTATGGAGCATGCATTGGAGTTGTTCATGAAAAAGGATCTTGATGACTCTTTGGGACCTCTTGACTATATCGTCTCAAAAAGAAAGAATATTACAATAATTACGATTCCGATGAATAACAATCATCTTGTATTGATTTCTGCTGAACCGACTGTAAAGGTTGAATCAATAATAGACGAGATAATTCAAACTCTGAAAGATTTGGAGCAAAACGGTTAAACCGCAAAATCATGGCAAATATTATCCGTGGTACAGTTATGTTCTAAGGACAAAATCTAAAGACACAAAGACAAGATAGATCTTGATGCTGATATAGCAAATAAAAAGGATTTAAAAAATATGTTTTAAAATGTTGAATATTGCTTTAATCTATACGGATTAAACCATCGTTTTATTACTAAATCCCAACTGGTTGGAACTATTTTGTATTGGTTTGATAACTCACAACACGAAATGCTGGTTGCTTTATAGACTTGATTGCATTGTAAGTAATGAATGTCATTTGAGAACCTGTTTTTTATCCCAGAAAATTTTTCTATAGATCTAATCCGAACGATCATCATCCTTTTTGTGGTGATTGACCCCATTGGAACCATTCCAATTACAATTGGCGTGACTAAAAATATGGAAAAGAGCAAGAAAAGATCACTTTTCAAAAATACCGTTCTGGTGGTGGTAATTTTGTTGCTAGTCTTTGCATTTGCAGGAAATGAAATTCTCTCAATTTTCGAGATTCAAATCTCCAGTTTCATGATAGCAGGAGGGGTACTGTTATTCATAGTTGCCATTGAATTTCTGACCCATGGCGAATGGAGAATGGGTGGAGGCAAAATAGACCAAGAGCAAGGGATAGTGCCATTGGCATTTCCGTTGCTTTCTGGTCCAGGGGCATTGACTATTGCGCTAATATCATTTCAATCATCTGGAGGTCTGGTGACTTTTATTGCAATCCTGATTGTAACTGCAATAACATATCTTGTGTTGCTATCTTCTGAACCGATTAACAAAATTCTGGGAAAACGTGGATCATTAATTGTGACCAGGGTCTTTGCGATTTTTTTGGCCGCTTTTGCAATTCAGTTTATGATAAATGGAATAAGTGAAATCTTTCAATAGATTCTTTTGAGTTTCATTAAATAGATTTGTGAGATTTTCTTTTGTCGGTTTTCCTATCTAGTTTTGCTTGGTTTTAAATTCCATTTACTGATGGAAATCTTTCTTCTACTATGTTTCCAATTCTATATTTTTTAACTTGTCCTTAGTTTTTTTCTCAACTTTCTTGATGCGGTTTGATAGTCCTCTATTTGCATTAAACAAGCTTAATTCAAGAGATTATGTACTCATGACAAATAGATCAACGATATATGCTAGATTCGCATACTTACACTATGACAAAATCAAAAAAAGAAAAAAAACCACAAGTAAACAAGAATAACAAGACAATTCCGGAGAATCTGAAGAAAAAAGAATATTTGAAATCCTATGACGAATTAAAAAAAGATATCAGAACAAGTCAACAAAAATGATGGAACATTTCGCTAGCATGAAGATATCTTTTTGGATTATGGTTAATTGACACTTGTAAATGATGTTTGGTATGATGATCTATGAAACATTATACTCCTCATGTGTTGCAAAAAAAGCAAAAGAAATCGGGGATAATTGTATAATATAATGACTTTTGAACATACTGCTGACAAAACAAAATTGACTGAAGAGAGGGTAATACACACTACAGAATACATGCACAAAGACATACGTGATGAGACTGAAGTTTGCATGCTAAAATATCCGTTAACTGTTGAGGAATGGAATCAGATCCTGCAAAACCAGGAAATAGTTGCAAATATGACTGAACTGCAGGATAATTCAAAGCAAAGTCCCGACGAGCATATGCAGAAGATTAACTCCATAATCGAATACGGAGAAAACAAGATCAAACAAATCCAAAAAAGGATTTCAGAAAACGAGGTAAATCTGGAATCAATGAAATCACATTCAGACTATGACTACAAAGACTTGCTCAAGGAATCAAACGAGGCAAAAAAGGAACACAAAAAAGATCTGAAGTTATTTGTTGACTTGCTTTGCAAATATAAAATCACAATCAAATGAATTGTGAAACATACATTGTCCTACGCTGATGGGATTCTGTATGTTTATTGTTCAGTCCACCAATAATGCTTTTTTTCTACATTGTGGTGCAGAAATTTATGCAGCAATTTCTTGAGATAAGAATACATGCTTAACTTCATTGAGGAATAATTTCCTTCTTCCACACATTGCATGCAGGACATCTGCTTGTTAACTTGTCTGCTACTTTTTTCAAAAACACGTTACCACAATTTTCACAGGATCTCAAATCATCAACTGCAATCATTTCTTATACCATTTTTCCCGCAATGTGTATTGCCTTTTCTTTCAAATGAGTTTTTTCATGGTCTAACACTCTTTGAAAATTGCCTTCCCATGAATCCCACCTAAAATTGCATTGCTTGCATCTGTATGCCATTTATTTTTGTACATCCTCTGGTTTCTCTTTTCCAGATTCTTCAAACACGTTTACGTCATTTGATGTCTTTTCTTGTTTTCCTTTTAGTCTTGCAAAAATATTTTTTATCATGTTTAACTAGGTCGCTACTGGCTTATAAAGACAGAAAATTTCAATCACAATACAACAATACGTATCTGAGTGTCATTTCAGTCCTTTCTTGCAGATATGCAGATTCCACCATTACTTTACTGGCATTACACCAATTTTGTTATGGCGTTTCATATTGTTTTAGGTTAATTAGGATGAAAGGACCATTGATATTATGAATACAATGCAATCACACGGTCAAAAAATATGTTCGGACTGCAAGAGAGTGTCTTGCCAGCGAGGCTGTAACTGCGATTGTCATTGGGAGCCTTAAGGAACAATTTTGGCATACGGAGTAGTAGTATTCACTCAAGATGCTTGTCCTCATGATGCAAAAGTCAGGATGGCAGGACTCAAGGATATGTACGAATGCACAAATTGTCACAAATTTATTCCCATGATTAAATCAAAAGAGATTGATTCTGCAGCACCACAATATTTGGAGAATAGTTGGGAAGATGACTAAGATTATAGATTATTGCAAAACATCAAAACTAGAATAAAGTATGTTTTCTCTAGTCTGGCTTAAGATATCTTAGCTCTGAAATATGCTTCAATGCCAATCAAACTACACACTGTTATTTTGAAATAGTTTTGACTACTACTGCTATCTTGAATACTTCATGTTTTTTCAATTCTGAAAAAATAAAAGAAGATTATGGCGTATATACTAGATAAACATTACAAAATTAATGAGTTTCAAACCAGACAAAGAACACACCCCTAACATAATAGATATGCTCTTGAGCAAAAATCCGGATAAAACAATTGATTCGGACACGCTGTTAAAAAATGTGCGAGACAGAATCAACAAGGCATTGGAAAAAGGATATCAATATACGAGAGTGATTGATTCGTCTGAAAAATTCCTGAGAAAAAATGTATTTGGGCAGATAAACATGGCAGTACTTTATGTGGATATTGTTGGCTCTACAAAAATGAGTATGACATTGCCACCAGACAAACTATCTATAATAATAAGCTCATTTTCTCAGGAAATGTCTTATGTGATTGAGCAGTTTCATGGATATGTTCTAAAATTTGTCGGTGATGCGGTGATAGGATATTTTATAGAAAACGAGGCAGACCAAATACCTGCAATATACAATACGGTGGCCTGTGCAGAATCTATGATAAAAGTCGTAAAACAAGGAATCAATCCCATATTAATTGAAAAAGTAGGGCTTTCTGAGATTAGCGTAAAAATCGGCATTGATTTTGGGAATAATACAGTAGTCAGATATGGTGCTGATAAACAAAAGGCATATGTTGATTTGCTAGGACCTACAATGAATGTGGCATCAAAGATACAAAATTTGGCAAAACCAAATCAGATCATAGTGGGCCAAGACACATATGATAAACTAGACCCATACATGCAAGGGTTTTTCTCAGACATGACAGACGAGTTGGATTATCCTTTACAGCATTATTCAGATGACCACGATAAAATTTACCGCGTTTACAGGTACAAAACCCAGTGAATTTTGTCAAATTGATTTTATTTTCTCAAATCAGTCGATTAATGCCTTAATGCAAAAAACCACCATATACAATTTGATGTTAAAATTAACCTTTGAAAATATGCCTCATTGGAAATCATCAAGCAAGTCAGTTTCATGCAATTATGGATTGAATTTACTTTACACCAAATCTCTATCCACAACTTTCAAATGTTAACAAAATCAGTTTACACGCGATTAACAAGTGATCCCTATTGATTTTATTCACAACTTGCATCGAGTGAATTCCCATGAAAGCAGACCTGCATTCCAATAGGAAGCAATGAAACACAATACAGCGCAGCTGTACTTATCACGAATTCACTCATAATGTATTGTATGTTCAACCTATTAAGACATGAACCTCTTGACTTTAATCCAAACATAATCAACTGGTTTGTGTTTTGATTCTACCATTGTATTATGAATACCATGTTTAAGTACTACATCAACGTAATAGATGTCACAACTTAGGGGAATAAAATAGAAATTTCTTTTACAGATTTAAAAAAAATAGTTTATTTCAGATGATGATAATGGTAATTAAAAAAATAGAACAAATTCAGAATGGAAACGGATCCACATCTCTAATCTGTGATCATGACGAAAAAGGATTGATTACAGATGATGAAAGAGGAGAGATAATATGCAGACCTTGTGGCCAGGTACTTACAGAAGGTATTAGCAATTCTGATTCTATATTGACGCATACACTTGATGGTTTTTTGAACAACTCACAGACAGGCCCCAAATCATCACTGACAGTATATGACAAGGGACTTTACACCAACATTGGTGCAAGAAATGTCGACTTTACTGGAAAGAGAATCTCCTCCAAAACCATCTCTAGATTCAAGAGCATGAGGGTGTGGGACAGTAGAAGCAAAACAAAGTCGACTGGACGGAATCTTATATCTGCACTTTTGCTGCTAGATGGAGTCAAGCAGAAACTAGGGCTCTCAAACACTATTGCAGAACACATTGCATTCCTATACAGAAAGGCGTCTTCTGCAGGTCTAATCCGAGGAAGGGGTACTCCTGAAATCATGGCAGCCTCAATCTATGCTGCATGCAGAGAACAGGGAATACCAAGATCTCTTGATGAGGTTTCAGACACACTAAATGTTACAAAAAAGAAAGTTTCAAGATGCTATATGATGATGATCAGGCGTCTAGACCTAAAACCAGAACTTGCAAATCCTCTTGACTGCCTTTCAAAATTTTGTAGTGCTCTGAATGTTGGGGAAAAAACAAAACGACATGCGTTTGAGATTCTCCAACGGGCAAACAGTTTGAGAATAATGTCTGGCTCAAAACCTGCAGTAGTATGCGCAGGCGCACTGTATCTTGCATGTATTGCAAATGGCGAGAATATTTCACAAATAAAAATTGCAAAGAACACTCATGTCTCTTCACCCTCGATCAGAAAGGCGCTCGTTGTGTTAAACAAGGCATTAACCATAGTGTAAAATAATCATTGGTAATTATCATACACAGTAAAATACTATTTGAGTGAAAAATAAACTACCAAATGATTGTTCAGATAGTTTATATTTCTGGATAATAATCTGCAGCTGCCGTTACAAGGTTTGTAGGCAAAACCTAGTTGACAAATCATACGGAAAGAAAAACCTTCAATCATCTAAATTAAATAAAATAAATTCTTCTATGTAATTTTTGAGAGTATTTTTTAATCTTGTTTTTTCACTTGGAGATGAAAGTAATAATACTAACTATATTCCCATACAAGTTGTATTGGGGTATGTTTTTGTGAATGGATTTCATACCCACTTGGAACTGTAAAATTAAAAAAAAGATAATTTTTTTTGCAATGAATAAGAAAGTGAATTGAACTAATGATAACTATATGATTTTAAGCCCATGTAACAATTTTACAATTTTTCCTATAGAATCCCAAAAACATACCCAGAGTAAACCTCGGAGTATTTCCAGTTATTTCTGTGACTTTGTGATAATAGTTAGGGTTCATAACAACTAGATCTCCTGCGTTAAAGTTGGACATCTTGCAGACTTGACTTGAGTCTATCAGTCTTGACGTGTAGCCAAAATCAATATTTCGAAACCTCTCATCCTGTTTTTTCCACTGCTTGTTGTACATGACTAAATCTCCTCCGCTCTCTGATTCTTGCAGATGAAGTATGCATGATATCTGATGATCTACGTCTGATAATGCATACTCTTTTCCTTCATATCTGACATTGTCCTTATGGATTGGGATGGATTTTCCTTTTTCATGTATTCGAATTATAGCTGGAGAATAATCATTTTTGAATTCCCTGGCAAGAGAAATAGAATGGTCTGGAAACTTGTCACCGATGGATTCATAGATATGCGTTATTGGATTTTTTATCCCATCAAAGATCTTCTCAAACTCCCTTTGAGCATCTTTTGCATCCTCAAAGTATTTTTTCTTGTTGGTTGTGTTAGACATTAGGTAAGGGCCTATGTGTTTTAATTTCCCATTTTGAAAATCACTATGATTGTAATTTTTTATTCTACTTGCTATAGTTTGACAATTTTTTTTATCGTAAAAATTACGAATTACTATTGCAGGAATTTTCTCTGACAGAATAGATTCAAAACTAACTTTATCGAGTTGTGAATAGTTTACCACTAATGGTTCCCACACTAGTATCCACCAGCCCCTGAGTGGGACACTTTTGCCAAAATAACTCCTGATTCATCTCTTTGTTCTATCTCGCACTTGAGAAATGCATCAATTATGTAAGTTTTCAGCGATTCCTCATCCCAATCGCTTTGATTTTGAGGCAATCCCGGCAGATCAGCTGATGTCATAATTATCTTTTCAGAGTCTGAATAATCCTGCTTGTTTCCCTGTTTTCTATGAGTCACATTAAGGAGAAAAGAATTGGCAGATAATACTTTGGAACCATTTCCCCATATTATGTCAGTCATGATTTGTTTTGATTTTATTAAGATATTAGAATATCTTACATGATAATTATTTTGGCACTAGAATAATTTACTCATAAATAATTGATTTTAAAACATTTGAGATATTCAAATTTTTTACAATTACAATGAGGCCGTAGGGGAGGAGAACCAAATGATTAAAGCATTCGCTCAGATCTGTGTACTTTTTTTTTTATGAAAATTTCTTTTGAATGTAGTGGTTGGGGTTTACCTAGATGAAAATTTTGTATATTATAAAAAATTGTTATCTATACAAATCTCACTCAAAGTGAATTTACGTATTCACGTAATTTTTGAGTTTTTTCTTCTACTGATAAAGGCAATAGTTCTTGCATCATTGACTTCATTTCAAATCGTTTAGCGTCTTTTTGCTCATCGGACAATGATTCGAGCTGGACTTTCATAGACATAAAATGCATGATCATCTTTGCTCTTTCATCAAGGGATAATGCAAAGAATGCATCTTTAACTTCACCCCATTGTTGTTTTTTAGTCTCTATTTCTTCTGGAGTTAAATCCGCATAATGATCTTTCCATTTTTTGTCTGATTCTTTATCAGAATGTTTGGAATGTTTCCAACTATCTTTTGATACTCCCTCTGAAACATATAGTGCCTCTCCATTTCCGGCATCAACTACAACCTTATGAAAAATATTATCATTTGCCAATACGCCAACCTTGTAAACAAGAAATCCCTGAACAACATCAAGTTTGCCCCACATTGCCTTTGCGTTTTCAACAGAATTTTCAGATACTGCCATTGCGACACTTAGTGCAATTATTGCTTTATCAGAATAACCATCAGATTCTTCAGAGATTGCAATGGTTCCAGAAATTTCTGGGATTTGGGATTGACCATATTCAGCACTAGCATTAATTGGAGAAAATGAAATCATAGCAATTGCAAAAATGCTTGCAGCAGCAAGTATTGGAATTGTAATTTTTATTTTTGAAATTTTAGCCAAGTAATGATTTCAAAGTTTTATCCGTTATAAGGGTCTCTATTAATTTTTGCATGGTGGTAATTTCAAGAAAATGTCTAATTTGTCAGGAATTTGCACAACCTGCACTTTTATTCTTATGGTAATTCCATTTTTGTTTGAAGAATCAACATTAAAGGTAGTCTTAGCACTCAAATCAAACCAAATTATGCCTCTAACAAATTATCGATAGATACACTTTAGATACTTGGAATTAAAAATAATGTCAAATTAATGATTAGAATGAATCAACATAGATTTGAAAAGATTTGCAGCAGAAGTGAGATTAGTAGTATTCCTGAAACAGATGATCAAAAGGATTTAGCTTTGATTCACACCTGCAACAAGTGCAATGAAGAATATTTCTGCCCTGACTTGGCAATTGAGGATATCTCAAAGTGTGATTGCCAGCATATGACTTGTTTTATTTGTTTTAATGATATCTGCTGACTCACTCTAATTCAAATATCGTTGTGGAATTTGTTTTAAAGTATAGTAAAGGATGAAATCTTTTTATTTTTTCAATAAAGGATATTTTTCTTTTAATTCAGAAATTACTTTGGGGATTCCTTCTTTGTAGCTAGGATACTTGAAAGAATATATCTTTGAAATTTTCTTGTTGGATACCTTCATTGATGTAGTAAGGAGTTTAACCAGATCAGATCCCAAAACTGCCTTTACCAAAAATGTTGGAACATTTCCTGGATGCTTTAACCCCAATTCATCAGCAGTAAAGTTGACAAAGTCTCTGAAAAGTGCAGGGGTGGAATCGGCCACAATGAATGATTCCCCAAATGCTTGTTTTTCCATTATTGCAATCATGCTTCCAACTGCATCATCTACATTGACAAATCCTTTGAAATATTTCCCTCCACTTGGTAACCTGAAGGACTTTTTTTGTAGTCTTTTGACTAGAATATCATAAAACCATCCTTTTGAGCCGTATACATCTCCAAAATAAACTACAGAAAAATCAATCCCGTTGTCTTGACATTTCTTTCTCAGATGTTTTTCAGCTTCTAGTCTGATTTTGACAAACTTGGTATTTGCATTGTGCGGGTAAGATTCATCAATTATTTTCTCGCCCGAATCACCAAATACACCCAAGCCTGAGATGTATATGACTGACTTTGTCTTTCCATTAATTGCTTCAAAAAGATTTTTTGTTCCATTGAGATTCACATTTTCTAAAATTTTGGAATTTTTCTCTAATGGTGTATGGGATGCCAAATGAAAGACACAGTCAAAATCTCTTCCTTCAAAATTAAGATTTGAATCAGTCAAATCTCCTACAATTTCATCGGTTTTTACTTCTGTGTGTTTTCCATTTCTGACAAGTGCTGATACAGAATATCTTTTTCTGACCAATTCAGACACAAGTCTTGAACCAATAAAACCAGTGGCACCTGTAACTAGAATTTGTCCCATGTAGCCTTTCTAAAACAACCTCATTTAATATTTCAAAAGAATCACATCTGGTGCTAACTTTTCGAATCTTTTCTATCTTGCAACAAAAATTTGATATTATACATTTGTCATAGTATTGCCTATAATTTCGTGAATTGAGATGACACATTCACTATATCGCCAATCTAATATTATCTTAGATATTTTTTGTAGATGATGCATCTGCAACAAAAAATAATCGTTGTGATTTTAGTTTCTATAGTTATAATGGGTATTATTGGTATTCCAATAGGCAACCCAAAATTTATCACAAATGCAATTGCACTTGAATCTGCATTTGTTGTATTGACTGTCTTCTCCTTGTGGAGATTAAAATACACGCTTTTCCCAAATATGATAATTGCAATAATTGTGATCATTGGAAATACTGCCTCTCCAAAACATATTGAAATAATGAGTACCTTTCAGCCTCTTGAAAATGCAGTAGTCTTAATTGTTGGAGGATACCTGCTACAGGGTTTGCTTTTAATTACAAACATGATGGCTTTCAAGAATCGAAAGAATCTGGAATTGAAGACAAAATGATTTCAATGCGTATCTAAATTTTGACTTTGATCAAAATACGAGAGTTAGTTCTTTTCCTTCTTGGATGAAAATGAACAGATCCATTTGAAATCAAATAGCTTTCTTTCATGCTCTCATCTTCGGGTAAAAATTCATACTTAAAATTTCCAAGCCCTAGATTTTTTAAAATACGTTTTTTAATTGGTTGGTCTGATTTATCCAAATCTATTTTCTTTTTTCCTTGGGTGATAATTCTTGGATAATAGTCATACTCAAATTTTTCAAAGACATATTTTTTTAGAAAAATCTCATCCTCTCTAGCCTTAAGCCACCAACCTGGTGATACATCCATGAAAAATTCCAATTCATTCATCGCTACTATGAATAATTTGTTTGCATTTATTACTGATTCTTAAACAAAATTGATACTTTGTTTTTTCATTGAGATTTTTCTTCTAAACCGAATCACTCTCTTTTTTTTGACGTGGGCAGCTGAATTCAAAGAAATCTACAAACGTCTAAAATAACATAGTTTAGAGAAAAGATTAACTTGATCCAATTTTTTGATATTCCTTTATTTCTATGTGGGTCTTAAAATAAAAAAATTAGGAATTTGCAGTTGCCCTTAGCATCCAGGTCATCTTCTCATGACTTTCCATCAAACCAGTAAGAAAGTCACTCGTACCTGCATCATGGAAACTTTCAGCAGACTTTTCTACATCTACTCTCAAATTCCTGATAACTGTCTCATGATCTGCAATCAGGTTAGATAGCATTTCTTTGTCTGATGGGTATTGTCCTGGATGTTCAGGTAATCTGGTGTGTGACTTTAGTTCATCAAGTGTTCCTATGGCTTTGCCGCCAAGTTGTCTCACCCTTTCTGCAATATCGTCGATAAATACTTCAATCTCGCCATACTGTCCTTCAAAGAACTTGTGGTAGTCATTGAAATGAGGTCCAGTTACGTTCCAATGGTAGTTTCTTGTTTTGGTGTACAGCGCATATTCGTCTGCAAGCTGTAATGTGAGGATGCTTACTAGTCCTTCACGGTCTTGCTCTGCAATTCCTATGTCTAAATTTTTTTCTATTGGTGTATCTGTTGTCTGTGCCATTGTATGAGAAATATCACTTACCACATATTAACAATTTTGTCCAGTGATCTTTTCAGGAGTTTCTCTTTTACATGGGTTGTATTGGACTGAATTCAATCTAGTTTTAAAATTTCAAGTAATTTACTTTGATGGATTTAGTTTTTACTTTATCCTACATAGTCTTTCATGGCTTGACAATGCTCTGTCATGTACTCATCTAAATTGTTGAGTTTTCCTTGCCATTGTTCAGTAGTTATTTTAACACATTTTTCAACAGCATTATCTGCACCAACTAGAGTTACTGCTTCTTTGATATTGTTCATTACATCCATCGCAAACTGTTTGTTCTGCTTGATGTGATCCTTTGTTGCAAGAATTCCTGTATGCCCTGAAACCAATACATCAAAATCGAAATCATTAATCAAAATGTCATGAGTTTGCAGATACTGGTCCATGTCAGGAGTCACAGCAAATGCTCGATATGGTGTGATTCCAGGTCTTAGCAAATCCACTGCCATTGCAATGTTGCTATCTGGAATTGTAATTATGAGGTCACCGTTTGAGTGATAGTTTCCAACAAAATACAGTTCCAATGTTTTGTCTCCTACAGATAATGTGTGCATGTCATCATCAAATGTAACAGTTGGGACTGGTCTATTTGGATCATTTTCTTGCATCAATACATCTGCAGTTTGCTTGTGTGAGATGTATTGTATATCTGCAGGAAATATCTGTCCTGCAGCACCGGTATGGTCTTGGTGATGGTGTGAATATATCATGTGTGTTATTGGCTCATCAGTTACCTCGTTTATTGCAGCAATGTATTTTTCTCCAATTGATTGTGGCGCATCAATTACAATTACTCCTTGCCCTGTAGTTAGAAACATTGTCTGGTAACCACTTCCGATCAACCAGTATACTCCGTCTGCAATCTCTATGACGCTATATCCTTTCTCTGAATCTATGGTTGGAGCATTTTTGGTAAATTTCAACACATCTGGAAAGACTCCAGGTGTTGATGATTGCATCATACATTCTCCCTTGTGCTTCATTACAACATGTTCTGCATTCAGCATGCACATGTTGCCATATGTTTTGTTATCTGTACCGCAGATGGGATTGTATTCCTTGGTGCAAGCAATTCCTGGTTTTTCAATATCCCATCCTCTGTGTTTTAATTTTTCAACAGAATGGGAATTTACACATGCAGGAGATGCATCATGCTGTTTGAACATCAAATGTTTTCCTTCTGCACAGATTATGTTATCTGCAGAGATTCCTGCATGTCCCTGATGTATGGGTTTTAGGTATGGTTGTGTCTTACCATCCATTGTACAAACCTTACCTGGATATGCTCCAGGACCACATCTGTCATTGAGAACGCAGATTTCTCCTAATGATGTAAAACCTGGTGCACATACGCCTTTGTAGGGAATGTGATGAGTGGATTTCTCATTGTTTTTCATCGATGTTTTTTCTTCATGATGAGATGAATTATGGGATGCAAAAATAGAATTATCATTCATAGAAATAGCAAGCATTACAGAAAAAACCAAAATCACAAAAAATCCAGTTTTCACAAGAATTACTTTATCTATCTAGTATTTATTTCAAAATTATTGGAGTTTGAAAATTGGGGTTTTTGATTATTTACTTATACCAATCCCTTGATTCCAGCAGATTTATCTCCTAATAGTCACAAGAGACAAAATCACACCAATTATCAAAAATCTAGTTTTCATTTTCTAACTATCCAACATTGCTGATTCCATTGCTCTGACCACTTGTTGATGTAATATCCAACAAATATCAAAGACATGGCTGAGACAAATCCTGGAAGAATAAACATTACTGGAAATATGACAAATACAAAAGTCATAGAATCTACCGATAGTCCTATAATGGCGGGGGTTATTTTTAATGGTCTTTCCAATCCGCACAAACGGTACAAAAACCAAAAGGAGCAGTAATACCTTCAAAGTATTCCCATACAACATAATCTCATTGTATGCCTATCAAAATAACAACAGTCAAAAATTCAACAGTATGTTGAGGATTCTCTTAAAACAGGCTTGATTTCATTAGTTCTTGTTATGTTTTTTACAAATTAATTCATTAAAATATCATGGATCTGATGGTATTACGTACATGATGAGTCTCCAACCATCTAAGATTCTATTTCGTAATGTATCATACATGTGAAATTCTTTATCCTGGAATACCTCATCTTTGTAAAGCACATAATCACCATAGTTTATCGGATCATATTTGACATACGTAGAGTTTTTAGTTATTGGACTGTTTTCTACAGCATAGCTTTTCATACTCTTGCATTTATCAAACGTACACTCCATGATGAGAAATTGTTCTCTATCAACAAGTACAAATTTTACATCAGATGATTTGATGCTGGTTCTTCTTATATCTTCAGAAATGCTATCCCAATCAATAGCAATACCAGTGGTTAAATCGTACCCTTCTCCATTAGTCAATCTTATCTTCTGAGATACGGTATTTACAAAAGTTCCAGACCCTGTAGAAGGATAGTTGTTTGTAATAAACAAATCTTGATTTACAAGATCACATGATTCTAACCCTACTGCGTTGGTTCTACTCATGTCTATTTTAAATGGATATAGAAGAAATTTGCATTCTGGGGATGGACTCAACATGTAAAAATAAAGAGAATTCTGAATTGGCTTCTTATTTATTGCAAATAAATCTGAGTTTTGTAATTCCCCTACTTTTTTATCGATAAACAAGGTTTTATTTTCATTTTCTATGTAACCCATAGTGACGATATTTTCTAAAATATGTGATGCATCAATAAAACTTTGAATCTTATTTGTTATGGATACTTTGACAGTATTGTATTGATTATCGTAGATATCATCTAGATATAATTCTGAATTCATATTACTTGAATATAGTATGGCAAGCGAAATTATTGAAACTGCAACAATTGCAACAATAATTCCAAGATAAGTGAATTTCAGCTTTTTTATAAACTTGGTATTTTCTTCCTTATTTTCATTAATTTTGGATTCATATTTTTCTTTGATCTCCTTTTCTATTTTTTTCCTGAATTCATCACTGATTCCATCTAAAGATAGATCATGTTTTGGAGGATTTTTTGGATTTCCGATTTCTTTATCAAAGTAATTATGTACATTGAATTTTTCTCCGTGTTTTGATGGATATTCTCCAATATACTGAATTTTATCATGA
Source organism: Nitrosopumilus sp. (assembly GCA_029862745.1). Classification (NCBI taxonomy): domain Archaea; kingdom Thermoproteati; phylum Nitrososphaerota; class Nitrososphaeria; order Nitrosopumilales; family Nitrosopumilaceae; genus Nitrosopumilus; species Candidatus Nitrosopumilus sp. Next base: position 73,158 of record JAOTWS010000004.1, on the reverse strand, counting down.
TATGTATGATCGATAGCTAAAATTGTTGTGACTGCACTAGAAGTTAAAAGAATATGACTTTCTTGACCAATATCCATTATTCGTTTAGTATAATCTATGGCATTCCCACTTGTGTAGATTATTTTCCCCCCTTCTCGTTTAACTTCTGCAGGCCCCACATTTATTCCCGTTCTAATCATGACGTGCCAATCAGAGTTTTTTACAGACTCATTGTATTTCTCTAGATTTTTTTGTACTTCTTTTACAATGTCAAGTAATTTTGTAGAATCCTTTGTATCTACAATGAAAAATTCCCCATCACCTGTACCAATCTCGTTTGCATAATGCAATAAGGTCTGATATGTTTTTGAATCATGCAAACAATTACGGAATGCTTTCTTTCTTTCTTTTAATATCTCACCTGGTATTCTAGGATCAGCTGATCTTACGATATCGAATCCTATGACCGATATAAAATCAATGTGAGAAGACATCATTTGTCTCCATTTCTGAATTGTTCTGCATTATTCCAACAATGATCAAAATATTCCTGACACCATAAATGAAAATCTTTATCGCCACTGTAAAACGCCTCTTCAATATCTGTCTGTCCTTTGATCCTTGGAAACATGACAAATGCCTCTTTTTCTGTCATTACCACAGATACTGAAACTTTGTTCTTTGTTCTTTGTTCTATTTGCCCCTTTGTCTTAAATTTGGAGAATTTTTTTGTAACTTCTCCGTGATCATCTGGAAACAATGTGTGAGAATCATCAGAAAAAATTGTTCTAGTGTGAATGCCATTTTTGAGTTTTTCATAAACTATATCCATTATTTCTTTTGAGTACTCTGCCTCGTAAAACGTGTTGTAAATGTAAACACCAGCATTTTTGTATATCTTTTTCCATTTATCAGCAATTTTGGTTTTACCTCTTATGTGATAAGTATTATCAAAAACTCCGATTTGTTGTAGGAGTGAATCCGGAATATCTCCGAAATCGTGATCTTCCCAATATTCAATATTTTTTGTAATAAATGATGATGTGGAAAACAAAACTTTGCACATAGTTTTGACCCATGGTTTTAGGTGATAATTATCATCTTTGTCTCTTGTTAACCAACCCCATTGCTTGTACAAAGTGCTAATTTCTCTTGAAAAATTTTGTAGAGGTATGTCGAGTTTTTCAGCCATTTGAATTGGTTTTAGATTATCATGTTGCAACAATAGCCTGATAAGATCATATCTATGACCATTGCCTAAGATAAAAAATGGCATGTGAGGCGTGGATTTGTATTCATCACTGTCCATATTATTTACCCTTATTTGATCCTGTAATTTGAATTTCTGTCAAGCAAATAAAGCACAATTCTGATATTGCGACCATAAATAACACTAGACAAAGTTCCTAAAGACAATAAGTAGTAACTTCATCTACTAATAGCAAATATTACTAGTGATTCATAAATTATTCACGATTCAGGCCAGTTTGAGTCACAATAATCACACTTGCCTCGCATTCCATTATATCTCAAATCCCAATATCTCTGTACTTTGTTACCGCAAAAAGAACAAATGCTGTCGATCTTTTCAGTCAAACTATCCCTCCGAAGTTGTAATGGCATCATATTTCCTAGGACATTCAAAACATACAAAGTATTTTGGAATGTGTTGAGTTTGCATTAGTCTTACTGTATCATTATTTTTCTTACAGTCATAGCAACGACCTTGTTCGGAATACAATCTGTTTTCATAATCACTTCTTTTTATATTGAAAATCAGCATTCCTATTATGAAAATTATGTGAGCCGAGATAGGTTCCACAAAGAAGATAATCACAGTAACTGCAGATATTATTGAACCTCCACGTCGTAGTAGAAAATGATGTTTTTTTGGACAGTCATTGCACAAGTAATATTTTGTCAACCCATGCTCAATTACATGGGTTAGTTCTGTATTGATTCTATGACATCTGTAACATCTTTTTCGTTTAAACAACCTTCGCTGTGTAACAAAATCATCTACTGTTATCAACAATGATCCTAAACCAACTCCGATTGGAAAGTACAGTAATTTGTATTCGTCTCCATACGGCTGAAAAATCAAAAAAATACCCAGTGCCAAAATTACAAGTATTCCCCATAAGAACATCATAACATTAATGCAATGAAATAGAATATACTGATTGATAGATAATTTGACTAGTTTTAGATAATTTGCCTATGCAAGTTTTAGTTTCAAAAAAGATAACAAAATAGTATGAAATTGTTTGGGAAAAAGAAGATACTTGAGCTTGACTCTGATCAGAAAAGAATTCTGGCAGATCTAAAACGAGAATGGTTTGAATTAGTTACTGTATCAGGCAAAAATCCTGCAAATCCAGAAACAGAAAGAGATATTGATTGGCTGTATGACATTGCAGGTTTTTCTAAACCTAAAATTGTAACAGCTGATTCTTTTGCAGAATACCAAAAAATACCTTCATTTACATCCAGTAGGAAAACTCTCTCTTTGTCTCATCCAATTAATCAGAACATACACAAAAAATTCAGAAAAAAACTTGTCAGAAACACAACCAAACTGATCGAAAAGAACGTTGACAATGACGTGATACTTGAATTGATAAAACTTGAACAGGTCTTTACAAACAAGATAATACGAGATGTTTTAGATGTACTCAACGGCAGCGGACAGAATTATCTAAATGGAGTCATGGCACATCAAACTGACTTTGGCCTCTCCACCGAAGTTTGGATTATGACTGGTTCTTTTTTTGACAGGATAGGATGTTTGGATGACAGCACGATAAAAGAAGACTTTACTCGTTATTCCAACATGATGATGAGAGGCATTTGGCATGCATCATTTTTCAAGGATGTTGCCATACTTTGTAGTACTCCTAAAAAAATAAAGAAAGATAATCAGGGTAGATTACACTCAGTATCAGAAGCTGCCATGCATTGGCAAGGTGACCAAAATGACTATTTCATTCATGGTGTTATGTTTGAGAAAAATCTTTGGGAGAAAGTTACCCGGAGGGAGTTAAAGATCAAAGAGATGCTCCAAATTCAAAATATTGAGCAGAGACATGTTGCCATACAATTGTATGGATATGATACTGTGGTTGATGAACTTGATGCAGAACTCTTGAACAGATCAAAACGTGGAAACGAACTATACGTGTTAAGGAACAATCTCATCAGTGGAAGATCAATCAAACTTCTAAAGTACAAATGTCCATCTACTGACAGAATATACTTTAGTTTTGTACCTGACAACATACATTTTGCAGACAATGCAATGGCATGGAAATTTCATCTTACGCCAAAAGAATACGACAATTTGGATATTGAGACATGAAGTCCGTTTTGATAAAAAATGAAAAGGAGGTGAAATAATGGTGTGGATTGCAAGACATGGGGATTTGTTGATAAGAAAGATAAAGGAAATCCCTCAAAATTTAAAACCGACAAATACGAACATCTTAGCAGAAGGAGAAAAAACAGGACACAGACATCAGTTACAAGGAAATGTTATTGTATACAAGCAAGAGATTGATGCTCTTTATTTTGAAGTCAAAACATCCGCAGACCTTGTACATCAGGAGCATAAAACCATACACATCCCAGAAGGAACGTACTTAGTGCAACAAGAAAGAGAGTTCAATCCTTTTGAGAATATTCGAAGAGTTGTTCTTGATTAAGTTGCCTTGATTCAGGAAATACGCTTACATTTTTTCATGAAAGTATTTCTTGAGAATTTTTCTTCATAAATCATAGTTTGGATATTGAATAAAATGGAGATAAAAATTTCTAAATGACTGTGTACTCAAATCAGAAAAACTTAGTCCTAGTAAAAATCCAAGATAGCCCCATGTATGTTGTACTTCCAATCTGATTTGAATTATTCATCACACTACTTTACTCCTTAAATAAAATCCATATTCTATATTGTATTGAAAACCAACAATCAAAAATATCATTTATTTAAAAATACACTAAATCTGAGATCCTCTCACCACGGATTTGTATTTACCATTCCCTTGATGCTTGCAATTGGCATTATCATTTTAGCAGCACTAATCACTATTTCACAAGTTGTAGTTGCACTAGGTGGTTCATTGGTACCTCAACTAATTACAGACATGCCGACATTCTTTGACTATGATGGCGTAACAGGTGATATGATTCTTGATGGTGAAGGCAACCCACAGACAAATGAAAGAATTGATTTGTATTGGATTCTCTTTATGATCTCCTTTTTGGTGTTAATTGCAGTGGGAATTGTATCTGTTTTAGTTTTAATGTTAGAATCAATAAAATGGATTCAACCTGGTACTGCCTGGCAAATTTTAAGAAAAGTTATCTTGTTTGTTCCATTTTTTGCAGTATTTCCATTTCTTTGGGATATTTTTGCAATGTTAATTGAAAATTTTTCATTGTTTTTGCTTGATCCGTTTAACTCTGGAGTGGATCCTGCTGCTAGAACTGCTGCACTATGGAATTCCATGGGCGGTACAATACCTGCAGGTGCATTTAATCCTGAAGAATGGGCAGCAGCATTTGTTGATCCTGGAGCATTTGCACAGGGAGTAATGAAAGATGTGTTCTTGGGGTTATTCAAGGGATTTGCAGTAATGTTCATGACTGCAATGATGTTTGTAATATCTACAATTCGTATGATGCTGACTATGGTATTTGCAATGTCAATTCCACTAGTTTTGACTTTGGGAATGATTCCAATATTTAGAAAATTACAGGACATGATAACTACCAATCTGGTTGGTCTTTCCATGGCTCCTATATTTTCAGCACTTGTTTTGACTACTGGACTTGCATATCTTGATTCTACTACATTGCCTGCAATGCAGGACTGGTTTGCAAGTCTGGCAGTAGGATTTCTAGCTGTGTTTGTTCCAGTAATGCTTGCACCAATGCTAGGCAATCTTACAACACAGGTTGGGCAGATGATGTCAACTGCAATCATGGCATCCTCTGTCGTTGGTGCAGTAGCAGGACAAGGAGCGCTTGGGGGAATACAGAATGCTGCAAACCAGATGTCAGGAGCTGCTACAACTATGGCAGGAGCAGGAATGGTAGGATCTGCAGGTGCAGCAGGAGCTAATGTTTTAGGAGGATTAGGAAGAGGTCCTATATCTTCAGGTCAGATGGGTTTGGCAGGTAGCAATAGTAATAGTGATGGAGGCATTACTAGCAATGGATCTTCTCATGCAAGTGCACAACCAATGGCTTTTGGTGGCAATACTGTAGAGCAAAACCCCATGTCATTTGGTGAGAAATTCAAGACATATGCAAAAGCAGGACTAGCAGGTGGAACTGCAGGACTTGCAGCAGGTGGAGTACAAGCTGCAACTCAGGCAATGCACATTCCGCAAATAGGAAGACCAATTGCAGGTAACATACTAGAAACAGGAAATGCCAAGGGTGCAGAAATTGGCCAGACTGGAGTTGTAAATCACAATCTCAACTTTATGGATAGTCATCTAAAATCACTAGAGCCTAGTGGATACACTCAAGTCATTGAAAAAACGGTAATTCCACAAACTGGCCAAACAGCACCAATTCTCATGAATCCAGGAATTATTGTAAATGAGATGGAATATGTGAGTACTGGTCACAACATAATGGAGAATCCATCATTACAAAAAGAATACTTGGATATGCAACACAATCAGATAAAGGGATTTGAGAGGTTTAATCCAAATGTTCAGGCAAAAGCAGATGCTAAATTATTGGAGCAATTGCATGAGCATCCAAGTTCTGCTGGAAAGATGTTTGAGAGTATGAAAGGTAACATCAACAAAGTTGAAACTGTTTCTGGTAACAGTAGTGGAGACTTTTAAATAAGAAATTTTTTATTTTTTCTCGTAAAGCATCTTTAATTCTTCAAGTGGAACTTTAGGATACAATTCCAATTTGTCAGAAATCTCATTTTCCTTCTCACATAATCGTAATCCTTGTGTACCAATTGTTATCCATTGTTCAGATTCTGTTCTATAAAGAATAGATTCTTCATGCGATTTTGGTCTTAATCTTGTAACAACAATCTCTTCCGTGAGCATACTATCTGTTAAAGTTGGAAGTAAATACCAAACTGGATTCTCTTCTTTATCTTTCTGTATTACACAAGGATATCCAAATCTAAATTTAACTTTGTCTGCCAATGCGACAATTCCATCATCATTAGTTTCTTTTTCATATTGAATTTGATGAGATCTTTCTCTAGAATCAGATAATTCTTTGAAATATTTACAATGAGTCACATACAATTTTCTTTCCTCATCATACCAACAATCATTCCAAGCATTATGGTATGTAACATTAGATGGAATTTTGTCTGATCTTACATGAATCATTTCTTTAGCACATTCCAAATTCTTTTCAGCAATCTGAATATATTGTTTGGTTTTGTTAATTTCTTCTAAAACATTTAATGTAGATTGCTGTTTGTCTGGATGATTACCATCAATAGAATTCAACTTTATCTCTAATTTTGATAGTTTGGATTGTAATGGTTTTAGCATATCCTCGAATCTGTTTACGTATGGATTGTTTTGAGTCAATGTGTTACCCATGAATAATTACACTCCATTTGCATAAAAAGACATTGATTGATTTTGTTCATATTATATCTATTATATCCACGAGGATATTATATAATTATTACTATTAACCACGTGGATAGTATAAATACTGGAGATAAACCGCTGAAAATATGCCCAAATGGAAAAAAGACGCAAAAGAGTTTGTAGTATCTATCAATTATAATGATGCTAGAGGGACTCAGTGCAATATTCCAAAGCCTATCTTGGAGTTTTTAGAAAATCCTGAAAAGTTAAAGTTTGTAATTGGCAGAAAGTATGTCAAAATAGAGCAGAGTCAGTAAATTTCAGACTTGATCCTAAATGTAAATTCAATGAAAAATTAATACTAATTTGTGTCATTGTTGATTGTATGGCTGCAGTAGTATCTCCACTTCCAAAAGATGTAAGGAATTCTAAACTGGTGAGGAGATAAAAGAAATGATTGATGAAAACCCAGAACTATTGGAGAAACAATCCGAAATTTAGAAAAAGAGAAATAATGGAAAAACCAAGAAATACTAATGGTAAGAGTTGCAGAATGTTTCAAGTGTGGAATTACAGAGAAAGATGCAAAACTAGTTTATACTACAGACAAACCTGTACTGTGTGAAAAATGTTCTAAAACATAATTGATAAACAGTTTCTAGGATTTGTATTTTAATTAGGGTGAGTTGATCATTTTTTGATTAATGAATACTTTTTTCATCTGCAGGTTCAATTTATCTTGTAATTCGTTTTTTGACTCTAAATCTTGTTTAAAATTCATTAGAATTGCTGATCTGATGAAATAATCTCTGAAATATTTTTCAACATGTTAAAAAATGAATTGTGTAAAATGTGTGGTTGTGATGTACAAGAATACAAAAATTATCCACAATGCAATATGGTAGTATCTACAATCTGTAAATACTGCAAAAACATTGATGAGATTAGGTTGCATCAACACAATCATAATAATTCCAAGACGTTAGAATAAAATCAAAGAATGAGGATCTTGTTTTAATTTTTGTACAAATAAAATAGATTTGTGTCTCTTGGAGTTTCCATTAGGTGTTGCATTGCTTGCAGTAAAGCATTTTCATACTATATTCTAAAAAATTCAAAATTGTGTCCAGATTGTAGACGTCTTTTTGTATCTGATTATCATCCAGCATGACTTGTAGAGGAATTTGTGAGAGATACAGGTCTGAGAAGAGAATGTATTCAGACAATGCCAAGCGATGCACATCTTGCAATGTCTATTTGTGGTATGAGGGAATAGCATGTCCTTGCTGTAACTCTCTTCTCAGGCTCAAACGAAAGGCTAAATTTCGTAAATCAGTCTTAAATCAAAGACTAGTGTCTCTCCACCTTGGCCTCAGAATCAGGCTTAAATTTATGCCAGAATGCACCCATAATAAAGGCAAGTGCTATCCAGAATATTGTAACTGCAACAACTGACATTGCTCTAAACCCGTTGACCAAATCCATGGGGGCTGTAATCTCATCTGGGTTTGGTGGCATCAATACAAACACGATTCCAATAAATGCAGCATAACCTGCAAACGCTACAAACTTTTTGTTCTTCTCTAATCTCTTGTAAACCTGATAAAATCCAACGACACCAAATCCTGAGATGGCAATAAAAGATAAATACAAAATTGCACGTAGCACTACAGTTTCCCCATCTCCTACTGTTGGTGGGTTTGCAGGGTATTTCAAAAATGGAATGATGTACATTGAAAACCACATTACTGCAGCCAACACAAAGATTTTTTTCATGTCGTTGCCTTGTGGTAACACTCCTCTTGACAACGCATAAACAATTCCAAACAGTGCACCAATTGATGTTCCAAGTATTGCACCTGCCAGTATCTGCCCGCCTTTCTGCCAGTTCCTGTAAGAGTCATACTCTACCCAAAACTCTGGAGTGTCTTCCTCCTCACCTGCTGCAAACATATTCTGGTTTTCAATTCCTATTGCCTCATCAAGATATGGCTCTACAATTGCAAGGTTGGCCATTCCATGAATAGTTCCAGCCAATGCACCTGAAACCAAGACAATTACAATGAATATGACAGTCCTCAAATCATTTCACCTCTATAGTTTAATGACAGGGAAATCCTGCAGCATGTCTCATGTCGTGTGTTAGCTCGTGAATGTAAAGATCCTCAAATGCCTGCTCACCAAATGCAATACTAAAGATGTGTCCTTGATCAAAACCGACAATAAACAAACCAAATGCAAAAATCAAAGCCAAGACAGCAATTGCAAAAACAGGAATATGTCGGTCTGTCTTTGCAATCTGCCTTGGTAAAGATGACATGTAATTGTTCAAAAAACTGTTCTTGCTATTAAACGATTGGATAATTCATCCAATTTATATATTAAAATGAATAACTAGGCATAATTGCACAACCAGATCAAAATATTGCAAAGCATTGTGACAAGAAAGAGATCAAGTAGAGTCTTGACGTTTAGTACACCACATGTTTTACTGGCTTTGGAATTATTATCAAAACAAAAATACACAAGCAGGCAAACATTTTGCAAAGAGCTGCACATTGGGGAAGGCGCTGCAAGAACATTGGTGCTGCATCTAAAACAATCTGGTTTTGCAGATTCTATCAGAGCAGGAACGTTTCTGACACAAAAGGGAATACGTTTTGCAAAAAAGTTCTTTGATGTAATTCCATCTCAATGCATTATTGAACCGTGTAACATTGCAAGAGAAAAACATAACCACGCAGTTCTTCTAAAAGATTATGCAATGAATATTGGCAATGGAATGGAGCAACGTGACTATGCAATACTGTATGGGGCAAAAGGCGCAACTACATTAGCATTTGATAAGAATCGGTTTGTTTTTCCTAAAGAGACAAAGGATTGTCTACAAGATGATCCAAAAACAAAAAAGATTCTGCTAGAGAATCTGAAACCAGAAGAAAACGATCTTGTCATCATTGGATCTTCTGATGAAAAATTTGTCGCAAAGATATCTGCAATAAATTCTGTGTTGTGGACATTAGCGTCTCATGAAAGACACTAGTTAAAAAATTACATGTGTAAAAGACTTACTTGAGAATATCTTCTTCTGACAAATGATAAAGCATATATCTAAAAAAATTCTAATAAATGCTCAAGTTTCTACACATAAGAGTAAACAAAGATATATTTTACAATTATAGAATAACCTCTAATCTTAATTACTCTTTTTGTACAGTTGTACCAATGACTTTAACAAAGAAAACAAAATCAATGTACTTTACTGCCGCAATACTATCTGTACTGACTGTTGCACTATTCACAATTAGTCCAATCAACAGTGCAGAAGCAGGCGGAGAGGATCGCATAGAGTTTGACGTTACTGATAATCCAGGACACTGGTTTGATACGGGTAATGATATTGCAGGAACTCGATCCCTTGCAGTATCGACTCCTGACGTAGAGGTGAAATTTAGAGGAGATTCAAACACTGTTCACACATACACCAGTTTGCTATATCCTACAGGTGCAGCAAACATGCCTTTTGAGACAAAAGCACAAAAGGGAAGTGAAGAGGTTGATTTGGAGACTCCTGGCCTTTACGTATTTACTTGCCAGATTCACCCATACATGTTCGGAGCTGTAATAATTGATGACCCCTCAACTGCAGGACTTGATCTTGGAGAAGAGATAACCACAATTAATGGAATTACGGTTCCTACAAGCAGTGATCTTGCAACAAGACTATTGAGAACATTCTTCATTGCAACTAATCCTGACAACTGGCAAGACTATACATCATCTGCACCATGGCATGTAACATACCCAGATGTGGATGTTCGAATAACTGGTGGAGCCGTGGTAAATCTGCCTGAAGTTTTGGATGCAAGATATGGAAATGACATTTTCCTAGAAGGATTGTTTAATCCATCAACTCCCGGAGTAGGCGAAGTATGGGTTGACACTCAATTTGAGCTAACATCAGGAAAAGAGAAACCAGGTACTGCTACTGTAATTAATGCTCAGACATGGGAGCCAGAAAGAAAGGTATCCCTACCACAGATTGAAATGAACAACCCTCACAACATGTGGACTGATAGAGACCAGAATCTCATATACCAAACACAATGGTTTGATTCAAAACTAACAGTGTTTGACAGAGTTACTGGAAATCTTGTCAAAAACATCAGCGTTGGTGAGTCTCCCGCACATGTCATGACTAGAGTTGATACTGACCAGATTCACGTCACGCTAAACGGAGAGGAGGACAGCAGATCTGTAGTTGAGCTAAAACCTTTGGCAAAAGGAATTGAAAGAGAGATTGACATTGGACGAGGACATCCACATGCTCACTGGATGAGCCATGATGGAAAGACAATGGTAACACCAAATGTTCTTGATTCTGATTCAACAATTTATGACTTTGATTCAGACTCTGTTACTGCAATAGCTGATGTAGGTTCTCATCCTATTGCAACAGGTATGATGCCTGATTCAAGCAAGTACTATGTTGCAAATTTGCTTGACAGTACAATGACTGTGATTGAAACCTCATCTGGAGATGTACTTGGTACAGTTAACCTGATTGCAAACTATGACCCAATCAGCGGTACAATAACAGGTCCAGTAGGTGCATTGCCTATACAGACTCCAGTAAGTCCTGATGGAAACTATATGGTCACTGCAAATACTTTGACAGGAACTATCACCATACTTGATACTGATACAGATCAATTGGTAGCTATGCTTCCATGTGATCCTGGATGTCACGGGGTTCAATTTGGAGCAAAACAAGATGGGGGATACTATGCATATGTCTCAAGCAAGTTCTCAAATGAATTACTTGTAGTAGATGCAGATCCTGACAACGATGGTGATGCATCAGATGCATTGATTGCAGGTCGTATATCCTTGGTTTCATTGCCCACTACTGCAATCGATGATACAATCGTTGGAAGTAATGGAATGGGAGGACAAGGAGTATTAGCGATTCCAATACCATACAATGGTTGGGTTCAGAACCTACCAGATGTGTGGAAGGATCAGTTGACTTTAGAGCAACAAAATCCAATCCAATAATCTTTTTTTTCTTTTTTTATCCTGATTATGATTCTAAAATGTATAATTAATCCAAAATCTTTCTAAACTTGTGAAAAAAGGCGTATGGATTGCAATAATAGTTGGCGTTGTAGTAGCAATAGGTGGAGGACTTTCTAGTCCATTATTTTATGAAACAAGTATAGATGAATCACTTCCAGGTAAACTAAATGATATGGAAGAAGGTCTAACTTTTGAGAAATTTGTATCAATGGATGATTCTGCACGTCAACCAATCATAGATTCCATGTCTTCTGAAGTACAAGACATGATAATGCAAAAGGCTGCAACTATGACAACAAGTGTATCTGAAGAGATGACAGATTCTGATGATCTTCAAGTGCTTCATGTAGGAGAGTTTCAAGGACTGATAGGCCATGATGCTTCAGGTATTGCAAAGATCCTCAAGGTTTCAGATTCTGTATATCTGAGATTTGAGGATTTTCAGGTTACAAATGGGCCTGACTTGAGAGTGTATCTTACCAATAATGGAGATGTCAAAACTGGACTACATCTTGAAAAACTAAAAGGAAGTAAGGGAAGCCAGAATTATCTGCTTGATGATGTCAATTGGCAAAAATATGATACCATTGTGATTTATTGTCAGCCCTTTGGTGTTCATTTTGGACAGGCAAAACTAGTATCTGCAGATGTTAACACAATGCAAGATAATCAAAACTTGTTTTTTACATTGCAAGGTGACAACCAGGTGGGTATGCTAGACAATACAAGATTAGATGCAGGATCAGGGATGACATACCTTGATTCCAATGCTGATGGTTCACTAGTTTTGGCAACTAGCAGCGGCTCTAATACTGTATATGCATTTGAATCTGGAAATCTTGTATCAATGATACCTGTTGGTCAAACTCCAAAAGGTGTAAAGATTCATCCTGATGGAAACTTGGCTTTTGTTGCAAATGAAAATTCTGGAACAATCAGTGTAATAGATGTAGATTCACTTACAGTAACAAAAGAAATCGAGGTAGGCAAAATACCTCACAACATTAGGTTTACTTCACAAGGAGGAGATACAGCGTATATTACATTGCAGGGAGAAGACAAGGTTGTAGTAATTGATGTAGGTAATCTAGAGGTGACAGATTACATTGCAGTCGAGAAATTACCACATAATCTAGACTTGTCTCCTGATGACAGATACCTGTACACTGCAAACATCGGCACTAGTGACGTTGCAGTAATTGATCTGGAAAACAAGAAAATAATCAAGAGAATCAAGGTTAGTACAGGACATCACGGGATAGATGTCACAAATGATGGAACAAGAATCTATGTGTCTGGAATTGGTGCAGACAAGGTAAACGTAATTGATGCAGAATCATTAGAACTGATAAAACAGATTAGTGTGGGTCAGGGACCACATGGCATACGAGCTAGTGAGGATGGTTCCAAAGTGTATGTAGGAATAACTACAACCAATGAGATTCTAGTTATTGATTCTGATTCTTTTGACATTAAAGAAAAAATTCAGACAGGAAAAATCCCATTCTGGTTAACAATTCCGCAAAATCCATAATTTTGAAAAGTTTTTTCTTGGTATTATGAAAGTATTACTACACTAACCGCATTTTTTGATGATTATAGCCAATCCTAAATGTACTGCAGTGAAGAATCATAATACTAATTTGTAAAAAAATACACCTATATGTCACTACAAAATCACTATAATTTGTAAATCTTATAATGTTGTAGTGACATACATATGTCATGACAAGTTTGATAAAAAGAAAGGAAAAAGGACAAACCCGTTACTATCTGAAATATTCCTCTAGGGAAAACCCCCAACAAAAATATCTTGGAACCAAAATCCCAAAAGACATAGATCAGAAAATAATGGATTTTGAATTAAAATGTTACAGAGAAGATAAAGGAATTTCACTCCAAAAAATTCATCAAAATTATTCTGAACATATCAAAACTGCAGACAAGAAAATTATTAAAAATGAGAATCACGGATTTAAAATAATTCATACTTACAGTACCCAAAAAATTGAGGGAAGTACTATGACATTGGGTCAAACCCGTAAATTATTGGAGACAGGATTGTCTCCAAAGGATACATCATTAGAAGATATTATCGAAGCTCAACAGCTTGCAGAATTGTTTGATGATATGTTAGTTACAGATAATGATATTAATCAAAAACTAATGTTGAATTGGCACAACAAACTATATCAAAAGACTGATACTAACAATGCAGGTAGTTTTAGAAGACAAGATGTGCAACCATATCTTGGAAAGACTGAATATGTTCCATGGTGTGACGTCTCAGATGAAATTTCCAATTTGATAAAATGGTACAACAAAGAAAAGAAAATAATGAATCCAGTTGAGCTATCGGCCCGATTTCATAAAAGATTCGAGTTGATTCATCCATTTATTGATGGGAATGGCAGAATTGGAAGACTGTTGATGATCTTTATTTTACACAAGAATCATTATTCAATGTCAAACATTGACCCAAAAGAAAAACAGACCTACATCAACAAACTAGAATCATCATATGTAAAAAATGACGAGATGATCTTTGTGAAATGGTTTATCTCAAAATATCTCAGAGACAATAAAAAATTTCTAAAATGACATTTGTAATTAATTACAAAAAGATTACCATCTCAAGATTATGAGAACATCGTTTATTCTAGATGCCAACTTTATGAATAATGAGATTTTACATGTATTCTAACTGTCTGGCTTTGATAGTCATGATACCTTGTAACAATAATTAGAGCGGTTATGGCAGCCAGGTGTTACAGGATATTTTGGGTATTGTTTATCGTATAAGCATAAAAAAGAAGGACAAAAATCCAAGGAGTATCAAATTGTAATTTTGGCCTAGTAACAAGGTCTTATTTCCTCAAGTATCATCATTATGTGAAAACTTGTATTTTTCACTAAGAAGTTAAATTGACTCTTAACTAAATTCAGTCCCTTTAATTACTGCTATAATCGGCAAATTATAATGACAAATAAAACAACTATTATGGCAATTTTTGCAGTTATAGTTCTGTTCACAGGAACGGTTACAGGCCCTATTGGATTAATTCAATCAGCTGATGCTGTAAAAAGTAAAGGCACTTCATTAAGTGTGATTAATTCAAAAAAAGTCTGTGGCGATAGATTATGTTCTGAAAAACCATCAGAAGTAAAATCTCCTGAGAAAAAGAAAGAAGAAGTAAAACAAGAAAAGAAAACAGAAGCTGTAGAAAAAGCTAAAGAAGTTCCAAAGAAAGACAATAAAGAAGAAACAATGAAGACAGCTGAAGTACAATCTTCATTAAAAGTCCCAAAAACAGTAACTGGTACAATTACATCTGTGCAAGATCCTGGTCAAGGACATGAAGGACATCAGTTGGCAGTAATCCTTCCTCAAAATACGAACACGTATCGCGGACATCTTACCTATACTGCATCTGAAAATGTTCAGCTTGTAGCATTACACGGCCCTCTAAAGGCAGGTATGGATAAAGGACAACCAATTTGGAGTACTGATGGTAACACAAAGTTTGGCCTCACATTGGTAGATAATGAAAAGGCTGCAGGATTCTGGCAGTTTTCAGGTAATGCAATAGCATTGCATACAACAAACTCTAAGCCATTTACTGTAACCTACTCTGTCACATACACAGAATTGGTAAAAGATGGTGAAAATGTTATCATGGGAACCACTACATCCTCACAAGACCCAGGAATAGGACATCAGACCCATCAGCTTGCATTGTTGTTACCTCCAAATGATAAACCATACAGAGGATACATCACATTTGATGCATCTGAACCAGTTCAGATTGTGAGTCTAATTGGTCCTATAGTAAAAGGTGACCTAGCAGACATGCCAACATGGACTACAGATGGTAAAACACACTATGGATTAGTACTTGTTGAATCAAAGGCTGCAGGTTCAGTACAGTTCTCAGGTAACGCACTGGCACTACATACCATGAAAGATACACCATTTACTGTAAGCTACTCTATAGTTCTTACAAAATAACCTCCTTTTCTTTTTTAATTCGATTATGGCATACCACAAAGTAAAGGGTATTGGCAAATATTTTTCTACGTTATAGCATTCATGCAACTAATGCAAAAAAACATCAGCCAATCTGAGGCTCTAAAGAATCTGGTTGGAAATAAGCCAGTAAAAGAAAGACAAACTATTTCACAAGCAAACTCCATACCTGCATTCAAAGAACGAAAAGCAGTAGTAGCTGATTATATGCATAATGCTAAATTGGATCTAGAAATTGGAATGTATTGGATGCTTAGTAAATATCAGCAGACCAGATACAGACATCAAGATTCTACTATCCAAAATTAAGAGATATCACGGGTTGTTTTTAAACAGAAAATCATCTGTAATGTCTTTTAATGAATTCCTTTTAAAAACTACATTTAGTTAAATATCTTGGATCTCTATGATTTGATTTTACCATTTTGGAATAGAATTAGACACTACAATGTGTGGATAGAATCATGGGTTTTAGATCTTACTGATGAATAAACTAATTTGTATTATTTCTACACTCATCACAAACTGCCTCAAGTGTCTCATCATCTAACACAAGTTCAACACCAGAAGAATGACATTTTGTACACAAACCTCTGAATCTTAATAGTTCGCCCATGGATCTATCCTCTCATACAAAGACAATTTGAATTATCTTATTGATTTTTGGTTCGATCTAGGTCAATAAAGAATAATGTTTACAATAATCAGTTTTACATCTAACTGGATCTAAATTATTGCCCAATCTATCAAGTTCTTTCGGGATCTGCTTTCATTTTGTATCAAACTCTGTTTGATTATTACTTTGTCGTTTGGAGGATTTTGCAAACTATTGGAACATGTTTTTTGTTACACCATTAGGATTCTTGCTTCACAAGTTTGTAAATCATTCAAGTAGAATCTCTGCACCTGAGACAAACGTATCGATAATCAAAGAAGATATGCAAAAAATGGATATTCTGTACGATGATATATCTTAAATCAAGGGGTTGTTAGATGAGAGCATCCCAGTTCAACAACTGAACAAACTACTCATCTCTCTATTCCATATCAGAACAAAACCATAGCAAAAAGTTAGATCCATTCCAAATACTTGTAGCCCTCTTATACTATCATGAGCACATACAGCATACAAAAAACAGTCTCTGAGAACACAAAGACAAAACTCGGAGTAGTAGGCTTGGTTGCCTTGCCTATAGCTGCTGCAATGTATTCCTCAGAAAGTATGGGCCTAGAACAGGTACCTCAAATACTTACGAGTGGAGTATTTCCAATTGGATTTACTTTGTTCTCATGGGGATTAGCAGCTAAAATGGCAATAAGATTGAGAAAGTAATTTCTCATTTTCTATATTTTTACAATATAGAATTCATGATTATTTTTAAATGAAAATTTTATTTTAAATGAATTTTGGATGCTAGTATAACAATGTACAGTATTTTTTGATGTTAGTGTGATATTGTTAGCATCGGTACTAGAACTCTACACAATCATAATAATTCCAAGACATTAGAATAAAATCAAAGAATGAGGATCTTGTTTTAATTTTTGTACAAATAAAATAGATTTGTGTCTCTTGGAGTTTCCATTAGATGTTGCATTGGTTGCAGTAAAGCATTTTCATACTATATTCTAAAAAATTCAAAATTGTGTCCAGATTGTAGACGTCTTTTTGTATCTGATTATCATCCAGCATGACTTGTAGAGGAATTTGTGAGAGATACAGGTCTGAGAAGAGAATGTATTCAGACAATGCCAAGCGATGCACATCTTGCAATGTCTATTTGTGGTATGAGGGAATAGCATGTCCTTGCTGTAACTCTCTTCTCAGGCTCAAACGAAAGGCTAAATTTCGTAAATCAGTCTTAAATCAAAAAAGAACTTAGAATCTATCTTTTAGATCTAATCATAAATAATATTGTGTATATTTTTTTACTACTGTGCGGTAGTTGTATCCTATCTGGTCTACCTATATGCCATCAACGTGATTCTCTGGTATGGAATCAAATTGATCTTTCCAATACCTTCAAACCAAAATCAATCAATCAATTTGCTCAAAAATCTAAAATCTAGGTAACTATTGGTTTAGCCATGAAGATTGGTGTCTCTCTTTCAAATTATGGATTGCTTCCTTCTCGGTCTTTTTT
This sequence comes from Nitrosopumilus sp., assembly GCA_029862745.1. Lineage (NCBI taxonomy): Archaea > Thermoproteati > Nitrososphaerota > Nitrososphaeria > Nitrosopumilales > Nitrosopumilaceae > Nitrosopumilus > Candidatus Nitrosopumilus sp. The sequence goes on along the minus strand of JAOTWS010000004.1, from coordinate 55,342 downwards.
AAAAGATGCTGCCTTGGAGATTGAACGACTTGAGCTTGATTCCATATGGGTCTCTGATCATATTATCGTTCCAAAGAATGATGCTCCTTGGAACAGAGTATTTGAGAGTATTACGACACTGGGGTTTTTATCATCAATTACTGAATCTGTTCAACTAGGCTCTTCGGTACTTTTGGTTCCACTTAGGGAACCCCTTGTTCTGGCAAAACAGATTGCAACTTTAGACTCGTTGTCAAATGGAAGGGTGATGATTGGAGTTGGAATAGGATGGAACAAAAAAGAGTTTGATTTGCTTGGCTATGATTTTAAAAATAGATCAAAGACTGTTGCAGAAAATATCGACATTATGAGAAAGATGTGGGCTGGCAATTATGCAAAACTAGGTTATTCTTGTGAACCAATGCCAGTATCTGACAATGGACCACCAATATTGATTGGAGGGCAATCTGATGGGGCATTAAAGCGAGTTGCATCAATTGGTGATGGATGGCATCCAGTTGGAATATCTGTTCAAGAGTATGATTTGGGAATACAAAAGATAACACAAATGAAAAAAAGTAATTTTATCTGGTCTTTACGAATTAATTTTGCTGCAAATCAAAAAATTGAATCTCAATACACTGGGGCAGATGGTCATCCTAGACTGCGATTAGTAGGAAGTGTTGATGAGATAATCTCACAAATACAAAAATATCGAGAAGTTGGATTGGCTCATCTGGTATGTGATGTTAGGGCTGATTCACAAAAGGAATACTTTGAGCAGTTAAAAGTAATAGGCAAAATCAAGAAATCATTTTAGATAAAAAAGTTATCTTCTGTGAATTTTATGCACAAATGAAACTTTTCTCAAAACAAGGTGGCCTTAGGTACATAATTCTGATACAACCTAAAATCATAACGGAAGTTGATTTGTTGGTGAGTCTAATTTGCATTATGTGATATTATATTCATTATGCAAGTAAACACAGAAATTGTTACATATATGGAAATCCACATTATTGAAAAGGATGTAAAAAAATGAACTTTTTTGACAGATTCAAAAAAAGATTAACAAAAGAGCAGCATAAGGAACTTGAAAAAGCACGAGAGGAGTTAAGAAAAACAAAAGAACAACTGGAGAAGAAAGATAATGATATAAAACGATTATCTGAAATGAACGCCTTTGAGGTAGACCTTCAACTAAAAAAACAGATAGAGCGAAGAGAGAAAAAAGAGAATGAAACGCACTTGGAACAAGAACAAGTAACACTTAATCGTGATTCTGAGACATTAAACAAAAAAGATGACGAACCTAATGAAAAATTTTGTTACTCTTGCCAAAAGAAATTGGTATGGCCTGACATCAATTCATGCTATTATTGTCAAAAAAATTATTGTGGTGACCACCGTCTTGCTGAAAATCATGAATGTCCAAAAGTTATGGCAGCAAAGCATATTGAAAAAGACTATGTCCGAAAAAAAGGAGTCAACATCACTACTGCTAGATTTGCAGTAATATGCAAGAGCTGCGGGTTTTCGTCAGATTATAGTGACATTGAAAAGATGAACCAGATCAGAATTGAACACATTCGTGCCTATCACTGTAAATCAGAGACGGTTCAACTTCGTCAACATGAAGAAGACAGAAAAGCAGATGATGAATTTATCAGAAAGACATACCCTACTGAACAAGGAAATACTTGGATGTACGGATGTCTGCAAGATGCCAAGAAGATCATAGAGGAACATCACAAGTTTGAAGGCATTTCTGAATTATTTCATGATGCCAAATTTAGCATATTCATTCAATATGACAGAGAAAATGCATATGGATACATTGATGGAACATATCCTTTTTATCGAATTGGAATTCACAGGTCTTTAGAGAAAAATTCTGTAGAATCATACAAGATGGTAACTGTGGTTTTAATTCATGAATTATTGCACGCATTACATGGTAACTGGTCAGAATCACAAGTGTATACTGAAGAAAATCGTCTTGCAAATTTGGGATTGCATTTTGATGCCATACAAAATCTAGAATTGTTGTATTTGTCTGGAAAAATGAGACTATGTGGTAGATGACACTAAAAGGTCAGCACAACCATTACAATGCAAAATTCCTAAAATGGTGTGATCATTTTATTTCAGTACGATTCTAAAATAATTCTAAAGAGTACCACCTGTAATCTTTTCTTCTGACTAACTAATTCATTAATAATCCTGTAATGTTAGTATCGCTGAAGAAAAAATGAACATGATTTTGTATGTTTTTGCAGCAATGATGCTTGTTATGATGCCATACAATGTGTTGGCAGATGATCACATCAAACAGACATCAAAAGAAAATCAACATGTGATTCTTTTTAGCCCATTAAGATTAGATAATACTACCACTCTGAATTTTGAACCTACTCTTATTGGATTAATTCTAGACCAGAAAGATACGATAACATGGATAAATCAAGACAAGTATCCCTTTACAATAAATGGAAAAGACGGTAGCTGGACTACTGGCAAAATAAGTCCAGGCAAATCAGGATCTGTGAAATTTAATGCAACTGGCATCTACGAATTTACATCAGATGCTGATTTTACAAAAATGGCCGGAATTATTGCTGTAGTGCAATCAAATGAGATAACTTTTGATAACATTGACCAAAGAATGGAGATAACTGAAAAGATACTCAAGAAACTAGGTCATACACAAGTTGATCTCAAAGATGTGTTCTTAGACTTTGGCAGGAAACAAGTCATTGTTGGCATGTCTGCAGACAAGTTTACAGATGAGACTCCTGGAACATACTATCACAAAAAACTTGAAGACTGGATTCCTTTTGAGACAAGAATCTCAATTGCAATAAATTCTGGTTCAGATTCAGAGTATTCAGGTTTTGCAGGATGGTCATATGAAACTGAATGGATAAAGTTTCACAATGATGGTGATGTGATTTTTACAGGAAAGCAATTTCATGCATTGCCGTTGACAGATGATCTTGGTGTGTTGGGAGGTCAGAAAATAACTCGCGCATTTCATGGGATAAATTTCCAATTCTATGAAAAACACTCTGATGAGCCAAACCTTGGTACGATAACTAGAGTCAAGATGACATTCCCTAATGGAGCAGAAGAAGACATATTCGTGCATCCCCCCATGGCATATCTGAACACAGAAGACAAAGAAACACTACATCCTTATTTTAGCTCTACTACTAACCATGACCTTCCGGTAAGGCCAATAATCTTGAGTCTGGATGATAAAACAAATCCCACATACATTTTGATTCATAAAAAAGATCTTTCCCTTACTGAACAACGTATGCTGGGAGTTATGCCAATGCACATGGGATGTGGTCCTGATTTGGGACGATATCTTAAACCAAATGGAGATTTGATGTGTATTCAGGAATCGACATTCTTTAAGATTCTAAACAGAGGATACTTTGATGCAAAGACAGTAAATGGATTTGATGTAAATTACTATTCAGATGCCATTCAAATTCAAGACATCCATCTTGATAATAATAGTAATGATAATGACCAATTATCAATAAGCATTGAAAAAAACAATAACAAATATGGTGACTTGCTTACTGTCTCCATCCCCAATGAATTACTATATCCAAAATTTCATGATGAAATGTTAAATGAGGATAGATTTGGACTGCTCTTTGATGGGAAACTCTCTGATGATGATGATGCTTATGCATGGGAGAGAATCAAGACTCCATCTCACAGAGTTCTTGGGCTCATGATTGACAATTCTACAAATACTGTTACGATAATTGGAAACGGTTTTTCTATATCTGATTGATTTTAACTTGTGAAACTATGAATCACTTATTACACAATGTATTCTGCAAAATCTCATGTCCTCCAAGGTCATGCCAACAGGAGTAACAATTCTTGCAATACTTGAGATAATCTCCGGTGTGATTGCAATTGGAATTGGTATATTCTTTAGTGCATTATGGGGCTCGACGGGAATGGGTATGATGATGGATTTTGGCGGTAGCGCCATTATGGGGCTAATCAGCAGTATCATTGTTGCGCTTGGTGCTATTTCATTTTTGATGGCATGGGGATTGCTCAAAGGAAAGCCGTGGGCATGGACTATCACTCTAATTCTGACAATAATCAGTTTGATATTTGACTTGCCTTCAATGAATATCATTGGACTAATCATTGATGTTGTGATCTTGTATTACTTGTTTAGACCTCATGTCAAGGCATACTTTGGAAAAAGTGCCCAAGTTCTGTAATCAAAGAGCATATTTCCTAAACATGCTATTCTAGCATTTTTAGTGTGATTGATGTAAGTAAACTCTAACTCTTATCATTTGAAATACAAATAGCAAAAAGACTGTTTCTCTTGAATGTTCTTTGCAAGTCATCTCAAGGATAAGTCGTCTGACAGAACACACTACTTATTCTATCTTGCATGCTCAATTTGATATTCACAAGTTCTTCTGATCTTTTATTGAATATGTGAAGTGTTTTTCTTAAAGCAATAATGCCAACGCTAATCCACCAAGACCTATTGCAATGCTTGCAATTCCAAGCATACACTGCTTTTTCTCACAGGTACATTTTTCCTCATTTTCATCTGGAGTTGCCTGAGAGATATCATCATTTACGATGTATTCATTTTGGGGCATACCTTGTATTAGATGAATGATTAATTAAGAATTTCCTTAGATGATAATTAAACCAAAAACTCCATGTGTGTTTTCAATTCATCAGAAATTCTCTTAACTATGATTCAATCCTAAAATTGGTACAAATAAACAAGTAAGTTCCTCAGTAATCAGGACTATTCTAGATTTGAAGTTGTTTTAAATTAAATTTGTAGTTTTTTTAAGGCCATTCTTGCAGCAATTCTAGCAGTTTTTGATGCCAACGTAGCTTTTTGTGTCTCCTTCTCTGCAACTTTGGCAGCACGGATGGCTGCTGTTATTTGAATATCATATGTTCTTTGATATTTTTTTCCAAGTTGTGGATTTGTCATTTTCTTTGATGTAGTCAATGCTGCATTAGCTGATTTTCTTGCTGCAATTGCAGCATATTTTGCATTTCTGGTATGAGTGATGATTTTTGATGTTTCTTTTTTGACTGCAGCCAATCTTGATTTTGCTCTAGATTCAGCTAGTTGAGCTCCTTTCATTGCTTTATCTGTACTTGAAATCACTCCTTGCATAATCTTACTTAATTCTTGGATATGTTCAGGATGGATATTGGATTTTTTTGCTAGGATTTTTTTTGATGCATCTCTAACCATTTTTGCATTATGAATTGCTCTTGCTGCATTTTCAATATGAGAATCTATATTCATGTGTTATTGCTTATCCTAAAAATAGAATTTATACGTATATGAAATTGAATCTTTCTTGAATTTGTTTTTCTTGTTGTATATCAAGACTTTTTTAATTATTTTTATTTCCATGTGATCTAAATGTGTTAAATAAATTCTCGTCTCATAATTTCTACAAGAATTTCTGGTGTAGTGTCTTTATGATATACTACAAGAATTGTCTTCATATCTAATTTTACCAAATATCTTGACTTTATCCAAAAAGGTACTGATCTGATAATAATACCAGATTAGACATCAATAAGATCAGCTATATTTAATATTGATAAAAAAAAATAATCTTTATGGATGTCCAGTGTAAGACCACCAAGAATGCCTAGACCAAAAATCCCTAAAATAAAAAAACCTTCAATATCAAAATCAAAACGTCTCAGACTAAAACCATCAGGTGTCTCTTTAAAACCAAGATTGTCAAAACCAAGTACCGTCACAAAACAAAGACAAAAAGAAAACTATCAAAAGAAATACAGGTACATGCTATCTCCAATCTGGATGCAGGAGTGTTCTAGCAAAAGACGTCACCAAGACACAATGCAAGAAGATGGGTGGCAAGAGCTGGAGAAAAGTAGGTGGAGCATGTGAGCGATTTGAACAATCGTGATTTTTAATTATTATTATGATCCAAAAAGAATCAACGATATTCCTAAATGTACTACAATCCATTATGTGAACAATCCTTCAAAAATACTTCAACTTTTTTGATGAAAATATCACTCACCAAACATACAGCTTAAATGAAATTGGATATGATGACTTTACACACTGTCTTACATAGTGTACAAATGAAATTAATGTTATTTTATCAATTAAGGGAGATATGAAAATCTAAGATGATGATGATGTTTTTGTCTTCTTTATTTCATCTATGGAAAACTCTAGATCTTTTCGTGTTATCTTGATGGATTTGACATCTTTTTCCTTGTTTTCAACAAATCGTTTTACACCTAAGAGTGCTGCACGGTTGCATGCCTCTTCAATCTCTGCCCCACTGAATCCCTTTGCCATTTCTGCCAATGTTTTTAGATTGACGTCCTCTGCAAGCGGTTTGTCTTTGGTGTGGATCTTGAGGATCATCTCTATTCCTGCAACATCTGGATTTGGAACTTCAATTACCCTATCAAATCTACCTGGTCTGAGCAATGCAGGATCTACAATGTCTAGTCTATTTGTTGCACCAATTATCAAGACATTGTGTAGTTCTTCAAGTCCATCAATCTCAGTGAGTATTTGAGATACAACATTTTCTGTAACATGTGACTCAGAACCTCCGCTACCTCTTTTTGGAACTAGGGCATCAATCTCATCAAAGAAGATGATACATGGTGCTGCCATGCGAGCCTTTCGAAATATCTCCCGCACACCTTTTTCTGATTCGCCAACCCACTTTGATAATAGTTCAGGTCCCTTGATACTGATAAAGTTGGATTCAGTTGTTGTTGCAACTGCCTTTGCAATCAGTGTCTTTCCAGTTCCAGGAGGACCATAAAGCAAGACCCCTTTGGGTGGCTTTACATGGGCGTATTCAAAAGCCTCTTTGTGTTTTAATGGCCACTCTATTGCTTCACGTAATTCTTCCTTTAGTTTGTCCAGACCCCCTACATCATCCCAACTGACATTTGGAATTTGAACCAGAACCTCTCTAAGTGCAGAAGGCCTGACTTCTTTTAGTGCGTCTGCAAAGTCTTCTCCGGTTATCTTTATTTTTTGCAGTACATCCTTTGAGACTTTTTCTTCATCAAGATTGATTTCAGGCAATATCCTTCTAAGGGATCTCATTGCCGCTTCTTTACACAGTACTTCCAAGTCGGCCCCCACAAACCCGTGAGTTGTCTTGGATATTTTATCAAGTTTTACATTTTTATCCAATGGCATCCCTCGAGTGTGAATGTTTAGGATTTCCAATCTTCCCTCATCATCGGGAATTCCAATCTCAATCTCTCTGTCAAATCTTCCTGGCCTTCGAAGTGCAGGATCTATGCTATCAGGTCTGTTAGTTGCTGCAATCACTACGACTTTTCCTCTAGATTTCATACCATCCATCAATGTCAACAGTTGAGAGACAATTCTTTTTTCAAGCTCTCCTGAAACTTCTTCTCTTTTTGGAGCAATGGAATCAATCTCATCGATAAATATTATGCTAGGTGCATTCTCTTCAGCTTTATTGAAAATCTCTCGCAATTTCTCTTCGCTTTCTCCGTAATGCTTTGCCATGATTTCTGGACCGCTAAGTGAGGTAAAGTGAGAATTTGTTTCACCAGCTACTGCCTTTGCCAACAGCGTCTTTCCAGTTCCAGGAGGACCATAAAGCAAGACTCCTTTTGGTGATGCTATCCCAATTTTCTCAAACAATTCTGGATGTCTCATTGGTAGTTCTACCATCTCACGTATCTTTTGAATTTCATTTTTCAATCCACCAAGTTCATCATAAGTTATTCTTGGTATGGAAGGATCATCTAATTTTGTAATCGTGCCAAGCTTGAATATAGTATCCTCAGTGACAAATACTGGTTTTGATGGTTTTGTACTAGTTACAACCAGCTGGATTTTACTTCCCATCTGTGTGTTGACAATTACCGTATCTCCTGTTGTAAACACATGTCCTTGATAAAGAGATGACATGTACTCATGTAATCCCTCAGCATGAATCTTTTCAATAGGGGATAATACAATTTGTTCTGCTTCTGCTCCTTTAACTGCATTGATCAAAAGATTCTCTCCAATGCTTGCCCCTATGTTATATCTGGTAAGGCCATCTATGCGAATGATGTTACTGCCATAATCTTCTGGAAATCCCGACCATAATTTAACGTGGCTTTTTTTCTTTGCAGACAGTTCTAGAATTTCTCCCGGTTTCCAACTATTTTCTTCAAGTACTTTAGGATCTACTATTGCTACACCTTTTCCCACATAGGTTTGTGGCATCTCTTCAATTTTTAGTTCAATTTCAGACATATTTTTTCAAAATTATATTATTCATTATAGATGGTATTTTTTTAATTATTATTAACAGTAATAGAGATTATCAAAATTGAAGATTAGGAATTATTGTTGAAAATACCGATCACTGATTAATACATGTACATTTATGATTACTCTGGCATAATGTGAATATACTCATGGCAAATGCAGTGGAGATAAAGACATCCATAAAAATGAGAATGGGTAATGTATTCATGTTGATGGGACAAAATATCAAATTCATTAAAAACTAGTTATTCTTCTGTAATGCTATTTTCTCGCTATACTTTTCTGTCTTGTTTTTTCTTATATGAATTCCGAAGTAAAGTAGGAGATATGAATATGGTTGCTAAAACAACCAGGACTATTGTAGAAAAAACCGTATAACTGATTACTCCACTTGACAGTCCAATTCCTGCAGTGATTAATGCCACCTCACCTCTTCCAATCATCCCATATCCAATTCGTAATCCCTTGACTCTGTTTTTTAGCATGATAATTGATGGAATTCCACATCCAAGAATCTTACTAAATATTGCAACTCCTGTAATTACGGCAAAGAAAACCAAATCGATTTCTGCAATTTGACTGATGTTTACATGTGCTCCAATTATTGCAAAAAACAGTGGTTCCATGATTACTTTTAGTCTTCCAACAAATTCTCTTACCTGTCCTACCAGTTTTGATCCTGCAAGACCCATTCCTGCAGCAAATGCCCCGACAATGGGATTAAGTCCTGCAATTGATGCAACTGCAGCAAAACCAAATGCAGAACCCAATGAGGCTGCCTGCTTGATTCCCCTAGTTTCCAAAGAGGATGGTTTTGCAGATGCTATGCCGTGAACAATTTTTGGAAGCAAGAATACGGCACCAATCAAAATCAAAAGCCAAAATCCGATCTCTTTTGTAACTACAATGGCTACCGATTCAGCACTTGGCATGACATGAAGTGTAACTAGAGAAATTATTGCTGAGAGTACAGCTAATCCTAGTATGTCATCTAATACTGCTGCGTTTACCAGAATATTTCCTTCCTTTGATTTTTCTTTTTTTAATTCTTCAAGGATGGTTACTGTAATTGCAATGCTTGTTGCACTCAGCGTTGCTCCAATAATGACACACACCATCCAGTCAAACCCGAATAGACCAGATACAAAATATCCTAAGACCAATGGAGTGACAACCCCCATGATTCCAACTGTGGCAGACTTGTATCCTGCTTTGATCAAATCATGAAACGTAAAGTGTAATCCTGCTGAAAATAAGATAATAATTCCAGAAACCTGCCAGAAAGATAACATGACTTCATTTAATTCCACTATGGGCTTCTCAAAGAACGGAACTATGCCACCTAGTGCAAACGGTCCCAAAAAAACTCCAGCTAAAACAAACCCTACAATCTCTGATATTTTGAAATGTTTGCATACTCGGCCTAACAACATGGCAGGCAACACCAAAAACAGTATGCCTATTATTGTCGGAATAATATCGAATTCAGTAACCAAATGCTAAATCACTTTACTATCAAAACAGGTATTTTTGATTTATGAAGAACATAATTTGATGTGCTTCCAAGGAATGCCTCTTTTAGTGAACTCATTCCTCTTGAACCGATAACAATTAGATCAAATTTTTTATCATGTGCAAATTTTACTATTTTTGGGCCTTCCTTCCCGTACAATATTTTCTCATAAAACAAGATTCCATTTTGTGCACAACGTGTCTTTGCTTTTTCCATGAACTCATTTGCATTTTTTAAAAGGACATTTTTGACGTATGCTTTTTGCTCAGATGATGCAGGTGGACTAAGCGGTGTGACATATGTCCCACTGATAACAGACTTACTATTTCTGGCAATAATGATTGCTTCATCCAACCCTCTGAATGAGTTTTTTGAGCCATCCAATGCAACTAGGATTTTTTGAATCTTATTTTTTATCATGTCAGCAAATAACCATCTAAATTCATACTAATTATGACCAAAACCAGAATATCAGAATTGGAAATTATGATTCTGTTAATATGTTCTGTCTCTTATTGTATTTCGTGTCCAAGAGAGCAAACAAAGAAGAGCTGGAAAAAGAATGGAAGAAACTAGAACAAGGTGAGATTAAAGAAGAAGAATATCAGATTGAGCTCATGGAAGGCTATGGGCAAGACGAAGAATATGAAAAATCAGAAGACTGACTAACTATCAAAAAAGAAACGTCTTTTAACATTATCAAAAAATGTTTTGAGATGAGACTATTGTATTAACGCTGTTTTGGATATTGATTTAGGTTTTGATTTAGTAGGATGAATACATTTTCCACCCTACAAATCAAAAACACATCTCCATGATTCTGAGCAAATCATTATTGGAATGGATGACTTTGATAATGATTAAATCATCTGCGCACTAATCATTAAAATATCACTAGTGATATGAATCACAATAGGTGTAATCTTGACATACTCAAAGATCGATGACATCAAAAGACTGCACAATCTACTTGATGAGTTTGTAGGAGTAGTAACTTCTCGATACAAAAATCAGATTACATCAATTGTATTGTTTGGTTCTGCCACCACGTCTGAATGGGTAAAGGGCAAATCCGACATTGATTGTATTGTCTTGGTAAAAGACAAAACTCACACAAAAGAGATAGAGCGATTTTTCTGTGACACATTACTTGAGCTTGATAAAAAATATGACCTAAAACTTTCTGAGACATGCACCACTTACAAAAAAACCCAGAATCACATGCTAAACCTGATTTTGCGGGCAGAAAAATTCTCCATGTTTGGGAGACCATTTTATGTCTTGTCTGAAGATCAGATTGATATTGCAAATGCCAGAATCATTACAATTGATGATCTTAAGATCTATGTTGGAACACATATTTTTGCTTCCATCAATTTGTTCTTTCACAGAATAAAAAGTACAGGAAAGGTACTGTATGGAAAAGACATTACAAAGGAGTTTCCTACAAAGATTCCACATCTTGAAAAGTTCAAGGCATCCCTTAATGCATTGCTTTTACTGATGATGAGTTTTATAATTTTTCCAATTGACTACTACTTTGCATTCCAACATGCTGTAAAGGCAAATTTTTGGGCATGCAACAATTCCTTGTTTGCACTTGAAAAGCCTCTATCTGACACAGAGTCTGAAATAAAAGAAATTGAAAATATATTTTCTGATTCAAATTCGGAATGGATTCTTGATGTAAGTCATTTACACCAGTCGATTCAATACAAAAGACGCAAGGAAACTGACAATCTCTCAAGACTATTTGTTTTCAAGTATATGCTCAAGACAACAAAATTTATCATGACACTATACCTTATGACACTGCAGAAAATGTTTTCATCATATAGACAGCTTATGGATTGATAATTGAACTCTACAAAAAAGAGAAAGGTACTTGCAATGTTTGGATTGTTTGTTGCAGTCTTGTCTGTAAATATGATTCTTGTAGAGCCTGCAATAATAGAAACTGATACAGTAGAGATAGAAGGTACTGGCATAAACATGACTATTGCTTTTCTGTCTGACTTTCAGCGAAGAGATGCAGATCCTACATTTGTTCAAAGAGCAGTAGATATGGTCAATTCTAAAAACCCAGATCTGATATTGCTTGGAGGCGATTATGTTGAAAATAGTATTGATGAATTGCCCTCAATTGAGCCGTTAAAGGACCTCAAATCAAAGTATGGTGTTTATGGAGTGATGGGAAATCATGACTATTTGGCATTTGGCTTTGCAAGGAATGTGGGAGGTGATGCAGTTTTGGCACAACAAATACTCCAATTCTTTGAGACTCCAAATCCTATCAATGATAGCCAAAATGACAGAATCAAAATTCTGCGTAATGAGAAGGTGGTCATATCTGACAAGGTTACCTTGATAGGTCTAGATGATCTGTGGGCCAATCTAAGAGACGAGTCAAAGGCATATGCAGATAAAAGTACAGGATACAAAATTTTACTTTCACATAATCAAGAAGAACTTGACATCAAAAAGGAGACTGCAGATCTCTACCTGTTTGGGCATACTCATTGCGGACAGATGAGGTTGCCTGTTTTGGGTTCTATTCCAAAGATTTTTGGCTTTTCAGGAGAATATGACAAGGGGTACTATGTCTTAGATGATGGTGCACATGTGTACACAACATGTGGTCTTGCACCAGCGCCAAGACTGCTAAATCCACCAGAGATATCAATAATCAATCTTGTTCCATGATTTTTGAGATATATCATGTTGTAGTACTAATCAAAAAAAACCTCCAATTGATTCCACCAAATTTTATAATCTCATTTAGCCTATCAGACGTAATATGAGTTAGCCAAAAAGTCATGGAACTGCTAATTGATTTTTTATGGTAAATGAAGAGAATTTAACCCAATTTTTGGCTTGAAATCTATTTTTTATTTTGGTCTTTTATGACATATTTATTGGATATGTAATATCTCTTGTTTCATGGAACTACTTATTGCATATCGAGATGACCCTGCAGGTCATAACATGGCAAAATATCTTTCAAAAGAGATGACTAAAGACGGCGATGTTTTTCGTGGAAAATATTATGATTTGTTGATTATTCCAACCCCTGCTATTTGCGCTGATTGGCTGGAGGAAAAATATGATGATTATGATGGTTTTATTTTTTTGTCAAAACATGCTGCAGAGTCAGGAGTATTGGCCTTGACCTGCCACAGTACTGGAAATTTTTCTGATGCAAAATTTGGTGGAAATAAAAGACAAGTTGCAATACCATACCCTGATCTTCAAAAAACATATCTTCAAACTCTACAGAAAAACCAATCACAGTTTCCAGAATTTCAAATCACAATAGAGGCAACTCATCATGGACCTACTGCCCTAAGCAAGCGTTCATTATTTATCGAGATAGGCACAACTGAAAAACAATGGAATGATGTATCGCTATGTAATTCAGTTGCAGCCTTGGTACATGAAGTGATGTCCAATCCAATTAAAAAAAATCCTGTTGCAATTTGTTTTGGTGGAACCCATTATCCTTCAAAATTCACTGATATGCTACTTAATGGCCCATATGCCCTTGGAACAGTAATTCCAAAACATGCGTTAAGTGAGGTTGATAAAACGTTATTCTTGCATATTCTTGAACAAAACAAATTGGCAAAAGCTGCTCTTTTAGATTGGCGAGGGCTAGGCTCTTACAAACAAAAGATTCTTGAACTTCTTGAACCCACGAATCTTGAGGTAATCAAGATTTGAATCTCCAACAAAAAATTTACAAAAAACTACTTAAAGTACCAAAAGGCCAAATCACAACTTATGGTGATCTTGCAAAAGCTGTTGGATTGAAAAATGGACAGCGAGTTGTCGGACAAATAATGAACAAAAATCCATACCCTGTGATCATCCCATGTCATAGAGTTGTAATGTCTACTGGTAAAATCGGTGGATATGCATATGGAGAACATGTTAAGACAAAGATGCTAAATGATGAAGGAATACAAATTGAAAACGGCAAGATTGTAAACTTGAAAAATACTCTTTACAGATTCTAATTTTGCCTTTTCTCTTTAATCTCATCCATGAGCATTCTAAGGTGAGCTTTGTTTCTAACAGTATTTCCTCCAACCTTTTTGTATAATGCCCAGAATTCTGGATTAGTCAAATCTTTTCTATCTTTTGCAATTTTCAATAATCGTCTTAATGCACGAACCTTTGCAACATATACTTCCTTCTTGCCAACTCTTGCACCTTTTCTGCCTTGTTTAGATCCCTGAGTTGTTCCTCTCTTGTTCTTCTGAGCTTTCTTTTTATGTGCCCTGCCTTTGGATGTTCCAACAATTGGTTTAATTTTGATAGTGTTAGCAGTAATTAGACTTCTAATGTTTTGTCTAGTAATTGCATCTGCAACATCATCTAAATGATCAGTGTCAAATTTTATTCTATGAATTCCAACCCCGGCAACTCTGGATGCCAATCTTTTCTTAGCTCTAAGATTTACTACCAATTGCACTCACTCTTGCATTAAAAATTTTAAACTTGCTTTCAATTGCTTTAACGATAATCTCTTTTCTCTTTCTAGTACCAACACTATGTCCAAATCTGACGCCGTCTTTTTTTGGATCTAGTTTTTCTAAATCACTTAAGTTGTAAACTAGGTTATCTGTATATCCTGATGGATGCAATCCTCTAGACTCTTTTGGTCCTCCAAATCCTATTTTGACAAGACCTGGGCGGCCTCTACTCTTTTGTTTTCTTTGATGATGATCAATTCCTTTTGGCTTTCTCCAGTTTGTTTGAAGCCTTACATAACGCCAACTCTCTGGTCTGGCAAAATCAGGATTATGTCCTTTGATTTCCTTCCTCTTTGCAACCAATTCTTTGTTGATGACCATTAAATTCACTCTTGAATTTTGAAATAAATACGTTCCTAGATGATGACCAATAACTTTTTGATAATAAAACATAATAAGGAAACTTGAATCAGTTTCTGTATCTCAATGACCATGACTGGGATCGATAAAATTATTTTTGGGGGTATACCCATCTGACTCAAGCGCTAGGTACTGCAGCAACTGAAAAATTTCTGTCTCAATTAACTCGATTTGGAATCAAACCATCCAAAGTCCACCGAAATCTAAGTGTAGATGAAATGGTCAAATTGGCAGTAGATAAAAAAGAGGGTGTAGTAAACTCTACAGGCTCTTTATCTGTCAATACTGGAACATATACAGGCAGATCCCCTGATGATCGCTTTATTGTATATGATGATAAAACTCACGATACAATTGATTGGGGTAAGATCAACCACCAATTCCCAACTGGTAAATTTGAAAAATTGCTTGAAAAAATGAAACAATTTGTAACTGACAAGGAACTTTTTGTCTTTGATGGTTTTGTTGGTGCTGACCCAGAAAACCGTTTACCTATAAGAGTAATCAATGATCATGTTTGGCAAAGTATGTTTTCAAGAAATCTGTTTATCAGACCAACTACTGAAGAGCTAGAAAAACATGAACCAGAGTTTACGATTTTATGTATTAATGACTTTCATGCAGTTCCGGAAATTGATGGGACGCGTACTGATGTATTTATTATAATTGACTTGACTAAAAAAATTGTTTTAATCGGTGGTACAGAATATGCCGGTGAAATGAAAAAGTCAATGTTTGGTGTAATGAACTTCCTGATGCCTGAACGCGGTATTTTCCCAATGCATTGCTCTGCAAACATTGGTGAGAAAGATGACACTGTATTGTTCTTTGGATTATCAGGCACTGGTAAAACTACTCTCTCTGCAGATCCTAACAGAAAATTAATTGGTGATGATGAACATGGCTGGTCTGATAATGGTACTTTTAATTTCGAAGGTGGCTGTTATGCAAAATGTATTAATCTTAGCCAAGAGGCAGAACCAGAAATTTGGAATGCAATCAGGCCAGGTGCAGTTTTAGAAAATGTAGTTCTAAAAGATAATGTTCCAGATTATGATGATAATAGCTTAACAGAAAATACTCGTGTTGCTTACCCCTTGGACTTTATCCCAGGTGCAGTATTCCCAAGTGTTGGTGGTAATCCAAGAGTGATAATATTTTTGACTGCTGATGCATTGGGTGTCTTACCTCCAGTTTCTAGACTCACCAAAGAAGGCGCAATGTATCATTTCATGTCTGGTTACACCAGTAAGTTAGCAGGAACTGAAAGAGGGATCAAGGAACCCAAGACCGTATTTTCAGAGTGTTTTGGAGCACCTTTCATGCCTAGACCTGCATCAGTTTATGCCAAGTTATTAGGAGAAAAAATCAATCAACACAATACTGTAGTTTATCTTATCAATACTGGTTGGTCTGGTGGTCCCTATGGGGTTGGAAAGCGAGTCAAGATTATGTATAGTCGTAGTATGGTTACATCTGCTCTTTCAGGTGCATTGGATATTGTAAAATATCGTCACGATGATCTGTTTAATCTTGATATTCCCACTCAGGTGGAAAATGTCCCATCTGAAATTTTAGATCCAAAAAATACTTGGATTGATAAAGATTCGTATGATCTTTCTGCAAAAAAATTAGCTCAGATGTTTATTGAAAACTTTAAGAAATTTGAAAACGTATCACCTGAAGTAATTGCTGCAGGTCCTAAACTTCCAAAATAGATTTTATCTTCTTTTAACTAATCCAATTATTCCTATTACACCTATAATACCTGCAATGATGGTGATCTGTTTTTCTGGAAGACTGATCATGTTTAATGGGTTATGATTTTCTAAAATAGAACTAATCTCAATTGTATTGTATGCATCTGATGAGTTCTCACCAACTCTAATTTTGGCATCAATCCAGTATTCTGCATTTTCATGTATCTTAATTGAAGTTTTTTTGAATGGTGTTGTAGTTGTAGTTTCTGTTTTTCCATCTTTGCTGTTTATGACTGAAATTTTTGCAAAGTTCCATTTTTCTGGATGATTGATCTCAAAGAATAGTTTTTGATCTTGTTGAGTCACTGACACTGAACCTGGTGTGTAGTGAAGTAAAAATGGAATTGTGTATCTTGTATTTTCATGCTTGATTATTATTTTACCCTCATGATCTCCAAAATTTTCTCCAATCATGTTCATCTTAATTTGTAATGTATTTGCTTCAAGAAAGTGTGCGAATTTGATAAATTCTGGTCCCTCAAATCCTACTTCTAAATTATCCAGTGTACCACCAATCAATTTTAATTCCAATTGTTGCTCTGCAACCAATTTGTCAGATGACATATTGACCACAAAGTTTGGTGGCATGATGATTAGTTTTGCAGTATATGCATTTCCAATATCTAATCTTCCAGATCCTGCATCGTTAATTGAGAATTCATTTTCATAGGCATCTGAAACTGGCTTACTGGTCGTCAAAAGTATGGATTTGAGTTCATGATGATGCAATTGAGGGTTTTTTTGTATTAATAATGCTGCAGCACCACTAACATGTGGAGCTGCATAACTTGTACCGCTTGTGAAGTTATATCCGCCATTGTTTTGTGTAGTGTTAATGTATGCGCCAGGTGCTACCAAATCCGGCTTTATGTAAAATGGTGAAACCGATCCTCTTGAACTAAAGTGAGTTACAAAATCTGGATTATAAAACAAATTCAATGTAGCATTAGTTGTATTGTCGATTGATTCTTTAATTTCTAATCCATCATCTCTGTCTATTGATACTACAGGAATTCGTGGTTTGTATTCTGGCTCAATAAATTCATGAATTAATTCACCCAAAAAAAATCCTGGTTCATTATTATACACTATCAATGCTTTTGCACCTGCATTTGCAGCATTGTTTTCTTTGATTGAAAAATACAATAACTCTCCTTTTACATCACTACCTCTTTCAACAATTACTACTGCGTCTTTTACATCCATGTCTTTAAAGTCATTTATCTTTCCATAATTTGCAAAAATCAATTTTCCAGTAACTGGTTCTTCTAGTTTTGGAGAGCCAACCAAAGGAATCACAGTATATGGTTTTTCATCAATTTCCAATGTTGCAACCATACTAGAAGTAAGATTGTTATATGAAGCGCCAACTGTAATTGAACCAAAATTTTTACCTGGACTGCCAATTGTTTTTAATGCTGGTCCATCATTTCCTGCTGCAGTTACAACAAAAATTTCTTTTTGCAGTGCATGATTAACTGCACGATCAATTGACGCATTAGTTTTGTTTACTCCCAAACTAATATTGATGATGTCTGCATCATCTTCTATTGCTCTCATGATTGCTTTTATGATTAAATCTGCAGATACACCTTCACCATTTTCTGAAACTTTATACGCAAGAATCTTTGCCTTAGGTGCTATCCCTTTAATTTCACCATCAGCTGCAATTACTCCTGCCACTTGAGTACCATGACCGTTTGTATCTATTGGTAGATCATTTTCATGGATAAAGTTGAAACCCCCGATAACTTTACCATCAGGACCCCACCCGAACAAATCTGGATGATTAAAGTCTACACCTGTATCTATTACTGCGATTTTGACTCCAGATCCATCTATCCCATCTATTCTGGGGATATCTGTTCCAACAAATGGTACACTTTGCTGTAAATATGTACGAATTTCATTTTCAGACTGAAAAGTATGAGATAAAGCAAAAACTCCTGATAATACTATCGCTAGAAAAAAAAATACTAATGATTTCACAGATTACCTCTCAAGTTTAGCAAGTAAAAACGAATTGTTTCATAAAGCAATAAATTGAATAAATCTCTGAATAGGTTAATGGGAAAATACACTCTTCCTAAAATGCCATATGCTTATGGTGACCTAGAACCTCACATTGATGCAAAAACTATGGAGATTCATCATACAAAACACCATCAAGCATACACTGACAAACTAAATGCAGCTCTTGAAGCATGTCCATCTGAGATTCAAGAAAAAGATATACTTGACATTTTGTCTAATATCTCAACAGTTCCAGATGCCCAAAGAGGTGCAGTTAATTTCAATGGTGGTGGATTTGATAACCACAGGCTATTTTGGAATAACATGAAACCAAGTGGAGGCGGAGAACCTGGAGGTTCAATTGCAGATGCAATTAAAGATTCCTTTGGAAGCTTTTCTGACTTCAAAGAGAAATTTTCATCCACTACAGCAGTAATTCAAGGTAGTGGTTGGGGATGGTTAGTATACAATCCTTCTTCAAAAAAGGTTGAATACAAATCAATGCCAAACCAAACAAGTCCAAGAACTGAAGGTCTTATTCCTTTGTTGGGCTGTGATGTTTGGGAGCATGCATACTATCTTCATTACCAAAACAAAAGACCAGATTACATCAAGGCATGGTGGAATGTGGTTAATTGGGATGAAGTAGAAAAGAGATTCTCACAAGCAAAATAAATTTCTAATTTTTATTTTTTTTAAATCTATCTACCTATCTATTGGTTGTAAATTTTTCATTTTACCAAAGAATGAATTTATAACCATCTGTAAAATCTTTGTTGTAAATGAGTGAAGAACAGGCTGAACAATTGATGCAACAAATGCAAATGCTTGAAACCTATTTTTCTGATTTGTCTCAAAGAGAAGCATCTTTTGTGAATATCTTCAGAGAAACAGTTGCTGCCATTGAATCAATTAAATCTCTTAGTCAGAAACCTGAATCTGAAACCCTTGTTCCAATTGGAATGGGTGCATATCTTCCTACAAAAATTTCATCAAACTCCAAAATTATTTTGAATATTGGTGCAGGTGTTGCAGTGGAAAAAGATTTTCCTTCAGCGATTAATTTTCTTGAAGCACGAGTAAAAGAAATTGAGATTGCTATCAATGACACTTCTGCAAAAAAACAAGATGCCGCAGGGCGTTTAGAACAAGGACGAATTCAAATTAATCAATTAATGCAATCTATATCTCCTCCAAATTCAGGATAAAATATGTTTGATAAACTTCGTAAAGCATTTTCTAATGCGGCGAAAAGTCTTGGAGAAAAAGAGCTCAATGAAAAAGATGTTGAGAACATTCTATTTGACTTAGAAATAGCACTCTTAGAATCGGATGTAGCAACTGAAATAATAGATTCCATTAAATCAGATCTAAAAGAAAAATTAATTGGCTCAAAAGTAGAAAAGAATCAAATTGAAAAATTTGTTAAAGATAGTTTAATTTCAAGTATCTCTGTTTTGTTTGATAGTGCAGGAAAAATTAATCTCTTTGAAAAAATTAATGAAAAAAAGAAATTAGGACAACCTTTTTTGATTTTGTTTGTTGGAATTAATGGAACTGGTAAAACCACGTCTTTAGCAAAAATTGCATATCTTTTACAACAAGCAAAATATTCAGTAGTAGTAGCTGCTGCAGATACTTTTCGTGCTGGTGCAATAGAACAATTACGAGAACACACAAACCGTCTTAATCTAAAACTTGTTGCTCAAAATTATGAATCAGATCCAGCTGCAGTAGCTCGAGATGCAGTACTATATGCAAAATCTCACAAAACAGACTGTGTTTTAATTGATACTGCAGGAAGGATGCAAACGAGCAAAAACCTGATGGAACAAATTGGAAAGATTACCAAAGTCGTAAACCCTGACATGAAGATTTTTGTTGGTGATTCTTTAGCTGGAAACGATACTGTAAATCAAGCACGTGAATTTTATGAACATGTAAAATTCAATGGCTCTATTCTAACTAAAGGTGATGCTGATGCAAAAGGTGGTGCAGCGTTATCGATAGTAAAAATTACTTCGACTCCTATTCTTTTTGTAGGTGTTGGACAGGAATATCCTGATCTAATTCCATTTGACAAGGAAATATTTTTGAAAACTGTTTTTGGTTCATTTGATGGTATAGACATAACCAAGTCCGTTGGGTTAGCACCAGAACCAAAACCAGAACCAAAACCAGAACCAAAACCAGAACCAAAACCAGAACCAAAACCAGAACCAAAACCAGAACCAAAACCAGAACCAGAACCAAAACCAGAACCAAAACCAGAACCAAAACCAGAACCAAAACCAGAACCAGAACCAAAACCAGAACCAAAACCAGAACCAAAACCAGAACCAAAACCAGAACCAAAACCAGAACCAAAACCAGAACCAAAACCAGAACCAGAACCCGTTGTTTCCTCAGATGATCCCTTTGAAGGAATCAATGATGATGATATTGCAACTTATTCAGATCTATTTGATATACCTCCACCTGATAATGACAATGATGCAATACAATTAGGACATAAAATTCGTGAGTGGATTAAGAATGGCAGACAAAAGCCTGGAGAATCTAAAGTTGAAAAAGTTGATGATACACTTGACTCTGATGAAGAGATTCAAAAACATGATAAAGAAGAAAAACCTAAAAAGAAACGAGGCATATTTGGATTCTTTAAGAAATGAAACTCAAAACAAAAGATTTACTCACTTTAGGTGAACTGACCCCAAAGGAATTTTCAGGATTAATTGATCTTTCCCTTAAACTTAAAAAAGAATTCAAAGAAGGCAAATGTAAATCTCTTTTAAAGAATAAGACACTGGCAATGATCTTTCAAAAACCGTCTACTCGAACACGTGTAAGTTTTGAAACAGGAATGTTCCAATTAGGTGGACATGCAATTAATTTGTCATCTAATGACATGCAACTATCTAGAGGTGAATCCGTTGAAGACACTGCAAAAACTCTTTCACGATATTCTGATTGTATAATGGCACGAGTTTACGATCATGAATTACTAATTAATTTATCAAAACACTCAAGCATTCCTGTGATAAATGGATTATCTGATTCTTTTCATCCTTGTCAAATCTTGGCTGATTTTATGACAATAAAAGAAAAAAAGAAAAATCTCAAAAAATTAAAAATTGCCTGGATTGGAGATGGTAACAATGTGTGTAACTCTATGATTTATGGTGCTGCCTTATCTGGAATTGAAATGTCAATTGCAACTCCAAAAGGTTTTGAACCTGACAAGATAGTAATCAAAGAATCTAAAAAATCAACTAACATTGAACTAACTACATATCCATTTATTGCAACTAAAAATGCTGATGTGGTTGTAACTGACACTTATTCTTCAATTCATAACAGTGATCCAAAACGAATCAAAAAATTTCTTCCAAAATTTCAAGTCAACTCTAAATTAATGAACAGTGCAAAGAACAATGCGATCTTTTTGCATTGCCTTCCTGCAAAGAGGGAACAAGAAGTTACATCATCTGTAATTGATGGACCTCAATCTGTTGTCTGGGATGAAGCAGAAAATCGTCTTCATACTCAAAAGGCTTTACTTGCTTCCATAATTCACGCTTAACGTATATAAGAGCAGTTTCAAACTCGGTTTCTATAGATGGCTTATTCGAAAATATTACGCAGATTAAGGGAGGAAAAGACCAATTATAAGAAACGTGGAACCATGTTGATGGGTAAACGTGATTTTATCACTGTAAACATTACTAATGAAAATACTCAAGTTCAAATTCTCAAGCCTGGAATGACTGGTGACACAGTAATTGCGTCTGCACATTCTAGATCTTTACTTGAGAAAGGATGGAAAGGTTCCAGAAAAAGTATCCCTGCAGCATATCTTACAGGATTTTTGGCTGGCAAGAAAGCATTAGGTAAAGGAGCAAAAGATGCAATTCTATACACCGGAACTAAAAGATATACTCAAAGAGTTGCAGCTGCTCTCAAAGGGGTAGTTGATGCAGGCATTAAGGTTCCAACAGATGAAAAAACATTTCCAGCCGATGAGCGAATAAACGGCGAACATCTTACTGTTAAAAATGAAATTTCAAAAATAAAATCCTCAATTGAAAGTGAGGTCAAGTAGAAATGAGCCAGACAACACAATCTAAAGGGGGTCAACGAGGTAGAGGTCCACCTGTATATGGAAGAGGTCCTCCAGGTGGAGCAAAAGGTGGCGACCGACCAAGAAGACCAAGAAGAGAACCAGAAGAAGAAGCTTGGGTTCCAAAAACCATATTAGGCCAAAAAGTTGCATCAGGTGAAATCGAATCATTAGAAGAAATTATAGAATTAGGATTAAGAATTCAAGAAGCAGGAATAATTAAGAAATTACTTCCTGATTTGAAAAGTGAAGTTGTAGATGTTGGAATTATTCAAAAAATGACTTCTAATGGACAATCAACTAGATTCAAAGCCATTGTTGCAACTGGAAATGAAAATGGTTACTTAGGAATTGGTCAAGGAAAATCAAAACAAATGAGAATTGCTATTGAAAAAGCAACAAATCAAGCTTATCTTAATGTCAACCCAATCAAAATGGGATGCGGTAGTTGGGAATGTAGATGTGATCAAAAACATTCGGTACCGTTTAAAGTTAGAGGAAAAGGTGGTAGCGTTACAATTGAAATTATTCCTGCACCCCGTGGATTGGGTCTAGTTGCAGGTGGTAAAATTAAACGATTATTGGAATTAGCAGGTCTAAAGGATGCATGGACTACAGCAAAAGGTTCTACTCCTACCATGAATTCTACTTCAAAGGCTATATTGGATTGTCTTAGGCAGACATTTAGTCAAGGTTGATGAAAAATGGTAAATGCATATCTTGTAGTTAGAATAAAGGGTCAAGCTGATTGTCCATACTGGGCCACAACTACTATGACTTTATTAAAATTGGATAAAAAATATCGTGCAACAATTTTGCCTGCAAAAGATAATACTTTAGGAATGCTAAGAAAAGTACAACATTACATTGCCTGGGTTGAACTTGATGCCTCTTTGGCAAAAGAGTTGATTGACAAAAAAGCAAGAAAAGGTGGCTATCAAAAGATCACTGCAGATGACCTAAAAGAACTTGGTTTTGAAAGTTCTGAAGCACTGGCAAAAGCTTTGTCTGAAGGAAAAGCAACCCTATCAAAATTAAAACCTCTAAAACCTTGGTTTGCTCTTTCACCACCAAGATTTGGATTCAAAAGAAGTACAAAGAGATTGTATGGAGAGAAAGGTGTTCTTGGACAAAACAAAGAACTTGGCAATTTAGTAAGGAATATGATATAATATGGCAACAAGATTAAGAAAGACTCGAAGACTAAGAGGCGGACGACATATGGGATGGGGACAAGTAGGTCAACATCGTGCCAGTGGTCATAAAGGTGGTCTTGGAGTTACTGGTATGAAGAAACATCATAGAAGCACTATGCTAAAAGAAGATCCAGATCATTATGGTCATGATATCCCTAAAACACCTCACCCAAATATTATAAAAAAATGGACTAGCGTCAGAGATCTTGATGACTTGTACACAAAGTTCGGTAAAGAAGAAGGGGGGAAGAAAATCATAGACCTTGAAAGTGCAGGATATGATAAACTCCTTGGTGGCGGAAAACTTGTTAACACGTATTCCGTCAAAGTACAACAATTTACCGCATCTGCAGAAGAGAAACTAAAATCTGTTGGGGGAGAAGTGTTACTTAACAATGGCTGAAGGTAGTATTACTGCTATTATCCGAAAAGTTGTTTTCAAAGCAGAACCTTACATTCCTCAGGTTCCAAAACCAAAAAAGAAAATCTCACTACCAACTAGATTACTTTGGTGTGGCATTGCATTACTAATCTATATGATAATGGGTCAGACCCCATTGTTTGGTGCAACAGCACCGCAGTTTGACTTTCTAGCCTTTGCTAGAGTAATTTTTGCATCACAACAGGGTACTTTGGTTGAA
This sequence comes from Nitrosopumilus sp., assembly GCA_029862745.1. Taxonomy (NCBI): domain Archaea; kingdom Thermoproteati; phylum Nitrososphaerota; class Nitrososphaeria; order Nitrosopumilales; family Nitrosopumilaceae; genus Nitrosopumilus; species Candidatus Nitrosopumilus sp. The sequence goes on along the minus strand of JAOTWS010000004.1, from coordinate 30,887 downwards.
TTGGGGATTGGCCCGATAGTAACGGCTGGACTCTTGATGCAATTATTGAGAGGTTCAGAAATTCTTAAATTTGATTTCAAAAAACCTGAAGAACGAGGAATCTTTCAGACTGCTACCAAGTTGGTAACATATGTTGTAATTGTAGCTGAATCTATTGTATATGCTATAGCCGTTTATGGTCCTGGTGTAAGTGAGCCGTATTTCTTGTATGTAATGATTGGCCAATTAATGGCGGCATCTATTCTCATCATGTTCTTAGATGAATTAATTCAAAAGGGATGGGGTCTAGGCAGTGGAATCAGTTTATTCATTATGGCCGGTGTTGCTCAGCAAATTCTTTGGAGTTTGTTTAGTCCTCTGCCTGCAGGAGATGGTGGGTCGATAGGTATCATTCCATATTTAGGACAATCTATTATGGCCGGTGATATTACAAATACAATATTTCGTGCTAATAGTCTCCCGAGCATATTTGGTATATTTTTGACTGCTGGCGTATTGTTAATTCTTGTATTCACTCAAGGTATGAAAATTGAAATTCCAATTGTCTCTACAAAGTATAGAGGTTTTTCTGCTGTTTATCCAATCAAATTGATGTATGTTTCTAACATTCCAGTTATCTTGGCATCTGCATTAACTGCAAATGCTGTATTCATATTCCAAATGTTATGGGCAAATCTTAACCCGCGAAATAATAATTTCTTTGTAAACTTTATTGCGCAATTTGACCCGACAAGCCCGTCTACACCGATTGGTGGTCTTATCTATTATGTCACCCCTCCAAGAGGATTAGATGTTGCTGCTTTAGATCCAATGCGTGCAGTAGGATATGTCTTATTTATGGTCGGAATTGTTATTCTGTTTGGTAGATTGTGGGTTGAGCTTGGAGGTTTGTCTCCAAAGAGTGCGGCTCAGAATTTACTTGACGCAGATGTACAAATCCCTGGATTTAGAAGATCAAACAAACCAGTTGAAGCCTTGCTGAACAAATACATCCCATCAGTTACAATTATTGGCTCTGCAATTTTAGGTCTATTAGCAGGTGTCTCTGATGTTCTTGGTGTATTTGGTTCTGGAATTGGAATTTTATTAATGGTAGATATTCTCATCAATTACTATACGCAGTTAGTTAGAGAACGAGTGGAAGTTGTCATGCCACGTTTGGGTGCTTTACTTGGTAGAAAATAAAAGAATTGTAATGATAGGCATTCCAGGTGTTGGAAAAACAACATTGTTATCAAAAATTGTAAAAATACTAACTGATAATAAAAAAAAAATTACACGAATAAGTTTTGGAACCTTAATGTTTGAAGTTGCAAAAGAAAATGGACTAATTGATAGAGATGAACTTAGAAAATTACCAGTTGCAGAACAACAACGAATTCAGAAACTCACTGCAGAAAAAATTGCATCTCAAAATGAAGAAATTATGATCATTGATACTCATGCATTTATCAATTCTCCTGAGGGATACTATCCTGGATTGCCTGAACATGTTCTAAAAATCATAAAACCCACAAATTTCATCTCGATCTCTGCAAAACCTGAAGAAATCTACAATAGACGAATGACTGATGATACCCGTAATAGAGACAAGATCACCTTATCTAACATTAAAAAAGAGCTAGATGTTCAATCAGGCATGATTTCTGCATGTGCTGTAATTACTGGCTCCCCAGTAAAGCATATTCTAAATGGTGAGGGAAAGGTTGATGAAGCAGCAAATAAAATAATTAAGGCAATAGGACTGTAAAAAAATGGACTTTAACTTTATTCTACTCTTTATCGACTCAATACACCTCCAACTGGATTTTCTTGGTCAAGGAAGTCATGCGCTTGGAAGTGATGATCCTATAATCAAAGGGTTGATTCTTGGCATGTTTGCAGTAGCTGGATTTGGTATTGTGCTTAATCTCTTTAATGCTGCAGTTAGAAGAAAGATGGTTGATCAAGTAAAACTCAAACGTATTATGAAAGAGACACGAGGATGGCAAAAAGAAAGAATGGCTGCAATGAGGGCTAAAGATCAAGCAAAGATAAGCGAACTAGGAAAAAAGTCATCATACATGAACAAAATGTCAATGGAGATGATGCAGATGAATATGCGACCAATGTTAATTACATTTGTTCCTTTAATTCTAATATTCTATCTTGTGTTGCCACAACTATTTTCTTATACTGTTGCCCTTTCTCCAATACCATTAAATGTTATTCCAGGAGATTTCTTTCAACTAACATGTACTGCTGAACAAGCATTAGAAGAAGGTCATGTTTGCTTTGGTCAAGAAAATGCATTGTATCTTTGGGCATGGTACTTCCTTGCATCAATTTCATTTAGTGGAATTATAATGAAATTAACAAAGACATCGATGGATCTCGGTTGATGAAATCTATTGTCATTTCTGGTCCTCCTGCAGTAGGCAAAACAACTGTTGCTAAAGGATTAGCAGAAGAATTTCAACTACAATACCTTAGTGGAGGGGATGTGTTAAAGGAAATGGCAAAAGAGCAAGGCTTTGATTCTGATAGTGAAGATTGGTGGGATACTGATGAAGGTATGAAATTTCTAAGTCAACGTGAACAAAATTCAGAATTTGATAAAAAATTGGATCAAAAATTAATTCTGCTTTTCAATGAAGGTGGAATGGTAATTACCAGCTACACTCTTCCGTGGCTGATAAAAGATGGGATTAAAATCTGGTTAGATGGCTCACATGAAAGCAGCTCCAAAAGAATGCAAACAAGAGATAATATGAGCCAAAATGAAGCTTATGAAATAACAAAAAAGCGTTTTGATAAGAATAAAGCATTATACAAAAAACTTTATGATTTTAATTTTGGCTATGATGAATCTGTGTTTGATTTAATAATTAACACTGACAATCTTTCTGCACAACAAGTAATTGATATGGCAAAAGAAACTGTGAGAAAACTACTATGACACTAAAACAACTTGAAAATTTAATTGAAATTGATCAGGATATTACTGATGATGCCTATGGAACATATTATGATAAACGAACAATTGAGCAGCTGCTAAACTATGGAATAATTCTACTGGACAAACCACCAGGTCCTACAAGTCATGAAACTGTTGCATGGACAAAACGTCTTTTGAAGATTCCAAAAATTGGTCACAGTGGAACACTAGATCCGCAAGTTTCAGGAGTATTGCCTCTTGGACTAGGAGAGGCAACTAAGGCCCTGGGAGTTTTACTTTATGGTCCAAAAGAGTATCATGCGCTAGGACGAATTCATTCACTACCATCTAAAGAAAAACTAAATGAAGTAATTGCTATGTTTCAAGGGGAAATCTTTCAAAAACCACCACAACGTTCAGCAGTTGTAAGACAAACAAGAACTAGAACTATTTATGAATTTGAATTGCTAGAACAAAAAGAGAGACTACTCTTAACAAGAATCCTGTGTGAGGCAGGAACATATGTACGAAAATTATACTATGATATTGGAGAGATTCTAGGTCCTGGCGCAACAATGGTTGAGCTCAGACGTACTAGAGTTGATCAGTTTTCTGAAAAGGATGGACTAGTAACTTTACATGAACTTGCAAACGCCTTTGCTTTGTGGGAAGAGAAAAAAGATTTCAGTAAATTAATGACGATGATCAAGCCAGTAGAATATGCTCTTAGTGAGTTAAAATCCGTAATTATTCGTGATTCTGCAGTAGATGCTATGTGTCATGGTGCACAACTTGCAATTCCTGGTATATTGAAAATTTCACCAAATCTCAAAAAGGGTGATATTGTTGGAATTTATACTCAAAAAGGAGAGGCAGTAGCATTAGCTGAAGCTTCTATGTCTGAAGAAGATATTCGTGAAGCAACAAAGGGGTACGCATTTGTTACAAACAGAATCATTATGGCTCCAAACACGTATCCTAAAAAATGGAGAACCAAACCAACCACTCCGAAGGATTAAAAATAAAGAAACTATTCTAAAATAATTGTTATCTAAAAGTCTTGTAATTTTTGTTGGTGTTGGTGTAATTGCAGGATTTGCATTTGGAATTTATTTAATTGATGTAAAAAGTACTAGTCAATTAATCTATGTTGAAGGATCTTCGATTTCAATAGTTACTGAAAAATCTGATTTTAAAAAAGGCGAAGAAATTAAAATTCGAATTGTAAATTCAGGTACTGTTCCGTTGATTTTTACTGATACTTCCTATGGTCTTAGGATTACTGGATTATCTGGAATACTAATGTATACTCCTGCTTCTACACAAATAAGATCTAATTTAGAACCTGGAGTTGAAGTTGAATTTTTATGGAATCAAATTAAAAATGATGGTGATGCTGCATTGGAAGGTCTTTACAAAATCTCTGTAAAAGGAATGGATGCAGAACAAAATACTGTAGAAAGATCCACAACTATTACAATCTGGAAGTAATTTTTTATTTCTTAAATGATACAATATATAATCACATTTCGCCAATTACATTTGTCGCAAGACTTGTGCCGGGGTCGCCTAGCCTGGTAGGGCGCGCGCCTGGAAATTATTAACCATAAAGCGCGTTCTCGCAAGGGAACGGGAGTTCAAATCTCCCTCCCGGCGCCTAATACTATAATGTATAGACCCAATGAACAAAATTTACCCACTTTAAATTCAAGTCATATTCATAGAACTATGAAATACAAAAAAGCAATCGATTGGCATAATTCTCAGAAGAGAGTTGAGATTGCTAAGATAAGAATAGCAAAACGATTCTCACAAGAAAATACAGATACTGCATGCAGATTCCTTGACAAACTACGACTAGGTAACATGTCTTATGGTAGAATTGAAAATTATTCTGGTTCTGTCATACGAATCTTACAGATAAAAAATTACAAGAAAATAGAGAACTGGTCAAAATTTACAGAGATGGAAAGCAAAAACCAATTCAAATTTTTTCTCATTCTGAAGAGATAATCATACAGAGGACAAGAGTCAAGGTAATGGATAGGAATACCGGTAAGATAAATACAATCTATATGCTTTAGAAGGACTTGGTTCTACCGGATGGATGACTATAGAGACTCTACTGGAAATCAGGAACTTTTTGCATATGTCTATGTTGGAGATGAGATCACTTAATAGGATTAATCGTGATATGACTCAATAACTTTCTTTGATTTTATTCTATTTTCGTGATCTTAGATGTTTACTAACTGTAAAGATAGATACTGCTGGTGTTGCAACATAAATTCCCAAGTTAAGAGCAATTATAGATATTCCAAGTCCTAAAACTTCAACTTCTGAACCATCTTCTGCCAATGTCATAATCGATAATGTTGAAATCATTGGAGTAATGAACATCCTTACTGCCTCTCTAAATAACGGATTTTCTCTTTCATAGTCTGCTATTATAGGACTAAATGAATAATAATACTTGTTAAAAAAATTCATGAATGCATTTCCTACATCTGTAGTCATTAGTTTGTTGTCTCTAGTTTCTCGTAACTGCTGCACCTGTGTTACAAGCTCGCTTCCAAACGCTGCAGTTGCAATAAGACATCCCCCGCTACCTGAAGATTCTGATATATCTTCAATAGATTTGTTAAATGTAACTGTCTGAGTTGGAATTGAAAAGTATCATGAAATGGTGCATTGTTTGCTGTTTATCTGGGCCTAAACTCCACTAGAATTAATACGCCAATCTATCAATAGGCGTTTTCATTGGTGGTGTAGTTGTATTCCTTTAATGCCTGCTTGATAATCCTCAAAAATGACGTATATGATGAAAAGTGCTTCTTATTCAATGAGAATGGGTAAATGATGTTGTTTTCACTGTAGATGTTTTTGTTAGAATCCAAACTTGGCTAAAAAATTGGAATATGGTTGCAGATTATGAGATCAGAATCTGTTATGTGAAAATCTTTTATAACAGTATTATCCTGCAGATTTATGAAATGTCAATGCAATACCAATAGATTATGCATGTGTCATTACCTGGCAAAATATCCTGATTCAATAAAGCCAAAAAATTGAGTTTTCTCAAGTCATCTGATTTTTATAATTTATCTATAATGCTTGCAAATCTCCACGGTCCACATTGTGCATTTAGATCTTCGCTCTTTAGCAGTCCTGTTGTGTTTAGATGGTTTACAATGTGTGCTGAAAATGGTAATGCCCCAGTTGCTCCAGGTGAATTGTAATTTAAAATATGAAATGACATAGAGTCATCAATTAAAATTACATCTGGAACAAACTTCCCATTATCATCAATAACTGATGATCTGATTCCAGCAGTACCTTTTTGAGTAATTTTATCTGCATTAATTTTTGGTAAGAATCTTTTTACTCTATCAATCATTGCTGATTTTGACATTGATGATTGCATCTCATTTATTGCAAGTTGCTGAAATTGTTTATCAAAAATTGCTTTTCTTGCACCAGAGCCAAGCATTTCTAACATCTTTGGAATAAACTCCTTGATGTTTTCTGTTTTATCATATCCATATGGACTAAACACTGGAACTGCATTTGGACCAATCTCACAACTACCATCTACTCTGATAATCCAATGTGGATCCAAAAATGGATAGTCTGGAAATTCAGGAACAGAGTATACACTTGTTTTAGTCAAGTCATGATATTCTTTTGGTGCCCTCCAATACTCTCCTCTGAAATGCACATCTGTGAATTCTTTTGCAACTCCTGCATCATGTGCAATATTTACTGCTTCTCCACCTGCAGCATTAATTAGAAATTTTGCAAATATTTTGTGTTCTCCATCTAATGTGATTTCCCATTTGTCATCTTCTTTTTTTATTTTAGTAACTCTTGTGTCTAAGATAAACTTTGTACCTCTATTCTCACTGTCTTTCATAACCGAATTTGTAAATATTGAATAGTCTGTAGATCCGTCTTTGTAAACATACAGTGCGGCTTCACACTTTATTTCAGGTTCTATTTTTTTCAATTCGGTATCGCTCATTAATTTTATATCCTTATCCTCAAGCCCATTTTGTTTTCCCCATTTAAGATATTTCTCAAGAACTTTGATACTTTTTTGATCAAGTGCAACTTCAATTACTCCATCTTTTTTAAAAGGCAACTTTCGTAAAGCAGCATATTCCTCCCACATTTCATAACCATGAAATGCAGCTTTTGCAAACAATTTTTTCTTTTCAGGGTTGTATAGGTACGGGGCGTGAACTTTTCCTGTATTTCGTCCACTGGTGTGAAATGCAACTTTATGTGCTTGCTCTATGACAACTATTTTCTTTGATTTGTTCATACATGACAAATAGTATGAGATTGAAGTTCCAAGAATACCTCCTCCAATAATCACAACATCAAAGTTACGTGCCAAAATATTTCAATATCATTTCGTTTTAGTTGATATTAAATTGAATGTTTGGTAATCAAGATTAATATCTAATAAGACTTCAACTCAAGCGTGCTACCTGATCAATGCTCTGTTTTAGAGGAAGGAAAACAATGTGTTAATCCTCCTGAATTTATCGTCTCTATTGTTTCTGATAAGGATGAGTATATGGTTGGAGTAACATGCCATAAACACAAACAAATTGTATCTGGCAAAATCGGAATTTTGCAAAATGAGGGTAAGATTCATGATGGTAAAATTAGTTTTTCACCCGTAAAATCTGTTGGAACCGACTGTATTCATGGTGACGCTGATGATTTTATCCAAATTGATATGAATCACTCTAAAAACTAAAATCATATTTTCTGTAATCAAAAGAAAGTTTTTGGATCTGAACTTAAATAACACAATTATCTCATACGTAAAAAAGAATTATTGTAATCATGTAAACCGTTCACTATTGTCATATTGGCCATGATTTCTTGTTTATTGCAAATGATTTCTAGAAAATCAAAATAATACTCAAGTTATTTAACGAATTTATGTCTAAATCATGATGATAAAACATGAATAAACTAAATCCAATTTTTTCTAAGGCATGTAATGAAATCACTCAAAGCCTTCTAACAATTAACGAACCAAGTAAAAAACAAGTAAAAGAAGAAATAATAAAAATTTGTACAAAATATGCTCTAGATAGAATTCCTAAAAATTATGAGATATTATCCGTGGTTAAAAAAGAGGATTTTGATAAACTAAGAAAAGTGTTGGTTAGAAAACCAGCAAAAACCGCATCCGGAGTTGCAGTTATTGCTTTAATGCCAAAACCGTATGCATGTCCACATGGGAGATGTACTTATTGTCCAGGAGGAATTGAATTCAACTCTCCAAACAGTTACACTGGAAAAGAACCATCTTCACTTAACGCAATTGAAAATGAATTTGATCCTAAATTACAAATCGTCTCAAAAATTGAAAAATTAATTGCGTTTGGACATGACCCCTCTAAAATGGAGATTGTGATTGTTGGTGGTACATTTCTATTTATGCCAAAAGATTATCAGATTAATTTTATCAAATCGTGTTATGATGCTCTAAATGGAATAGACTCAAAAGATCTAGAAGAAGCCAAATCAAATAACGAACACGCATCAATAAGAAATGTAGGATTTACAATTGAAACAAAACCTGACTATTGTAAAAAAGAACATGTTGACTTGATGTTGAGTTATGGAATTACTAGAATAGAGATTGGAGTGCAATCATTACAGGAACGAGTATATGAATTAGTCAACAGAGGTCACAATTACAATGATGTGGTAGACTCGTTTCAGATTTCAAAAGATGCAGGATACAAGATTGTTGCACACATGATGCCCGGATTGCCTACAATGACACCTGAAGGAGACATTGCAGATTTTAAAAAATTATTCTCAGATCCACAGTTACGTCCAGACATGCTAAAGATTTATCCTTCATTAGTTATTGCAAATACTCCACTTTATGAAGAATACAAAGCAGGAAAGTACACTCCATATTCTGATGAAGATATGATCAAAGTTCTAACCGAAGCAAAAAGAAATGTTCCAAAATGGGTACGAATAATGCGAGTGCAAAGAGAAATTTCCCCAAACGAGATTATTGCAGGTCCTAAATCAGGTAATCTTAGGCAGATTGTTCATCAAAACCTAGCAAAAAAAGGATTTTCATGTAAATGTATACGATGCAGAGAAGCAGGCCTATCAAAGAAAAAATCAGATATGGAATCTATCAAATTAAACAGAATAGATTATGATTCATCAGGAGGCAAAGAAGTATTTCTCTCTTATGAAGACAAAAATGAATCAATTTATGGATTCTTGAGATTAAGAAAACCAAGTGTTGATGCACATAGAGATGAAATTAATGAGAACACCTGTATCGTAAGAGAGATTCATGTTTATGGAAAATCCTTAAGACTGGGAGAAAAAGAAGAAAGTGAAATACAGCATTCAGGATTAGGAAAAAGTTTGATGAAAGAAGCTGAGAAGATATCAAAAGAAGAGTTTGATGCCAAAGAAATTCTAGTAATCAGTGCAGTTGGGACAAGGGAATATTACCAAAAATTAGGGTATTCGTTATATGGCCCATATATGAGCAAGACATTGAACTAGTAAGATGTCAGAGCAAGAAATTCTTGGTAAAGGAACCTGGATTGACAAGTTAGCTTCAGAATTACTTGAAAGAGAAAAAGTTCTTGGAAGAAGTCTGAATCTACTAAGGGTTGAAAGCGGTCTTGGTGCATCAGGAGTGCCACATATTGGAAGTCTTGGTGATGCAGTAAGGGCGTATGGTGTTAAATTAGCATTAGAGAACTTTGGTTACAAATCAGAACTAATTGCCTATTCTGATGATCTTGATGGATTACGAAAAATTCCAGAAGGATTCCCTAGTTCATTAGAAGAACATTTGGCAAAACCAGTTTCATTAATCCCTGATCCATATGGATGTCATGATTCATACGGTATGCATATGAGTAGTATTCTTCTAGATGGATTAGATAAAGTAGGGATAAAATTTGAATTCAGAAGAGCCATTGACACTTATAAAAATGGGTTGCTAAAAGAGCAAATCCACACCATATTACTAAACAGTGCAAAAATAGGTGAAAAAATTTCAGAATTGGTAGGACAAGAAAAATACCAAAAATATCTACCTTATTTTCCAGTTTGTGCAAATTGTAATCGACTTTACACAGCTGAAGCCACTGAATACATTGCAGATGAAAAGAAAGTAAAGTACAGATGTCATGACACAGAAATCGGCTCAAAAATAATCAAGGGATGCGGTCATGAAGGTGAGGCAGATATCACAAAAGACCTTGGAAAACTTGCCTGGAAGGTAGAGTTTGCTGCAAGATGGTCTGCATTTGATATCCGATTTGAAGCATATGGAAAAGATATCATGGACTCTGTAAAGGTCAATGACTGGGTAGCAGACGAAATTTTACAATCTCCACACCCACATCATGTAAAATATGAAATGTTTTTAGACAAAGGTGGAAAAAAGATTTCAAAATCCTTAGGAAATGTAATTACTGCTCAAAAATGGCTCGAGTTTGGCACCCCAAAATCCATTCTATTATTATTATACAAAAGAATTACAGGTGCAAGAGAATTAGGATTCGAAGATATCCCATCACTAATTACGGAATATAATGAACTTGAGGATATTTACTTTGGAAAAATCAAAGTAGATAATCAAGCAAAATTAACAAAATCAAAAGGACTTTACGAGTATGTTAATCTGTTAAACCCTCCAAAACAACCAAACACACATGTTAATTACAGACTTTTAATAGAATTGACAAAAATATTCAAAGAAAACAGAACTGAAAGAGTAATAAAAAAATTATTAGATTATGGAGTAATAAAAAAACCTGAACCTGAAATTGAAGAATTAATAAGACTTGCAGGAAATTTTTCCGATGAATTTGATCAACAAGAAAAAATACAAATAAATTTACAGGAAAATGAAAAAAAAGCCTTGAAAATTCTGGTCGATGCACTAAATACAGATGGAGAACTAGAAGATATTCAGAATACAATATATCAAATTGCTAAATCAAATAATATTGAACCAAAAAATTTCTTTAAGATCTTATACCAAATTATTCTTGGCACATTGAGAGGACCAAAGATTGGGCCATTCATATCTGATATTGGAAGAAAACAAGTAGCAAAAAAACTATCAGAGTACACATAACAATGGTTCACGGAGAACACAACAAAGGAAAAAACAATGGAGGTTTTGCAATGATAATTTTTGGAGCATTATTGCTGTTTCTTGCCCCTAACATCTACCAAGATATGCGTGAATTAGGCACAATAGCGTTGTTTGGTGGAATTATAATAGGTGGAATTGGATTTTATTTGAAATTTTTCAGAGCACGTGTAAAGCAAGAATAAAGAAAGGTTCATCTTTTGGAAAAATGTGATTAAAAATATGGGATTATTTGGAAAGAAGAAAGAGGAAGAAAAGGTATCTGAAAAAAGTGAAGAGTTTATACTAAAAAATGAACTTGAAGCAGAAGTAGAAAACCTACAAAAAGAGTTCAGAACAAAACAAGAAGATCTTAATAACATTACAGAAAAGATCAAGGCTGTAAAAGAAGAATATGATTCTACAGTTAGCAGTCTGATGTTAGTAAAAAAAGAATTCAATCAAAAAAAAATGGAACTAGATATTGCCCAAAGAGAATACAGAGAGACCAATGAAAAGATAAAAAACTCCAATAAAATTATTGATTCACAAAAAATTGAACAATTTAAGAAAACAAGCGAAGACCTAGTAAAGAAAACACAAGAGTTGGAAGAACTTACAAAAAAATATGATGAGATTAAAGAACAAATAACACAAGAACAATCCACATTACACAATATCCGAAAGCAGCAAATTGAAGTAGAAAAGGAGTTAGAAGAAGCAAATTCAAGGCTATACAACGCAAAGGATGAATTGGCTAAAAAAGATCAATTACAAGATGCTGATGATAATGATAATACAGGTATACTCACACCTTCAGAGAAAAAGTTCATTGAAGGTGAAAGTAATGATAAAAAAAGTTCTGCAGGAATAATAGAAGCAGCAAGTGCAGTAGTTGGATCATTAAAATCAAAACTTAACATGACACAAAAAGAACTTGAAACCATCCAATCACTATTAGAAAAAGAAAGAGAAGAACATGAAAAAACTAAACAAGACTATGAAAAAACTAAGCAAGAATTGGAAAAACTAAAAGAAATGCAAAATCCATAAAGTAATCATAAATTTTCAAAATGTTTTTTCCATCTTAATTTAATTTCTTGCTCTGATATTCCCATATCATATAATGGTGAAGTTACCTTAGATACTTCTGATACAGCCACCAAAACAATTGAATTAATTGGACTCTTGACCTTGTGTGTTCTATAGTAATTTAAGATGTCCTCGTATAGTGAGTTCTTTTCAAGAATCCTAGCTTTGCCTTTGAACAAATACCCCTTGCGTGAAAAAGGATCAACTGTATTGATCTCAACATTAGGATTACTTTGAATATTATTCATTGTATCTGGTGAGCGGATATCTGCAAAAGCTAATGTGTTAGGTGTCCATCCAATTAGCGTTCCTTTTGGAGAAAGATTCGGTTTTCCGTCAGGTGAAACCGTTGCAACGTAAGATAGTTTATGTATATTCAAAAAATCTTTAATTTCTTGTGTTATCAGCAATATGATTATTTAAAATTAATAGGATGTATTAATTTTCAAAATTATCGCATAACTTCAGCCATGAATTGAGAAAAGAAGAAAAATGCGATCCCTCCTCCAATAATTGCAACCCAAGCAACAATTTGTTTAATTTTAGACATATGAAGTGGGAGTTTTAAACTCACTATTGAATCTAATTGAGTTTTTGTAGATAGTTATAACTAGACAAATGTGGTAATGGTGATTGTGATGAACATCAGAGATATCGGTAAATTTTTTTTATTCATAGTTGGGGGATTGGTAGCTATAGTAGTAGGTTCATTTATGATACGAGGAACCATGCACATGTGGGATAAACCTGAAAGCAAAAAATCAGACAAAGAAAACAAGGACTAAAAGTAAGTACAGGTAAAATAGATCTGATGCTACAAAACTCTACAATCCGAAGATCACTTGATGAATACATAAAAAGAAGAATTAGAGAGATTCCTACTGAAATTAAGCAAACATTTCCAAATATCAAAAAAATTTGGAAATGTGTGGATGAAGTAGATTTTCTATATGGATATTATGTTGGAAAGATTGAGGAGGGATCATTACATTATTTACTTAAAGCAACACGAGCATCAGCTGGTGGTTACATAGATACATTTGAAATAAGAGGAATTATTGAAACTCATAAAAAAGAATTACAAGACACTATTAGAACTACAATCCATTAGTGAGGTAAAAATAGAACATAAATGTAGTTAGAATATGGTAGGACCAAAAGATGGAGGATTTGGATTTGATCAATCTAAAAAATATACAAGTGTGGATAACATTGATGAGATCTGTGTTCAATGCCAAGCAGGCCAACATAAAAAATGTCTAAAAAAAGCAAAGCAGCAAGAAGTTTGTGAATGTGAGCACTGTATGATTTATGGTTAAATTAAAAAGATGTAGGCTCCAATCAAAATCACAACTTGAAATGTAATAATAAAGATATAGGATGCTATCATGATCATTCCATTCATTTGGATGGAAAAGGAAAATGCATAGTAACTGGATGTAATTGTAAAGAATTCAAAAATTAAAGAGCCGATAACTTGTTTTCAAGATCTTGAATCTCTTTTTGGTAAGAATTAGATATATTTTGTGCAAATTCCTTATGTGCAGAGATAATATTATTTAGCGCATCTTTGTAATCTGAGTGACCTTTCTTGATTACATCACATGATTCAATGGATGTGATGTGTCCAGTTACGGTTGCTATCGCTCCTTTTTTGTTAAATCTGACGATACCTCCAAATGCCTCAATTAACATAAATGCCGATTCTGCCTTACACTTGTAGGTAACCCGTCCAGTTTCAGTGTTGAATAATTGTGTGATTCCTCCAGGTTTTCTAGTTACTGTGACTGTCATGAAATGGCTAGAAATAATGAAGTATTAATTATTTTAGAAAAAAAAATATTCTAAACAGCAGGAGTGTCAGCAGGAGCTGCGGCGGCATCGGCTGCAAGAATTTTATCAATTTCATTTATTGCAAGTTTGTCTCTTCCAATAAGTTCAAACTTTTGTATCAAAGTTTCAAACTTTGCTTCTTCTTGTACTTGCTCATTGACAAACCATTCTAGAAATGCATATGTAGAATGATCTTTTTCTTTTTGTGCAATTTCAACCATTTTGTGGATTGCGCTAGTAACAGCCTGCTCACTACTTAAGGCAGTCTTCAAAATAGATTCCAAAGATTTGTAATTGCTTGCAGGAATCTTTGTTGCAGGAATTGTTGCTGCGACACCTAAGTTGTTCATATAGTGAACGATCTTTAGCATATGTGTCCTCTCTTCTTCAGCCTGGGCATAAAAGAAACTAGCGCCTCCTTGATACCCTGTGACCTCACACCAGGATGCCATTGCCAAATAGCTATTAGATGCATTTGCCTCTAAGGCAATCTGATTGTTAAGTGCATTTTGCATGGTTTTAGAAATTTTCATTACTTTGTATGACTAAGTTTTTTCCATTAAAATAACTTACTAAAATTTTGGACAGTAGTTTTGAGGTATGCCTTAACATATGACTAACTCTTTGTAACAAATTTCAGATAATAATTACTATGATGCTGCATTTAAAGTCCTGAAAAAAATTTTATAATTAAAAATAATATGGCAAATCCGCTTAGAAAGATAATTCCTGTATAACTTAAAATTTTTAAGAAAACTGATGGTTGGTACTTTTTATCAAGAAACTTGCCATTTACGAGTTTAACATTAAAAATGGCAATTATAGGAGCAATTACAAATGATAAAACAGTTGCAAAGTCAACTAGTTCTTTGAGATTATCTCCAAATTGAGATATTACCAAAAAAGAACCAGATGCAATAATTATTAATAATGCAGTGTAAAATGTACGAAATTTCATGCGTATTTTATCCCCTTTTTTGAAAAAAATTAATTCAATAGTTCGTTGCAAGGACCTGGAGTATCCATCAAATACCGCAATGATTGTTCCAAACATTACGGAAAATGCTGAAGCTGCAATTATGATGTAACTCCAATCACCAATTGTCTTAGTGTATAGCGTTACTACTTTATGTGCAAAATCTGAATTATTGTTTGGTAATTCCTCGCCTGAACCATAGAAGATAAAAGTTCCAAGTATGACAAACATTACTGCAAGAACACTTGTTATAAAATAACCCAATCTAAATTCAAAAAGAGTTTCTTTTAGATGTGGTTTGTATTTTGTTTGTTTCATTCGCTCCAAGGTCCACAGACTATTCCAACTTGAAAGATCAACTGCAGTAGGCATCCATCCCATTAAGGCAAGCAGAAAAAATATTCCAGAAATATCTAATAGTTGTTTTGGTTCAAATCCTGACACCTGTTCTATTGGACCATTGTATATGGAAAACAGAAAAGCAGCAACTGTAGAAACCAATAATACAATTGCAATTACTTTAATTAAACTATCAAGAATATTGTATTTTCCAATTATCAATATTCCTACACAAACTACAAACAAAATTACTATGGTCCACTCTCCAAGAAAATCAATGCCAAAAAGATTCTCAAAAAACCCTGCAGTAACAAATCCTACAGCTCCTGTTACAAAAAACATTGAAAGAATTGTTAATAGAAAATATAACCATAGTGCAGGTTTGCCAAGTTGACTGTAACCGTCAATGATACTTGTTTGTGTAGCGTTTGCATAACGAGAACCATATTCAAAGAAAGGATATTTCAACAAATTTACCAAGATTACAAATCCTACTATCATTAAACCAAAATCAGCACCTGCCCTAGTTGACTGTACCAAATGAGAGACACCAATTGCAGTGCAGGCAAATAAAATTCCTGGCCCTGCAGTCTTTGAAAATGCAGATAATCTTTCATTAATCATACTCAAAAAGCACGCAAAATTCGTGCATATAATCTAAAATTTTTCAAATTGACATGCCATTACGTTACTAGTTCTTGGAAAACAAATTAAAGTAATACAAACAATTAGAAGATCATACAGTTTCAACAGCCCACTTGTCATTTATCCAGAGACCTACCACTGAAATTTCAGAATTCCATTTTTTGATCATTTCAACACCTTTTTTGATATGCAATTTATGTTCGTCATTAGATACTGGATTTCCTGCGCAATCATAATGTCCTGAGATAAAAATCATGCTAGATTTGTGGGCATTAATTGAAATTTCAGCTTTTGTTTTTATGGATTTAAAAACAGAATCTTCTGAGATTTTCTTGTCAACCCCCGGCTCAGTAATTGTATCAACAAAATCTACATCATAGTTTTTTTTAATCCATTCAATAATTGGAATCTGTATTCGTCCATCCATACATGTAATGGATGTAGCAAATTTTCCGTTTACCATGAAATAGAGTAATTTATCTGGGTTAAATTATTTTTGGTACCTAAAACAGCTAACAATATGATCATCTACCATTCCTATTGCCTGCATTAATGCATAACAAATGGTAGGTCCAACAAAACTAAACCCATTTTTTTTAAGATCCTTACTTATCTTCTCTGAAATTTCATTAGATGCAGGAATATCTGAGAGTTTTTTGTATTTATTTTTGATTGGTCTGTGATTTACAAAACTCCATAGATAATTATCAAATGAGCCATATTCTTTTTGAATCTTGAGAAACTGTTTTGCATTATTAATAGCAGAATTAATTTTCAGTTTATTTCGAATAATTGATTCATTTTTGAGTAGTTTTTCCACCTGTGTTTTATTGTATTTTGAAACTTTGAGTATATCAAAATTAGAAAATGCCTTTCTATAACCATCTCTTCGCTTAAGAATAGTACTCCAAGACAGACCAGCTTGGGCTCCTTCTAGAATTAGAAATTCAAAGAGTTTTGTATCATCATGTTGCGGTACACCCCATTCTTTGTCGTGGTATGTTATGTTAGGCTCATCTTTTGCCCATTCACATCTATTTTTCATTACTAACCTCATCGTTAACACAAAATATTAGTACTTTCAAAAAATATTCATGAAATTAAATCAACACTTACTCAAAATTAATAGGAATTTTCTAATTTGCTTTGTTGTATCGGCATCTATATCCGCAGTAACTGCGCAATTATTATCTGATTACGATAATTATCTTACTGCAACAATTACCATCATTGTTGGTTATGTCGTATACTTTGGAATTTTCTCTAGTTTGTTTTATTGGGATAATATTGAACGATACAGGGGAATGAAATCTAATTTAATCAAAAAAGAATTATTTGCATTAATCTCATCTTTTGGGCTAGGTGAGATAGTATATCTTGTGATAAGATGGCCAACACTGTATTATTTTCTTGAAATTGGAATAGAACCGTATCTTGCATCAATAATTTCTGAAATAATTGCAACAGTTTGCTATATGGTGTCAGTAACCGTGTTTCTTAGAAAGACTAGAACATTTTAGTTATTTTGCAAGCTGATTTACCAAGTCAGTTGATGTGATAATTCCAATGATTTTATTATTTTCAGTAACTGCAAGTTTTCTGATTTTCTTACTATTCATCATTTCCGCTGCTTCAGATATTGTACTATCATGATTAATTGAAATTAGCGGCGAAGACATTATCTTTTCTGCTGGAGTTTCAAAGGGGAGCTTGTTTGCTGCAATTCTTGTAGCAAAATCTCTATCTGTTACAACGCCAACAGGATTTTCATTTTCCTTGACAATTATTGCTCCTATTCCTCCTTGTTGCATCATTTTAGCAATTTGAAATGAGATAGTACTCAAATTCACTGAGATCAAAGCCTTTGTCATAATGTCTTTGACTAGGATAGAGGATTTATTGAAATCTTCACGACTCATTGTTTACCTTCAAAATAATGATATTTAAGAAATTTGTAAAATATTCATTTAATCCACTCAAGTATATTCTAAATTTACTAATTTCATTCTATTCGTCTTTTGATTCATCAGTAGAACCTGTCACCCGGAAGGATTTGCAAGTCTATACCTTGGCAAGAATTTTTTTCTTTTTTTCTTGGAACTCTTTATTTGTTATAATTCCAGATTTTTTCAAATCTCCGAGTTTTTTTAATAAATCCAATTCCTTTTGTGAAGAATCTTGAAGATTCTTTCCGGCATTTATGCCAGATCTTATACCAGATCTTGTTTTCTTTTTTAGTTTTGATCCTATGATAGAACCCTTTTTGGCAATTGTTTTGCTAATGTGATACCCACTTTTTTTTGCATGTTGAATTACTTCTTCAGACTTTTCTCTAGTAATATCATCTAAAATCTTGTATTTTTTTGCCATTTTGCCTAAATCCTGGGTTTTCTTTTGTGCAAGACGTGTTTGTAACTTTAGATCCTTGATGATCTGACCTTTAGTCTTACGCTTGAATCTTCTTGTATATTCTTCCATTAGTAAAATAGGAAATGGACTATACTCTACATCAAGATAGTATTTGATTATGGTATCATCAGGAAGGGCTCTTAGATACTCCTTGATTGATTTTTCTGATTTTACTTCCACATGTTTCATTTAATATAATCTCATAAAAAGATTCAACCGTGAATTAATCCACTGACTATGCAGAATTCATTTAAGATAATTCTATTTATCAATTGCATGTTGATCTAAAACACCAATGCATTCATGAAGTACAGTGTTGTCTGAAATTGCCTCAGTCTTTTGCATGTTGAATTCTTGATTTAATTGTTGATCGTATTCTACCAAATCATTTTGATATGTATTACATGCTGAACGTACTAATCTCCAATAATAGTACCCCTTGTTCATTTCAGTCATCATTTGATCATATTCTGAGTTGAGAATTCTTGAAAGATTCTCATAATCGGCTTTGTAGCAATCAAATTTTGTTCTTACGATTGCAGGTAGTTCTTGATACCAATCACGCCCCTCATTTGTTTTTTCAACACTGTGAATTTTTTGTAATTGATATACAACAGATTCTCTAAGAATGTCTAAAATATTATTTGTTTCAAGTAGTTTTATCAACTCTGGATTTATCATGATATTACCTAATTATTATAGAATTAATTATATTGTTTTAGTTGATCTCATTTTTGAGAATGGATGTCTTTTTTATTACCAACATCTGTTGAGGAAAATCTAATGAATATTACAAAACCGGATCCTCAAGAAAATACGTTACTTGTAGGTTTTCCAAGTAATGGCCTAGTTGGCACTTTTTCAATATCTTATCTTATTCATCATCTAAAAATGAAGTATGTTGGAGAAATTGACGTCAAAGATCTTCCGGCAGCTTTGTTTGTAGAGGAAGGAAAGATTCTTGGACCCATAAGAGTTTACAATAAGAAAAATATCTTCATTGTCATATCAGAAGTACCATTTAATCAATATTTAGCAGAAGGATTTGCTTATGCTGCTCATAAGTTTTGCCAAAAAAATGGAATAAAAAAAATAATAATTGTTAGTGGAATGGGTTCAATAAATCAATCAAAAGAGACTCTGAAACTATACGGTCTTGTTACTGATCAAATACTGGAAAATATCCTATACAACAACGAAATTCCAAAATTTTTAGAAGGGAATATTTTTGGAGTGGATGCTGCCATAATTTCAGTTTTCAGAAAGTTAAAGATCCCCGTACTAATACTCTATGCAGAATGCCATCCATTCTTTCCAGATCCGGAAGCATCAATTATTGCAATAGAAACACTTGCAAAAATTTTAGATGTACAAATAGAAACACAAGATATTCAAAACCGCATGGACAAGCTTCGAATTCAATATAGGAATTTAATGGAAGAAACAATTAGAACACTACAGCATAATCAAGAACAAGGTACGAGGGCCCCTCAAATCTACAGGTGATAATATGAGGAACAATGATTTTGAATTTAAAATGACACTACCATTTATGACGCCAATACTAGATGATATTGAACAAAGAAGTCTTTCACCACTTTCATCTCTAAGGGAGTATGAGAATTACTGGATGGTGGAATTTGATCTTCCGATGGTTGGTAGCGAAAACATTAATGTTATTTTTAATCAAAATACTATCACCGTAGAGGCAAAGCTAAAAGAGACATATTCAGAAGAAAAACTAGGTAAAATTACAAAATTTGAGTATTTTAAAAAATCAGTTTCGTTACCTGGCAAAATAGACAGTAAAAAAATCACCTCCAAGTTTGAAAAAGGAAGATTAGAAATTAAAATTCCAAAAAAAATTGATGGAACATCAATTAAAATCAACTAAAAATTAATTAGTTATTCTTGGTTTTCATAATATAGTTGAATCACTTTCTCAACTATGTCGTTGGTATTACAATCTCTTTCAGTACTAACAAGAAGTAAATGTTCATCTCCCAAATAAAATGAAAATCGCTTTACCTTATCATATTCTGCCAAAGTGTAGATGGTTTTACCAAGCCATTTTGCCATGTCCTTTCTTGCCTTCCAATCTAGAACAGATAGATTGACTAATTCATTTTCTGCATGCTCTGAAAGTAAATTCTTTAAACCTTTTCGCATACCTCCACCTACATGAGCGGCCCATTCATCATAAACAGTCGCAAATCGAATTTTAGGTTCTGCCTCTAAAATTTGCGAACAAAATTTTTCGTAATCCAATGCTTCCTTACTATATGTGGAATTATTAGAGTTTTAGATAGTTTTGTGATTTTTAGCAGACAAGTTAGGCACACTTAAAATATTATTTTAAATATGCTAATTCCATTTAGCATAAAAACCAAAATATGATCATTTTAGAAAAGCTAGAGCTTTCATAATATCTGTTTTACTGATAATTCCAATGATATTTCCATGTCCAGATAAAACACCAACACCATTGATATTTTTCTCTAACATTAATTTACCTGTTTTTGCTAAATCATCATCGTAATCTACTGAAATAATGTCAGTATTCATTATTTCATCAATCTTGGTAGCTCCACCAAAACCAGAATTAGATATGAAACCCTTTCTTGGAAAAATTACCGAGATTACAGGATCAGTGTTATCAAGTATGTCGTCTTGTTCACCTAATCTAAGTGCAAGTTTGAATAAATCTCTAAACGTTACGATTCCAACTGGTATTTCATCATGATTTCGTATTATAACTCGTGAAATTTTTTCATTGATCATTTTCAACACTACTTTATACAAAGGAGTGTCAGAATATTGCCAAGCATAGTATGGAGACATGTATTCACCTACAATTTTTTTTCCAGAATGAGTTTTAGTGAAATATCTTACGAGATCTGTTTTTGTCAAAATTCCAACAATATTATTATTTGATGTAATAACCAATGAACCGATTCCCTTTTTCAACATAACACTAGCACATTCATCAAGCTCTGTTTTTTCGTCCACTGAAATTATTTTTATCGCAATTTCAGATAAAGGAATTTCATCTAGTCTTCGTTCACTGTTGTCGCTGAGTAGGAATAACCCTAAATCCTTTTCAGTTACAATCCCCGTGATTTTTCCATTATCGGTGATTAAAAGACGACTTTTTTTCTCATCTATGATCTTTTTTAAAACCTCATCCAGATTTGAATTAGATTTGATAGTTCGTGGGGTATTAAGATAGTCTTTGGCAATTTTCATAATTCTGCTTATTCTCTCAGTAATAAAAAAAACAAGGCAATTTTCATGAATGAAAATCAAAGAAACAAGTGTTTGCGATAACAATTAACTGTCTCTTCTATTCTAGTATTATTGGCAGTCACTCTCGTACTGGTAGAGCAATTGTAAAGTCATAGTAATATGTGGAATTGTCATTGACCTGACGTCATCAATTCATGAAAGAGATAACTCATTTAGAATTTCTTCACATTACAAGTAGAATCACAAATGAACAAAACGACACAAACTCAAATCAACTTGGGTGATTACAACAAACCACAGGAACAAACCAAAGCAATAGGAATCGGAAAGATTTTAGGCAAAATCATCAACATCAAGGACTTTCGAACTAACAGAGGCAAGCCGTCACCATACACTCCAAAGGATGCAATTGGAGAAGACGGAATGACAGACTATAATGTCATAGATACTGTAGAGACATTTGATGTGAACAATCAACAAGTACATTCCTTTTTTGTAACACCTGCAATAGTCAAACAGATTCAAAGAGTTCCCAACTATCAATCAGAATTAGATAGTGGAAATGTCTTTGGACCCTGCAAAGTGGGCCAAAAGAAATCTGCAAAAACTAATGCAAACTATTGGTGTCTTCTTTTTCCTGGGGAAGAAGGCTACTAGTTTTTTTTAAACTATGATATTTTAAAAAATACCCTAACCTGATTATATTGCTAACTTTTCTCTACAAAAAATCTATTGTTGTTCTGGATTAAGTTATCTTGGGATTTATGTGCCGAAATTATTTTAGGACTAATAGACTTAGACTGATTCGATCAGACTTGTTACAATAGCGTTCATTTTTCAGGTTCATCAAGCACACAAATATAATTTTTTTAAAAATTAGATATATTTTATTTAAAATCAAATCAAAAGTTACCTTAATTCTGAGATAAGTGTCTCATTCTCAATCAGGTTTTATTTTTTTCCCAGACACAAATCACATAATGATTCCCAAATCATACTGTTTACGGGTTTGAATTTATTGCCGCAATTTGTACATGTATTAATCAAAACCACTCCACTAACAAGGCTACACTTTTGTGTTTCATCATCATCATCTCCGTTCCTGATTTTTTCATCAATTTTATCAATATCTTCACTTGAGAGAGATATCTTAAATTCTGCATCTTTTGATGTACTAGATTTATCACTATTCTGTTCTTTTGCCAAAATATTTCTCCATTATCACTGCAATTTCATCAGCAAATATCCCATGCATTCCATCATTCCAAACTGCCCTTAGTTCCTCATTCAATTTTTGATTTTTGAGGATCTGCTCTTTTAGGCCTACAAGATCATCTTTGTGATATGCAAGTCTTGGAATCATATAATAATTGTAGTTCATTCCAACCAAAACAAAATCATCTTCTGATAATTTTATTTTAGAATCCTTTTTCATTAATTGATCATTAATTGACATATTTTTCATGATTCAATATGTTGTACAGTCCAATCTTTTATTGCCATATCAGTTCGATGCTCCTGGCATCTAATATGTGGACATGGTATCAACCGCGAACAACTTCCTTCTTCACATTCTCGATAGTGACCTGGAATGTTAGTACCATTGGGGGATATTCTCATACTAGTCATTTTGTGTATGATATGATTTTCTGGAAATTATTACGGTGCACTGTAAATTTTTTCATCATAATTTTTGACTATTAGTTTAGCGTGGAAAACAGACCTAGTTTTGTTTTAAATTCTGAAACTCTGGTTCTAATTGAAACTGTACTAGTACCTGCAGCTTCAGATATTGCAATTTGTGATTTTGCATCTCCTGTTATGACACATGCAGCATAAATTGCAGTTGCCGCAATAATTTCAGGATTTTTACCGGCTACGATTCCTGCATCTTGGGCTGCATCTAAAATCTGTACTGCTTTTCGTATTGTTTTTTCCTTTATTCCAATCTTGCTTGCTATCTTGGTGATGGATTTTATTGGATCTGCTATGGATGTCACAAAGCCTAGTTCTCTAAACAGTATACGATATGATCTTGCAATCTCTTTTCTAGATACTGCAAACATTTCGGCAATTTCTGTAAGGGTTCTATTATGTTCTAAATCCCTGCATGACGCATACAGGCATGCTGCAGTAATTGATTTTACAGTTCTTCCACGAATGAGATTCTTCTCAGAGGCCTTTCTGTAAAAGAGGGCTGCTCTTTCAATCACCGTATCTGAAAGGGCTAATTTTGATTGTGTTTTGTCTAGTTCTTGAAGTGCAAGTAACAGGTTCCTGTCTGCGGAATTTTTTGTCTGTGACCTACTGTCCCATTTTCGCAATCTTCCAAATGTTTGAGATGTCTTTGCTGAAAGTGATTTTACAACAGAATCCTTGTTTTGTGCCCCGATTATTGTAAAAAGACCCTTGTCATGTCTTTTTAGTGATATGCCTGGCCCTGTTCTTGTATTGTCAGTAATGTCTGAAAAGTTTCTGCGTTCCATTCCTCTATCTTCAGAATTTTCTGTAAATACACAACCGCATCTAGAACAAGTGATTTCACCTGTTATCTCATCAGTTACAAATCTTAATGCATTGCAATTACGGCAGATTAATTTTATCTCTTCAATATTTTGTAAAATTGTCAAAAACTTTCTTACGCCTTTACAAGTACCTTTTGAATTATGCAATCAGAATGAATTTCTTTATCTGTATGGGTGTTGCATTTGTGGCAAATAAACTCAATTGGTTTTTTACATTCATGGCAATTCTGATGTACGTCCATTTTATAACCGCATTTTCTGCAAGAGTTATTTCTCATGTGTGTACTGAAGCATTCTTTGTATTAAAGATACGTAAAATTAGTATACACTAAGTATCATCCTGATCATCATCATTTAGAATCATGATGATTGTTAAATTATTTATGATTAGATGACCCAACTTTATGCACACAGTAAATTACTATATGTTTTAGATTTTAACTTGTCATCACAATTTATTTGATCAATATTTGTAGCCTTTGGAGTACTGCAAACTTCACATCTACATGACATTTTATTTAGAATTATGCAAATATCAAAGTGAATGCTCACTTATTTTTTCAAATGAGTTTTTTCATGTATGAGTACTTTATCAAAAGTATCTGAGTAACCTTGCCAGTTAAAACTGCAATCTCTGCATTGGTATTTCATTTTGTTGTATCCTCTTTTGTCTTTTCAGATTCTCCGAATGCATTTACATCATCTGCTACTTTGGTTTCACAAGAACCACCTTTCAATTTTTTAATTATTTTTTCGAACATGGTTCTACTGGACTTGACATGGATATATACCGGCTTAATTGCGTAATTTTACGCCTAAATTTCTATATATTTTTTGATTAACTATAAATTTGAATACGTTAGTATATATTCACTATGATATACTATATAGTATGGAAAATAAAGAAACAAAAACAACAATAGTCGCTAACGACGATAAAAAAGAAGAACCTAAAAAAGAAGAAGCATCTAAAACAGAGAAATAGGCTAACAACCCCTCTTTTTACAGGGATTAAATGTAATCTTACTTAACATAATGTCAAAATTAAAAATATATTTTTCCAATTTTAAGAATTAATGTTTTTCTAAATTGTTCTGTATTATATTATCGATGAATTCATTTAATTAAAAATAATTTTATTGCCTCTACAAATTTTAATAATGAATTTAAGAAATTCAATTGGAATATAATATAATAACAACAGTATTTTTGCTTATTCTTATGGAAATACAAATAGACATATTCATTTACTAATGATTTATCTTTTATACCATGAATGTGTAAAGAATACATGACTTTTAGAACCTGCATTCATTGCAATAGAGAATATGAAAGTTTGTATAATAACTCAACGTGCTCATCACAATGTGCCCGAGAAATTGGAAAATAATTTACAAATATTTGATTAACATTTTGAAATAGTCTATCTCGTATTGATCATAGTTACATTGTGGGGTATAACACTAAAGATGCACTGATAGAAGAAAATCCTGATTTTTTGGTTAACTCGCTAGATGAATTAAGAAACATCATCATATCATAGAACTTCTATTTTCTGAGATTCATATTTACACGTGGGTATTGTTTCTAATGTCTTAACTATATCCCCATACACATTGTGCTCCTACTTAATTTGAACTTCTTTTTATTGTTAGATCTACTATGACTACATTTTTCACGGTTTCAAATAATCCCCAAGTATCTTTGACAATAAATTAAATCATGGTTCGAATCTGTTATGGTTTGTATCTCAATACAGAAATTTCTTGTAAATTAACAACAAAGTAACCAATTGTTTTGAAGATTATAATGCCATTACAAGTTTAATTCAAAAAAAAATCCATGGAACAATAAATGAACAGTATTAAAACGGACCCGACCGGACTTGAACCGGCGACCTAACGCTCCGCAAGCGTTCGCACTATCCAAGCTATGCAACGAGTCCAAAAAGTTTGGGAGATTTCCGCTTAATTTGGATTGCTATCAGTCAAATTGATTGAGAAAATATGTAGGGAGTTGGATCAGATTCGTGAAAAGTCCATGCAGTAGGCAAAGAAATAATCTTAATTGATCTAAGATTATTTTTTTCAATAAATGTCCCCCACCCACCTTCATTCTTTGGATCTGATGCATATTTTTGAGAAAATGTACCTGCAAAGACCCAACCAGAATTGTTCTTAAGATGAGAAATTGAATTTATCTTTTGTAATACTCCTGCAGCTAAAGCAGTCCCTCCCATTTGAGCAAGACCTCCGATGAAAAAAATTGGATGTTTAAAATTTAATGAATCATAATCAAACTTTAAAGCGTCAGAGCAGTATGGGTGAAAATCAAGTTTGTCGCTCAAAAGTTTTTGCAAGTCTACTAGTATTTCATCTAATTCGATACTGTAAGATTCCATATCCAATATTTTTGCACAAAATGCGATACGGCCATCACCTGAACCAATATCGATTACTTCAGAATACCCCAATTCTTTTGCAAGTAATGTGATAATGTATCCTGACACTATCCATGTGGGTGAAAAAGGAGCTTTACTTGAGCTATGTTGAATGCTGTTGAGCCAAAATTTGTTAATGTCTCCTTCATACACAATACAATCCACTGAACCTATTTTTTTCTCAAAAAAATTATAATAGATTGGATTTTTTGTCGCAAATTGATGCAGTAATTCCAAATGATGGTCCATAATTGGGAATGTCTCTGAACTTGATTTTGGAATAATTTCCTGAATTTGGCTTTTTCCGTCATAAGATTTTGCAAATTCATTTTTTAGTTCAACTATTTTTTTTGCAAGTTCTTCAATCATGAGTAATTCCAGTATCATATTGTTGAACAAATTCTTTAGTGCTCATTTTTTGGCGTAATTCTTCAAACAGTTTCGCATCATTTTCAATTTGTTCTTTTGATTTTTTATTAACGTTTTCAGATTGTAAAGTTTTAGTTGTTTCTTGAATTGAGGTAGATAAACTTGTCAGAATTTTAGGATGAATATTAGAGTTAAATTTTTCAGAAATTATTTTTTCAGTTTCTCGGATTTTGTTTAATAATTCTTCAGATTCAGTCTGTTGTTTTAGCATAGTTGCAATAGAAGAAACATTCATGACTTGATAATATGTTTCAACAATCTCATGAATATCCATATCTGTTTTGGTATTTGCAATATCAATTAGGTTATGAAGTTTGAGAGATTCAGAATGAAACATTTGCGAAATATCTTTATCTGAACTCATACTGAAAAACTAAAATTCAAATTTTTAAAAATGTTAGGATTATGCTTCTTGCTCTGCCTTTTTGACAAAGACATAGTTCATGATTAGACCTGCAATAATACCACCCAAAATTGGTGCTGCCCAATACATCCAATGGAATTCCCAGAACCCAGAGATTAATGCCGGACCAAATGTTCTTGCAGGATTAACTGATGCACCAGTTAGAGGCACTGCGATTAGGTGAATTAGGAAAACCATTCCTCCAATTGTAAAACCATGCCATCCAGGAGATGCTTTTTTGTGAACTGCAGTCATAAAAATTACTGTAACTAAGAAGAATGTCAAAATTGCCTCTATTGCAAATCCAGATGCAATACTATTATTGATTAAATCACTTGGACCACCTTGAGTTGCAAAGTTAACTTTAGCTCCAAGATCAGGTAAAATTACCCAAAGTGTTGCTGCTGCTGCTACAGCACCAATAAGCTGTGAAACGATATATCCAATTCCATCAACAATTCCAATTTTCTTTGTAATCATCATTGGAATAGTAACTGCAGGGTTGATATGAGCACCTGAGACATGTCCAAATGCATAAACCATCAAAGCGATGGCCCCTCCATGTCCAAGAGAAATAAACAATACTGATTGTGTTGTTAATTCTTCTCCAAATGATGCAATTGCCAAAATCACTGAAAGTGGACCAAAGAATACTAATCCATAAGTTGCAATTGCTTCAGCAAGGTATGCTCGTGGATTAACCATTAAGCAAAACCAATCCTGTATCCATATAAAAGATTCGAACTATATTTTGGCTCAAAAGATCTCAAAAAGTAATTAATTATAGGTAAAACCATTTGTTTGTATATGGTTTCTGAAGGTGACTCTGTTCCAAAATTTGAGGTACATGATGCTAATGGTAACAAAGTAAAATCTAATGACTTTAAGGGTAAAAAACATGTGATTTACTTTTATCCGAAAGACTTCACACCTGGATGTACTACAGAAGCTGATGAATTTTCAAAAGATTACAAAAAATTCCAAAAGGAAGGAATTGAAATTATTGGTATTAGTCCCGATGATGTTGAATCTCATAAGAAATTCTGTGATAAAATGGGAATCACATTCCCTTTATTAGCAGATACTGATAAAGAAATCTCAAAAATGTTTGGGGTTTGGGGTAAAAAAAAATTCATGGGTCGAGAATACATGGGAGTGAATAGATCTACATTCTTAGTAAATGAGAAAGGAAAAATTTTCAAAATATATCCAAAAGTAAAACCTAAGGGACATTCACAAGAAGTGCTAAATGATTTTTTAAATTCAAATTAAAAATAAGAAAAAGATTGTTGAAAAATTAGAAACCTTTTGGCAGTGTACCTCTAGATTGTTTTGGTTGCTCAGGTTTTGGTTTTGGTTCAAACCCTTTTGGTAAACTACCACGGGTTTGCTGAGATCTAGGTTTTGCTTCTGCTTCAATAACTTCTTGATATGCTTCCTCTTCTTCAGTCTGTTGTTGTTCAATTCTTTGCAAATATTCCTTTTCATATTCTTCGAGTTGTTGTTTTCTTGATTTGCCTTCATCTTTACTGGATGTATTTTGTTGTGGAGGTGGTGTTTGTTCTGTATTTTTTGGAAGTGTTCCTTTTTTAGGCTTTGGTGCTTCCTGTGGCTTTGGTGGTTCTGGTGCCTGTTGTGCTTGTGCAGCAACCCCTTCAACACTCATGTTTACCCCACTAAAACTTCCAAATCTTTTGTCAGCAGGATGATATGCCATTCTAGCTCTTGTTGCAAAGTATTGGTTTGATGCTGCTGTGTAACCAGTTACTGTTACTTTTTGATCATTCCAATTTTTAGTTGGAACTTTTCCTACAGGAGCATGTAATCTAACAAAGTATCTGTTAGGAGCTGGAGAATAACCAGTTACTTTTGCTCTGTAATCATGGAAAGAAGTCATTGGAGCATTCATGTATGCATTTTCTAATGCTGCTTGTACTGTTACGGGAAGTTGTGACGTAGTCTCAGCTGGCTTTGGTGCCTCCTGTGGTTTAGGAGCTTCTGCTGATTTTTCAAATCCTTTTGGTAGAACACCTTTTGGTTTTGTTGTTGCAGGCTTTACCTCCGCAGGCTTTACCTCAGCTGGCTTTACCTCAGCTGGCTTTACCTCAGCTGGCTTTACCTCAGCTGGCTTTACCTCCGCAGGCTTTTCCGCTAACTTAGTAGAAAGTTGATTTAGTTTTGCTTCTAATTTGGCAATCTTGTCTTCAAGATCTTTCTTTGTATTTGCTTTTCGTTTTTCTACCATCTCTTTAGAGTTGATATTGCATTGTTTATTTACATTTTGTTCAAAACAAATTCCAAATTAAAATAATTCATAAAATTAAAGCGGAATCTGTAAAAATTTGAATTTTTAAATTACTCTCTAAACTAGTACATTTTGAATTAGTCATGTTCCCAAAATTGCATTACATACATGCAATTATTACATCTCCACAATTTAACGTGAATCCCGTTGTCTGTATCGGCCACATATTTGCCATTTTCTAATCTAGTTACTCTTGGGAGGTAATTCAATTCAGGATTTTCAAGCCATTCTTTTTGCATACAGTTAGGACATGGAATTTTTGGTGGCATAAACAATGTAAAAAAATATCATAAAATAGTATTACTAAAAATAGAAAATAAAGAATATAATTGAATTAGAAACCTTTTGGAAGTGTTCCTTTTTTAGGCTTTGGTGCTTCCTGTGGCTTTGGTGGTTCTGGTGCCTGTTGTGCTTGTGCAGCAACCCCTTCAACACTCATGTTTACCCCACTAAAACTTCCAAATCTTTTGTCAGCAGGATGATATGCCATTCTAGCTCTTGTTGCAAAGTATTGGTTTGATGCTGCTGTGTAACCAGTTACTGTTACTTTTTGATCATTCCAATTTTTAGTTGGAACTTTTCCTACAGGAGCATGTAATCTAACAAAGTATCTGTTAGGAGCTGGAGAATAACCAGTTACTTTTGCTCTGTAATCATGGAAAGAAGTCATTGGAGCATTCATGTATGCATTTTCTAATGCTGCTTGTACTGTTACGGGAAGTTGTGACGTAGTCTCAGCTGGCTTTGGTGCCTCCTGTGGTTTAGGAGCTTCTGCTGATTTTTCAAATCCTTTTGGTAGAACACCTTTTGGTTTTGTTGTTGCAGGCTTTACCTCAGCTGGTTTTTCTGCTGGCTTTGGTGCCTCCTGTGGTTTAGGAGCTTCTGCTGATTTTTCAAATCCTTTTGGTAGAACACCTTTTGGTTTTGTTGTTGCAGGCTTTACCTCAGCTGGTTTTTCTGCTGGCTTTGGTGCCTCCTGTGGTTTAGGAGCTTCTGCTGATTTTTCAAATCCTTTTGGTAGAACACCTTTTGGTTTTGTTGTTGCAGGCTTTACCTCAGCTGGCTTTACCTCAGCTGGCTTTACCTCAGCTGGCTTTTCCTCTAACTTAGTAGAAAGTTCACTTAATTTTGCTTCTAATTTGGCAATCTTGTCTTCAAGATCTTGTTTTCCTA